>JACXUY010000152.1 GCA_014763665.1 Gammaproteobacteria bacterium
GGCGACGCCCGAAGGCTAACATACTGCAAGACATGAGAAACTAGATTGATAATTGAACCCCTAAAAGTTATACTAAAGTAAAACTTTTTAAGGAGTTCATATCATGATGCAAACATTAAGACGCTCAGGTGGTTCGTTAGTGATGACGATACCAAAATCATTCATAGAACAAAACAAACTCAATGAAGGCTCATCTGTTGAGCTATGGCTAGCTGGCAATAAGCTAACGATAGAAGTAAGAAAAAAACCAAAGTACAACTTAGCAGAACTCATGGCAGAAATGCCTAATGAAATACCGATGGTCGAGGGCTGGGACAACAGCCAATCAGTAGGCATGGAGCGTTATTGATGGCTTATGTACCAGACCAGGGAGATGTTGTTCATTTAGAATTTGACCCATCAGCGGGGCAAGAAATGAAAGGTCCACATTTTGGCTTGGTAATGAGTAAAAAGCTGTTTAATCAATCTGGGTTAGCCATGATTTGCCCTATTTCTCAAGGAAATGCCAACTTTGCAAGAAATATGGGAATGATTGTGACGCTTATGGGTACTGGCATGGATACACAAGGCGCTGTTTTTTGCCATCAGCTCAAATCTATGGATTGGAAAATTCGCAAAGCGAAACTGAAAGAGAAAGCACCACCATATATTGTTGATGACGCATTAGCTAGAATTGATACAATTTTCAATTAAACAGGCGATTTAATTTTCTATGCTATAATTGTCTATATGCGCTATTTCTGGTCGTGCGAAAAGTACCAGAAACGAAAAACCCTCGTAACTATGTCAACTTGGCGGTAGATCGTTAGCGAGGGTCTTACAGAATTCGAGAAAATGATAACACTATTTTTGAATTCTGCAAACCTTTTTAAGGCGAGCAGATGTCAGCACAATTAAAACTATTTGAATCGGCTTTACCCCGTAAGCCTTACTGTACCGACGATTTGCAGTCAGGGCTGCTAATCCGCGCCAAAGGTCATGCTGTCCGCAAACGATACGTCCAGCACAACGAACCTAATTCAATGCTATGGTTAGCTTTCGACGTTGATCGACCAACGCACCCAGAAGAAGCTTATGAGATGGGTTTGCCCGTTCCAAACATCTGGATCCAGAACCCCGTTAATCGCCACGCACATCTTCTGTACTCATTGTCGGTACCAGTCCACTTAAACCCAGATAGCAGCCCTAAGGCGCAACGTTTTGCAGCGGCTGTTGACGTGGCCATGACCTTAAAGCTCGAAGCCGATGCAGGTTATGCAGGTCTAATCTGTAAAAACCCATTACACAAGCACTGGAATACGATTGCTTTAAACGATGATAGCTACGATTTAAGCTACTTGGCGGACTTTGTAGATTTGGATTTTGCCAAAGATGCACGTAAAAACTTGCCAGCAATCGGTTTAGGGCGCAATGTGACGCTTTTTGATAGAGTTCGCTACTGGACATACAAAGCAGTCAGAAACTACCGCCAGAGCGATTTTAAGACGTTTTACGAGGCAGTATTTGCTAAAGCGATAGCTTATAACGATTTTAGCAGTCCGTTAGCTATGTCTGAGATTACAGCAACAGCTAAAAGTATCGCTAAATGGACGTGGAAACAGGACGGTAGAGCAGAAGCTAAGTTTATCACTAGGCAATCGTTTAAAGGCAAATTAGGTGGAGTCGCTTCAGGCAAAGCACGCTTGGCGTTAAGTTCTGATAAACGCAATCAAGCAATAGAGCTAGTGATTAACATGAACAAGACAACGCGCGAAGCAGCAGAGATTTTAGGTGTTAACCAATCAACTGTTGTTAGATGGTTAAAATAGCACCAAAAAGAACATTAGTCCTCTGCACTATTTTGATGCACGAAGCCTAAATCAGATAGTAGCCCGTCTCACGGGTCAAAAAGTGATGCACGAAGCCTAAATCAGATAGTAGCCGCTCTGTGGGTCAAAAAGTGATGCACGAAGCCTAAATCAGATAGTAGCCCGTCTCAC
>JACXUY010000153.1 GCA_014763665.1 Gammaproteobacteria bacterium
TGAGACCTTGCGCAAGTATGTAGAAAATCAGGCTACGCCTGATTAGCCCTTTCATCCCCGCCCGCATTGGGCGAGGGTTTTCGGGCTATTCTGCTAAAAAACATCATTAACACGCTGTTTCTTGGGTTGGCGATATTTGTTTCGACCGGTGCGTTTGCAGGTAAGGAGCTTGACCGGTTTCCGGTACCAACAGCATTGGCCAGCGCCCACTACCAATGCGATCAAATGATTCACAAAGAGCGCTACGACATTTGTTATTCATACAAGCTCAAGGCACCATTATGGACGCGTTTCTATATTACTAAGGCCGAGCTGGAGAAAAAGCCGGCTAGTCGCGACGACGACAAGTTTTACGAAGAAACTTCCATTCCGGCCAAGTACCGCGCGAAACTGGCTGACTACCGTAGCAGTGGCTACGACAGGGGCCATGTAACCAGTTCCCGCTCGATGGCGTTTACTAACAAAGCACAAGCCAGCACTTATACCTTGGCCAATTGCCAACCGGAATACCCGGAGCACAACCGCGGTATCTGGAGGTACACCGAGACGCTGGCCAGAAAACTGGCATCTAAAGCGGGCGAAGCCGTGATCTATACCGGGGGTGTATTCGACCCGATCAACCCTAAACGGATTGGTCCTGGTAGGATTGCGGTGCCAGCCAAAACCTACAAAATCGTTTACTTCCCTAAGAGCCGTGAAAGCGTTGGGTTCTTGGTGCCGAATATCCCGGAGGACCAAGGAAAAAAGCCTTCTAAATTTAGAGTAGAGCTGAAGGATATTGAGAAAGAATCTGGATTTAAATTCAATCTTTAAGGGCCGATAATCATGAGAGACCATCCTCCAAAGCCAGAAATAAATCTCATGCTACTATCACCTCCAACGCCAAGAGAGATAGGGGTATGGCAGCAAGCCGCTGAGCAAGAGATCCGCTCATTAAAACGAACGGCTGAGAAAAGTGTTAAGCTATTTCGATGGTTGGCTTTGATTCTTCCTAAAAGTTTTGTAAACAAACACATTGAACAGGCTTGCACTCGATTAAGTGACAAGCAACGAGGTGCAGAACAGCTGCAATATCTACACCCGGAACAGGATGAAGACAAGCTGATTGAGTACCTAAAGCTTTGCAGGGTCTACGGTACGCTGCACCACTATCAAAAACGGATGTTGGCACAGGACCGCTTCCCGACGCGTTTGGAATATGAGCTTGCAGTAGCCCACAAAGAGGAGGTTATTCAAGCGACTATTAACAAAAAAAAGATGAAAAGAGTTTATTTACAGGAGACTGAATAATTTATGAAAAAACTTTTAGGGTTCGCTTTAATAGCTGCAACACCCTTTTTGTACGCCGATGCTCAGGCATACGAGCTGAATAGCTTTGAGCTTGACTGCTCTCGACTGAACGGTGAGCCAAAATGGCAGTTCAAATATGACGGCAAGAAGCTAGATGTTTTATATATGCAATTCGGTAAGTGGTCTAAATACGACGACGGCGGCATTAATGTCGATTTTGTCAAAGCAAAGGAACACCCTCTTAGTGATAAAAAGATTACTATTTCCATCAATACTAGCTCGCCTTACGGCCATAAACTCTCTGACGGGAAAGATTATGGCGCTCTTGAATTCTATTTGGAGAAAAAGGGGCTGTCTTTTATTGATGGCTCTTATTCCAGAGCCACTTTAAAGTCAAAGCGTGATGGTACTAAAAGTAAGCTTTTCCTCGCCAAGACAGATTGGTTGAACGATTCCAGCAACATTAGATGCAATGTTAAGCGCATCGATATTAAATAGTTTTGGATCCCCATACGGGAGCCATTAATGATTAACGTGACCTTTTTTTGAACTGAAGAGTGCTTTGCATGACCAATGCCCATCTTGATTCACTCTGTTAAATGAGCGTTTTTTGACATCTTTTTGACCGTAAGCACTGTTCTTTGCCAATTTT
>JACXUY010000059.1 GCA_014763665.1 Gammaproteobacteria bacterium
CCTTTTATTGCTTTAGAGACTTCATGACATGAGTGTTTATATCGCCAAGCTATTCAGCTATTTTCTTTATCCGCTCACTTGGGTGCTGCTATTGCTGTTGCTCAGTGTGATTAGTCTTTGGTGGCAGAAGCAGCGTTTGGCGAAATTATCGGCGACTAGCTCGTTGCTGCTCTTATCTGTGATCAGTATGCCAGTTACCAGTCAATGGCTGATGCACCGGTTAGAAAGCCGTTACCCTGTGCAAGCCATCAACGACATACAACCAGCCGATGTGATTTTGCTTCTGGGGGGTGGCATTCATGGTAGTGCGCCACCTTGGCGACTCGCACCCGATTTAAACGATGCAGCTGATAGAGTTGTCTATGCGGCACAGCTTTATCATGCGGGAAAAGCGGCACGCATTTTAGTTAGCGGTGGTACACTCAGTTGGAAAGGCGTACAACAAAGTGAAGCCAGTGCCATGAAAACGCTACTCATGCAGTTATCTGTGCCTGAATCGGCGATTATTGAAGAAGATAAGAGTCAAAGCACTTACGAGAACATGAAGAACAGCCAGCCCATATTGGCTAACCTAGGCATGCAAAAGGTGATGCTGGTCACTTCGGCTGCTCACATGCCACGTTCGATGGCAACAGCATTACACAATTTGCCAACTCACATCAGCATCACCGCTGCCACAACCGATATTCGTGTTGTGTCTATTGGTGATGATTTACTCGATTATCTACCACAAGCCAGTGGATTAGCGATGTTTAGCGAAGCTTGGCACGAATGGATTGGTTGGCTGATTTATCGACTGAAAGGCTACGCCTGAAGTCTTAACCCCAAACGTAAAGCACTGTCTTGGTAGCCACCCACACGACCGACTAAGCCATTGGTGGCGATTTCAGTTTGCTCATAAAAACGACTTGCTTCTTGCTCAAAACGAGAAGCCGCTCGCTGATTATCGTTTTGACTTGGCTGAGTCGATTTGCTCGTCTCACTTTCATCGTCAGTTTCACCCGTCATTGATGCTTGCTGCTGAGTCGCTAGTTCTTGTTGCGCCTGTTGCATCATTGCCTGTGCTGACTGGGCAACCGCATAGTCCTGTGAAGAAGGTTCAGCAGGCGCCATAGCGGCTTGAATCACTTGTCGTGCTTTAGCGAGTGTTGCTTGGGGATCATTCGGAATGGGCGAAACATCAATACCCACATTCCCCCCCACAGCATAACGTTTACCATCGGGACCGGTTTGATAGGTGTAGCTTGGGCCAGAGGTGACATATTGACCGCCAACAGCGGCGTGAGCCTGCTCATGCATACGCACTTCTCTATCTCGCGATTCGAGCTGAGCAATAACTTTCGCAACTTCGGGATCATTCAAATTAACACCAGTAGCCTTGGTGTTAGATGAAGCAGGTGATGTGGACTTGGATGGCGCTTGTGTCGTTTCATTGTTCGCTTCGGTTTTTTCTGATACAGCAGCTTGCTCAATCGAAGCGTTGTTACGCTTGATTGATTGAGGCACTAAAATGGGCTGTGCCGATTGTGACGACAAGGGTGTCACTGACATGATCACCTCCACAACGAACTTTATTTCATTCTACGACAAATCAAGGCGTTTTCCTATCAATGTGTTTGCATTCGTTCAATAATTTTCGTGGTTGAATGACCTTGCCAAAAATTGAGCACACGCACCTCACCGCCTGCCTGCCAAACACAATTCGCACCCGCAATTTGTTCTGGCGTATAGTCGCCCCCCTTAACCAACACATCCGGCTTCACGGCGCAAATTAAGGCTTCAGGCGTTTCCTCTGTAAACTCGACCACCCAATCGACGCTTTCTAAGGCGGCCAACATTTCCATTCGCTCTGCCAAACCGTTGACTGGGCGGCTCTCTCCTTTTAATCGTTTCACAGACGCATCAGAGTTGACTGCGACCACTAAACGATCACCTAGGGCTTTAGCTTCGCGCAAATAACGGATATGCCCCGGATGCAAAATATCAAAGCAACCATTGGTCATGACCACACGTTCACCCATTTGCTGTGCTTGCTTCACCCATTGTTGCAGACTTTGCCACGAATCGGCCACTGACCCAAGGTGTGCTGTTGGATGCGTTGCCTGGGCTAACTCAGCTTGAGTGACAATAGAGGTACCTAGCTTGCGTACCACCAAACCTGATGCTTCATTAGCTAGACGTACCGATGCAGGTAAATTCATACCAGAGGCAAAAGCGACAGCCAAGGTTGCCATGGCGGTATCGCCCGCACCCGTTACATCGAATACTTCTTGCGCCTTGGTCGGAATATGAACCGGATCCTGCCCCTGTTGTAGCAAAGTCATACCTGCTTCACTTCGCGTTACCAATAATGCAGACAAGCCCAACTCGTTCATTAACGCCTGTCCACGCTGAGCAATAGCTTCATCCGTGCTCACCTTACCAACAATGGTACAAAATTCTGACAAATTGGGTTTAATCAGCGTCGCGCCACGATAACGTGAAAAATCATTACCCTTTGGATCAACCAACACCGCCTTATTCATGTTTCGGGCAATTTCAATCATATCAGCAACCAAGGCTAACGCACCCTTAGCATAGTCAGAAATGACCAACACATCGTAATCTACCAATATCTGGGTTAGGGTTAATAACAGCTTCTCAGCTAAGTGTGCTGGCGGCACCTCTTCAAAATCTAACCGGATGAGTTGCTGTTGACGACTAATGACGCGCAACTTTCGTACGGTAGGCATAAGCGAATCCCTAACCCAATACGTCACAACGCCCGCATCAATAAGCAATTGATCCAGCGTATCTCCCGCTTCATCCTGACCGATAATACCCACCATACCCACCGAAGCAGCACCCAAGGCTTTGGCATTCATTGCCACGTTAGCAGCACCACCAGCACGTGCCTGAATCTGCTGCACACGCACCACAGGAACGGGGGCCTCGGGTGAAATACGCCCCGTATCGCCCGACCAATATTGATCCAGCATCACATCACCAACAACAAGTACCCGCGCACGCTCAAAATTCAGCACTTTAGCTATCCCTGATAATCCGTTAATATATTATTTTATCAATCTTAATGGCGATTTGCTTATGTCATCTTTATTTCGTTCATTGCTTCTAACCAGTTTGGTTGGTGTACAAGCTTTTGCAAGCGCACAGGCAGATGCAGGAATTGCCGTGCATGGTGTGGTTGCGGCAACAGCAGGTGCTGCCATCGTTGGCAGTCTTTACGGAAATAACTTAACGGATGTTGCTCGTTCAGGAATCAGCAAACAACAGATCGGCCTACTGGCCGGAAGTGATGCTGACGGTGATATGCACTCAGCTCGCCTAACTTACCGTATCGAACCGAAAAAAACATTCTGGAAAACAAAAGACTTTGCTTTGAGCGCGAATCTGGAACTCAGCGTCGGTCAATGGCAAGCAGATCGTAAATACAAAGATCGCTCACTGACAGATTTTGGCCTAACGCCCATATTTAAAATGAAGTCGCATGAAAAATCACCTTGGTACGCCGAAGTGGGTGTCGGAGTTCATTTACTCAGCCAAGTTGACATAAAAGATTACTCTAAATCGACTCAATTTCAATTTGGTGATCAATTTGGTTTAGGTTGGGAAAATCAACAGCTCCGTGTGGGTTATAAGTATTTACACGTTTCCAATGCCAATATCGAAAAACCTAACCCTTCCACTGATTTTCATTTTGTTGAATTAGGTTATCGGTTTTAACCGCAGACCACACAATGCGATTATGGATATATCAACTACTCATGTGGCTAGTGTGGCCACTATGGGTTTATTACAGCATTAAACGTTGTCGCCGTCAGAATAATGGCTGGCAGTGCTGGCAACAATTATGGACCATTCAATGCCCACACTTTCAACAAGCACCTATTTGGATTCACGCGGTTTCATTAGGAGAAACTCAGGCTGCTTTTATTCTGATTAAACAACTTCGTCAGCTATACCCCTCGCAGCCCATTTTTTTTACGGGTGGCAATAGTAGTGCTATTAATGCGGCCAAAGAAAAGGCGATAGACAATCTCAGCATTAGTTTTTTACCTTTGGATTATGCATGGCTGCGTCGTCGATTGTTTAATGCGATCAAACCAAAACTGCTGATCTTAATGGAAACCGAGTTTTGGCCTAACTTAATCCACACTGCACATCAAAAAAAAATACCTGTGATCATTATTCAGGCAAGATTATCCCAATCTTCACGCAAAAACTACCCAAAATATGGTCAACCATTACTGCGTCAGTTGCTGGAACCCGTCGCTTTTGTCGCCGCGCAAACACGGGCAGATGCCGATGCACTTATCGAATTGGGTGTTCAACGCCAACGCTGTCATTTATTAGGTAATATTAAATACGACTTAACCCTTCCGCCGACACTCGCACAGCAAAGTCGGCTCCTGCACAACCGAATCGGTCGGCGCTGGATTTGGACAGCCGCAAGCATCCATGCCGGCGAAGAGGCGCCGCTCATTCAGTCGCATCAACAGCTTTCTTCATTGCCCAATAACCCTTTGCTGATCCTTGTGCCGCGCCACCCAAATTATTTTGATACCTTAGCAGCGTATTTGGTCAAAACCCATATAGTGTTTAAACGCTGGAGTGAATGGTACGAGACAGATGCCGATTTAGAAGCATCAGTACAGGTATTATTAGTGGATACACTAGGTCAATTAATGCCCTGTTATGACATTGCACAAGCCTGTTTTGTTGGCGGAAGTCTGGTTCCTTGGGGGGGACACAATCTGCTTGAACCTGCTGCCCTAGCTAAACCCATTTTGACTGGGCCTTATAACCATAATTTTAGTGAAATTGAACAAGGCTTAATTTCAGCTCAGGGGATAATCAAAACGAATGATGAAGCAGAACTCAGCAGAAGATTAATTCAGCTCTATCGTGAACCCGAACAAGGTAATCAGATTGGACTTAAAGCGCAAGCTTATTGCCAACAACAACAGGGAGCAACAAAAAAAATTATTACTGAGCTGGAAAAATATATAGCCAATTAAAAAAAAGACCGTTATAATAAAAAATATATAGCATATTATCTTATCGTGATAAGCTTTATAAACCACCGTAAAGTGAGAAATTTCATGGCTAACATCGATACTAAAATGAAAAAAATCCAACAAAAACTAGCGCAAATGCAAGCTGAGTTATTAGCGTTAGAAAACCAAAAAAAAGCATCACAAGTGAGCAAGGATACGCCTTGGGTTGCTGATATTATTGATTTTATTCAAACATCACTCGATGAGAATAATCAAAAAAGCCCAGCTGCTTTAATGAAAGTATTAGTTGGTGAATTTGGTACCGGTAAAATAACGCGTGGTCCACGTGAAAAATCGAGCAAGCCAGTAACGCCTAAATATCGTGATACGGCTCCTGGTAATGAAAGTAACGTTTGGTCAGGTCGCGGTTTGCCACCCTTATGGCTCAAACGTTATGAAGCCGCTGGACGCAGTCGTGATGAGTTTTTAATTCGTTAATAGTCCTAGTGCATGCTTAATATCAAAAGGTCGTGAAAACGACCTTTTTTGTTTCTCATTTTAACGTTCAAATCCCCAGTGCCTGCGCAAATACTTCAGCCGGATGCACCGCTTTCTTAAACGCCAAATCGGCAATCTGTTGCTGACAACTGCTACCAGAAGCAACAATTAGGGTAGCTTCATTTTGTTGTGCCAAACGGGGTAATAATTGCTTTTGTGCAATTTTGACAGACAATTCAGGTTGCCGATACCCAAAACTCCCTGCCATCCCACAACAACCATCACTGAGTAATTTTGGCTCAACACCTAACAGTGCAAACGCCTGTTGCGTCTTAGCAATACCCACCAAACTGCGTTGATGACAATGGATTTGAATCGCGACAGACCGCTTAAATACAGGCCACTGCCATTGCGGTGATAAGGCTGTTAGCGCGAGCATAGCCTCTTCGAAAAGAACAATTTTGGCTTGCCATTTCGATAAGATTGAGCTTTGTTCTGCATCGACTAATGCCAGTCCATCATCGCGCCATACCAGTAACTCGGCGGGTTCAATACCGACAATCGCCTTAGCTGAATGGAATTGCGCTTCATGGTGTGTGATAACATCAGTTAACACCTGCTTGGCTTGCGATAAAAAACCATGACTAATGAGTAACCTAGGCGATTCTTCCAACCAAATAGGTTCTACTACATAGCCCATGGTTTGCAAAATGCGTATCGTTGCTTGTGTTTGCTGGGTATGCAGCCAACGACTGTAGATATCCACCAACACCACCACAGACTGCGACGAGCTGGGATTAAGAAACTTACCCTGAGTTTGCCACCACTGTTTTGCATCTTGGCCATCAGATTGGGGTAGCTTGCGTTGAAACCATGTTAATGCGTTAACACCTTTAATTAGTGAGCGTGTTTTGTTTAGTATTGGCAACACGCGATGATAATGACGTAATAAACGCAATTTCCAAGTAACACCTTCGGTGAGCTGTTGCTGATAAAGTACTTCCGATTTCAGACGACTCATATCGACACTAGCAGGGCATTCTGACTTACAGGCCTTACACGACAAACAACTGGCTAAAGCATCGGCAAGCTGTTGACCAGAAAGGGCTTTTCGAGGATCTGGCGATTGCAAGGCAAAACGCAATAAGTTAGCGCGACCGCGTGTTGAATGTTCATCATCATGCGTCGCTTGAAAAGAGGGACACATAGCCCCCACCGACTGACGACACACCCCTGCCCCATTACACTTTTCGACACTGGCACCAAAACCTGCCTCATTCGACCAATCGAATCCCGTCGCTAATCGCGTATCCGCAACGGATTGCCGCCAATCGCTATCAATCGCCAAGTTAGAGATAATGCGTTGAGGATTGAGTAAGCTATTAGGATCAAAGGCACGTTTTAATTCAACACAATAGTTATAAACGGTTTCTCCGAGTTGTTCTCGCAAAAAAGGACCGCGTAATCGACCATCGCCATGCTCACCCGACAATGCGCCTTTATAGTGTTTAACCAAGTGTGAAACACGCTGTGCAATCTGCACAAATCGACGCTTATCTTCCGCTAACGTTAGGTCTAATTCAGGACGCAAATGAATCAGCCCCACCGAAGCGTGGCCGTAGTAAATACAATTAACCCTTAATTCAGCCATCAGCGCACGAATATCGCGCATAAATGCACTGAGCGATGTTACGGGTACGGCGGCATCTTCAATAACCGCAACGGCTTTACACTTACCAACTTTGCCCATTAACAAGCCCAGCCCCGCTTTACGCACCTGCCAAACAGCGGCCATATCCGCTCCACGTAAGGATCGCACATCGTAGGCATGTGCTAGGTTGCTGGCTAGCTGGGCGGTTAAGGCAATTTTATCATTCAGTTCCGCTTCAGTGTCTGCTGCTAATTCGACTACCTGAACAGCTTCTGGGTCACCCGCTAGCCAGAAACGGAAGCGCTCAAAACCTGCATGACCTTTACTGCCCGCCATAGTCGGTGCATCAATCAACTCGACTGCAATCGGTTTAACCGTCAGCAAACTTGACGTGGCATCCAAAGCAGCAAAGACATCATCAAACTGTACCACTACCAAGGCACGATGCAACGGCAAAGGCTTTAATTTAAAGGTCACGGAACTGATCAGCGCTAAAGTACCTTCAGAACCACAAATTAAGGGTGCCAAATTAGCCTTGCCACCTTCTGCTTGCCAACGAGGTTGCTGAGCCATCACATCCAACGCATAGCCGGTATTACGACGAATGATACTGGCATCAGGGTAAGCGTCTATCAATGCCACTTTGCCATGCCGACAGATGTCATCGATACAGCGATAAATTGCGCCTTCAATGTCTTCTTGAGCAGATTTTTGCTCAAATTCAACGTCCGCTAAGTCTGAAAAGCTAACTCGCTTTGTATCACTTAATACAGCATCGACCGAAACAATTTGGTCGCGGGGTGTGCCATAAGCGACAGAATAGGAACCACAGGAATTATTGCCAACGACGCCACCAATAACACAACGGTTAGCGGTTGAAGTATCTAAGGCAAGCCATAGCCCGTGTGCTTTCAACTGGGCATTTAACTCATCTAGCACCACACCCGGTTCAACCGTCACGGTTTGAGCTTCGATGTCTAACGCTAGGATGCGATTCAGATAACGCGTGGTATCGACAATCACGCCATCACCAATGGCCTGACCAGCCAAAGACGTTCCCGCACCGCGCATGGTGATGGGTAATGAAACCTGCTGGGAAAATCTCACCAAGACTTGCAGGTCTTGAACGTGTCTAGGCCAACAAATGAATTGAGGAAGCTGCTCAAAGACAGAAGCGTCAGTAGCATAACGTTGGCGCGCCCCTAAACTGGCATCTACATCGCCTTCAAAACCCAATTCGCGTAATAAAGCAAGCCAATTAGTTTGCATGAGAAGCTTCATCTAACAGATTTTGAATGGCTTCGCTCACGCGTTGCACCGACATATCCTTTACATAACACGGCGGTATCACCTGTTGATCCGTTAATTCAATACAGCGCTCTCGCATACAAGGCGCACAGGGAAACTTAGCCTGCAAAACCTTGGCTTTAGGGCCAATCACGCCCGTTAGCCCCGGTTCAGTCGCGCCATAAATGGCCACAACGGGTCGATGCAGTGCCGCCGCTAAATGGGTTAATCCGGTATCCACGCCCACCACACACTCAGCACCGGCCAACACACGCGTCATCGCAGCAAGATCTAACCTGGGCAAGACTTCAACCTGCTGGGTTAATCTGGCCAATCGTTCTGCTCTTTCGCGTTCTTCGTCATTACTCCAAGGCAGTAATACTTGGCGCTGTTGTTGCCGAGCAAATAAAATCAGCGCTTGCCAGTAGGCTTCTGGCCAATGCTTGCTCTCCCAGGTGGTGGCATGAGCAAAGACCCAATAGTTTGTCTGCTGCGCAGGAATGGCTCGCAATTTTGGCGCAATATGAAAATCAGTTTCATCCATATTGGGCAAGGGGTAAGCTAAGGCTTTGGCAAATAACTCGCGCACGCGCGTAATAGCGTGCTGTCCCCAAGCAACCGAATGGGTGATCTGATAGAAATGACTGGCTAAAGGCTCGCGAGCACTGTCTGATGCCAAACCATGAATCGGTGCGTTGATTAAACGCGTCCAGATCGCACTTTTTAATAATCCCTGCGCATCAATAACCAAATCGTAGTGTTTAGATTGCAAACGACGACGCAAGCAAGCTAATTCACGCCAGCTATCTAGCAAAAAAAGTCGTTTGCGTAAGCGACGCCAAGGTAAGGAAATGACTTCATCAACAGCGGGATGCAATAGGGGCAGATCAACAAAGCTTTCTTCCACCAACCAATCAAAACGAATATTTGGAATCGCTCGCACTGCATCGGTTAAGGCAGGATAAGTGTGAATAATATCGCCGAGTGACGATGTTTTAATGATCAGAACGCGCATAAACTCAGCAAACACTCATCGAAAAGTAGCATTGCTATTTTACCAGTGACTATGGGAATAAAGCATATTTTTTTAAGCAAATTTGACAGCAGAAAAAGAGAAAAGAATGAAAATGAAATTATAGAAGCTTCAATTGGTGATTTGAAGCAATAAATATTGGAGCGGGATAAGAGACTCGAACTCTCGACCCTAACCTTGGCAAGGTTATGCTCTACCAACTGAGCTAATCCCGCTTTATGGCGTCCCCACG
>JACXUY010000154.1 GCA_014763665.1 Gammaproteobacteria bacterium
ATAGGGGCGTTAATCCCCTAGTCAGTGCTAGGAATACATTCAAATTTCAATGAAATAAGGTTTCATCAGGCATAAAAAAACCCGTCACATGGACGGGTTGGTGTTGAGGTATTAAGCAGCCCATACGCCGCGTTGCACGTTGTTGTGGTGCATTTGTAGTGTTTGTCTGACTTTCGCCTTCCATGAAGGATTACTAGCCAATTTGGGACCGGCTAACAATTCCACTTCTTTGTAGATTTTTGCCAGTGACGCTTCACCAAGCTTCATCATGACCAATCTGATCAAGGTTCTCCAGGTTTGAGCGATCTCGCGTTTTAGTTCGAGTGCTTTATCCCAAGAGACTTGAATCAAGGTTTTCGCAGTACGTTCGAAAATCAACAGATACTCATGGTCGATATAGGGGTGCTTCATCTTGTTATAAGACTTGCTCCCTGACCAAGTGTTATGCTGCATTTTGATCGTGACTGATTTCAGCTCGTTTCTAGGCATCATTCGGATGAAGTCGGCCTGTGGTGAATAGAACTCCCCGTTTTTGCGAATGTCACCAATCAGAGAGGTGTAAATCCCACCTTCCTTGGTGGCTTCGCGTTGGTTTGAGAGCATGACGCGGCTTTTCTCTAGGAACTCTTCGTAAGTCTCGCAGCGCGAATGGTCGCGTGGATCTGCTTCGCCCCACATGTTGCCAGAGTATAGAATGGCCGTATGGTAAGCCGGATGGCTAAACACCATGTCAGCTGGTCGTGTAAGTTGGTTTAGGATGTCATCACGGGTGTAGTCTTGGCCATGGCGCAAGTCTAAACCCACATACTCTATACCCATCTCCGCACACACATCTTTTGATGTGCCACCCCCTTCACAGATGTCAACAAACAAACGAGGTTGGTACTGCTCGATTAAAGATTTTTGAACGTGGCCGCTGCAGTTGCCGCGGTAGTTACGGTTGCCCCAATGGCCTCTGTCTGGAAAAGAAATTACTGATCTCATAATGATTGCTCCAATAAAATTGAATTAAAAGAATTTCATTGCTATAAGAGTTCAATCCGCATAAAAAAACGCCCCCGCTCGGGGTGATATAAGTACGCGTCGTTTAATCGTTATGAAATTGGAAGGTGTATGGGTTTAACGTGGCCACAAAAAATCAATGTCTTTACTGAAGGTCTTTTGCCTTTTCAGCGGGAATTGCGCGAAAACCGAGGTCAGATAACGGATTATGATGAGTCTTTCATGGGTGACCACAATGCCAGTTTGGATAGTGTTGTCGATTGGTATGTGGTCTTCAACCGCCTGAAGAAAGCGGGTGGTGCCGAATCATCTTTGTTTGATGTGTGCCGGAAATCAGAAGGCGTTGAAACCTTGGATATTACCAGGGTGAGCCATATCGCGGCATCGAAAAGCCAGCTTCACGAATACAGGAATCTTGATGAGTTTGCAGAGAAGCGCTGCCCTGATTGGATCCAGGACCAAACAGTGCAGAATATCGAAAACAGATTAAAGCATGGCGAGCTACGATTGTTCGACCGCCCACTAGAAATGCGTGATGTTATGGTTGAACGTTCTTGGATGAATGGGTTGGGGTGGTCCAATAGCGGCGGCTCTCACAATTTTGCAACTATTAGATACCTCGCTAAGAAATTGGGGGTGCCGGTTAAAATTGAAACCAATGTTATTCGCGAACAGTTGGTTAGCAGAATAGCCCGAAAACCCTCGCCAAATGCGGGCGGGGAGTAGTCACAGAGCGTGTCAATGCATTTAACCAACACTATGCAATGTTCGCTGTAGAAAACCCCGTGTACATGATCTTGGCTTTAAGCAATCACAACATCAACTACATCAGCACCAGCTTCAATGTCCTAAGAGCGGATGGGTATGCCAATGCGGAATTGTTTGTAATCCCCAAAAAGGACAAGCGCCATGAGCTTGCCTTGGTT
>JACXUY010000155.1 GCA_014763665.1 Gammaproteobacteria bacterium
TGATGCTGAAATTGAAAACAAATTTTCAGGCTTAAAGTTCGCCATAGGTTGGCGTTGGTTAATTAAAAATGAAACCAATCTGATTGTTTTCCATGATTCTCTGCTGCCCAAATATCGAGGGTTTGCTCCCTTAGTAAACTCTTTAATAAACAAGGAGTTGCGGGGGGGTAACAGCTTTATTTGCGGATTGCAAGTATGATCGTGGTGATATTATCGCGCAAAAGTCGACTGATTTTAGTTATCCGATAAAAATAGAAGAGGCAATTAAGCAAATAGAGCCGTTGTATTTTGATTTGGTCGATGAAATCTATACTCGTGTTTTAGCAGGCGAGGCGCTTACCGGATATAAGCAAGACGAAAATCAGGCGACTTATAGCTTATGGCTAGATCACGAGGATTACTTTATTGACTGGGCTTGGTCAGCCGATAAGATTAAGCGGTTTGTTGATGTGGTGGGCTATCCGTATGATGGCGCAAAAGCTAGATTAAATGATGAAGTGATTTATTTTAAAGAGGTTGATGTGCTAGATGATGTTGTAGTTGAACATCGTGAAAGACATATCGGCAAGGTAATTTTTATAGAACAAGGTGCACCAGTCGTTGTTTGCACGCAAGGGTTATTAGTGTTGAAAGAAATAACTGCGAATGGCAAAATGGTACAGATAAATTTTAGAAGTAGGTTTAAGTAAACGTGATTACATTCAACAAACCGCCTTTAACGGGCAATGAGCAGCAGTATGTTTTGCAGGCGATGCAAAGCAATAAAATCTCCGGCGATGGTTTTTTTGGCAAAAAGTGCCAGGCCTGGTTTGAGGAAAACCTAGGTTGTAAAAAAGCCTTATTAACGCCATCTTGCACGGCGGCATTGGAAATGGCGGCAATGTTGATGGATATTCAGCCGGGTGATGAAGTGATTATGCCCAGCTATACCTTTGTCAGCACCGCCAATGCGTTTGTATTGCGTGGTGCAAAGATTGTGTTTGTGGATATTCGCCCCGATACCATGAATGTTGACGAAACCAAAATTGAAGCCGCCATTACCCCTAAAACAAAAGCGATTGTGCCAGTGCATTATGCGGGCGTGGGTTGTGAGATGGATGCGATTATGGACATCGCCAATCGTCATGGTTTGTTTGTGGTGGAAGATGCCGCACAGGGCATGATGAGTACATACAAAGGCAAGCCACTGGGAACCATTGGGCATTTGGGGGCGTTCAGTTTTCACGAAACCAAAAACTACACAAGCGGCGGCGAAGGCGGCTTGTTGATTATTAACGACGCGCGTTTTTTACAGCGTGCGGAAGTGATTCGTGAAAAAGGCACTAACCGCAGCCAGTTTTTCCGTGGGCAGGTGGATAAATACACTTGGGTTGATGTGGGAAGCAGTTATTTACCCAGCGAACTGCAAGCCGCGTTTTTGTGGGGGCAGTTAGAAAAAGCGGATGACATCAACCAAAACCGTTTGGCAACGTGGAATGCATATCATCAAGCGTTTAAACAGTTACCACCAGGCCTGGTTGAATTGCCTTTTGTTCCAGACCATTGCCAACACAACGCGCATATGTATTACCTCAAGCTAAAAGACCTCGACCAACGCACCGCGTTTATCGAACACCTAAAAGCCAACGACATTATGGCCGTGTTCCACTACATCCCCCTGCACTCCGCACCCGCAGGGCAAAAGTTTGGTACGTTCAACGGCACAGACCAATACACCACCACCGAAAGCGAACGCCTTGTCCGCCTGCCGATGTACTTCGGGATGAGTGCAGAAGATAGGGAAAAGGTGATTGATGTTGTGGTTGAGTTTTTGAAATGAATCAGACTTTTTATAGTATTCAGTTCTTGCGGGGGGCAGCGTTAATCGTTGTTTTTCATCACTTTATGCAAGTTTTCTATGACTTTGAGCGCACCAATCC
>JACXUY010000156.1 GCA_014763665.1 Gammaproteobacteria bacterium
GGCAGACAATACAGTTTGTATGATCTAACTGAAGATAGAAATATTGAGTGGATAAAGCAGTCTTTTGATAAGGTATTGGAGTGACTTGAGTTCAGAAGGCTATAAATAACATTTGGGGCTGATCCAGATAATACAAAAATTTGCATTATTCTAGGTCACTTTTGCCATATCGAACGCCCGCCTTGATCAATTTGCGTGGTTGAGATCTTTTACGGCAAACTCCTCATCGATCTCGAACAGATCCGGTGTAGAGCGATGGACGCCGATGCCGTGTTCCATCAGCAGCATCACGAGTTGCTCACCGTTCATCAGGGCGATGGGGGTCTTGTCAGACTGAGCCGCTTCCTTGATGGCTCCGGCGCTGAAGTCGCTGGTGGTGATGATCAGACCCTGTTCGTGCGCTCCGAGGCTGCCGCGCACCTGCTGAACCACCGGGGCCAGGATGTTGTTCTTGAGCCTCCATTTCTTGACCTGGACGGCCATCTTGATGCGGACTACGTCACCGACCACCAGGGTGCCCCGGACATCGATGCCACCGTCGCCGCTGAGTTTGGTTACCTCGACCATCTCGAAGCCCATCTCCGCCAGCAACTGCGAGATGAGCTCCTCGAACTCGCCGGGTTTCATAGCGAGCAGGCGCTCACGCAGTGCTTTCCGAACCTGGTGGTTATGCTGCTCGATTTGGAATGCCAGACCGCGTCCCATCCATTGGCTCAGGCCGATATAGCCACGGCCGTGCTGAACGAAACGGGGCCGCTCACCGCGTTTCTGCTGGCGCTTGATCTCAGTGATCACCTGGGCGTACATAGAGGCTTCCGGCGTTTTTCCGCTCGTCACCAACCATCCTTTTTCCAACGCCTTCTCGGTGATTTCCTTGTAGTGCATCGGATTTTTGCCGCTGAACTCCTCAAGCACCTTCTGAGCACAATCGATGAAGGAAAAGCCCGCGTTGATGGGATGAGGTTTTGAGGGCTTTTCGACAGGTGCAAGAACCGACGCCGTGTCACCCTCTATTTCTGTGGAATCCCGAAGTGCGAAGGTCTGAGGGCCTACTTTTACAAAGCACGACTTATCCCCATTGCTCTTGATGTCGGAGTAGAGCCGGGCGCTAACGGTGGCCTCCGGTGTCTTACCATCAGACTTCCAGAGCCCAGCTTCGATGATCAGCTTGGCGATTTCATTGGCATGGAGCGGCTTGCCTGCCTCTTTCAACACCTGGATAGCTGCACTCTGGACACTCATACTCGTCACTCCACCATAGCCTTCAGGAGGGCATCCCTGGTATCGGAATAGAACTGGATGTCGATTTTGGTCGCCATATCGTCAGATAGGTCAAAAAGCTGCCGACGGCAGGAAACCGGCATCAAGAGAGTCGAGGCACCTTTTTCAACTGCGATCTCGGCGATGGTTACGGGGTTGTGAATAGGCTCGATAGATCCGCCCAGGTTAATCTCCCCCACGATGATGAGGCCGCCGCGAACACTCTTCTTCAAGAGAGCCGTGCAGAGCGCGATGAGTGATGCCATGCCGAGTTTCGCGCCCGACTTGGATGCGTCAAAGGCACGAAGTTGGGCGGTGAATTCATGGTGACGAGGGTCTTTGTCCCCGACCAGTTGCATCGACCGGGCATAGAGGTTTTGCTCGGCGTAGCCCATGCTTTCCTTGAAGGCTGGCGGCACGGGTTTGTTGAGGATCTTGACTCCGGAACCTGGGCCTTCATTGATTTCGATTCGGTAGAGTCCCGGATGCTCTTCACCGCCACCTGGCGAGATGGTCCAGACCTGGCCTGGTTCAAGGGGGTCGCCACCAATGCTGTTTTCGCTTTGCAGTTCTGGAGTCGAGACAAACTTTTCTACGCCATCAGCTCCCATCATGTAGCTGAAGTGGGTATTACGGAATTCCGCCGCGCCGAT
>JACXUY010000157.1 GCA_014763665.1 Gammaproteobacteria bacterium
GAGCTGGCGGAGCCACTGGATGGCGGATGCTTCGTCGGAGACGAACATGGCCATCTGCTTGAGTTCACCCGAGGTCATTTTCTTACGGTCGTATTCGGCTACCTGGTCCGACAGGAAATACATGCCGTCGCGCTCGATGAAACGCTGCGACAGCCCAATCTGGAACTCCTGGCTGGAGATCGGCACGGGGTAGCCCTTGCGGACGTAGTAAGCCACCATCTGGTCGAACAGGATGCGCGGGTCACGCTCAGGAACGAAAAGCATCAACGCGCCCTGGCGCTTGGTGACTGGCAGATACTTCAGGTGCGTGCGGACAAAATCCCAGACACCTTCTTCGGTTTGCGCCTCTTTCTGGAAGCGCTCTTCAAAACCGCCATTGGGTTTGTAGGCTGAGATGACGAGGTCTTGTTTGACAGCTGTAGGTGTGGTTACTGCCTTAAATCCACCTTGTTTTTTGTCCAAAGCAGATACATTGGCAACCACAAAACCGGCATCAGCGAGAGATGTTTGAATACTGTTCCATACGGAAGACTGAGTATTAGAAAACTCTACAGTCATCCAGCGACCTGGTTTCAGAATACGATAAAGTTCACTAAAACAAACGGTCATCAAACTCCTGTAGTCATCAATTTTCTTTTCTTGATATGTGCTTTCAATGGCTTCAGGTTCCTGATTAGTCCAAACGGATAATTGCGATTCCCAGAGAAAACTACCTTCTGAATACATAATGTTGGCACCAAATGGAGGATCGACAAAAACATAATCAAGAGTTTCATCTTCAATCGCGTTTGAAAGGGCACCAGTTGATTGCGTGCCGCAGACATTTCTATATTTAATTCTGGAAAGCTCTGGCAAAACCTTGTCAAGAGATTTTATCTTTCTATCCAATACATCAATAAAGTTCTTTTCTTGGACCATTGACGCAATATATAAAACACCTGGCATGCCGCCGCCGCCACCCGTAAATGACTGCTTTTTATTAATATAATTAAGTATGGCTGAAATTGCCCATTTCAGTTCTTTTGTCGGCGCACTCCGCCAAGCGTCATGCAGAATCAGATAATTTCTTGATGTATAAAAATGATGAACATGTGTAATTCCATAATGATAACCCGATCTCCATATTGCCCCCCAATTCTCACCACCTTTGTGCATCATTGGGATCGGATCAATGTTCAATTCTGCTAAGCTTTTTTCAATTTTAACTAGCAATGCAAAGTCTTCTGAATCTGGTTTTTTCTCGAAACGTTTACCTTTAATCGAATAATTAATTAGGGCTGGAACTTGTTTGTTTCGTGAAATCGGCTTTTTTAATAAAATATCAAAATAGGTTTCCGTAGCATGAGATATCATTTTCTTGTTGAGCAACGCATTGCACGTATGGCACCGAAAGGAATCACACACTTTCCCCTCAGATTCATCAAATGCAACATCCAAGAAAACTAACTCAGCAGAACAGTCTGGACAAAGAAAGACATCGCTCCAAACCACATAGTTGATTTCGCCAGTTGATTTGTTGTCGATATGTTTGGTTTCGTACAGCCAGTTCCAGTTGTCTTTCAAGTTGTTAATAAACTTATCTGCAATGTATCTGAAATTCGAGCTTGTATATGCGCTCGAATAATTGTTTGCAATGAAAGTTGCAATAGGCGAAAGATCATTCAGAACGGCTTTTCGAGCACCAAGCTTCGAAAATGGCTTCCAAACCTTTTTCCCATTTTCATCCATCTCTTCCTGCAAAATGGTCCCGTCCGGCTTCACTTGGTAGCCAAGAGACATAACCACTTCGCGGTCGCCACACATTTGCGCGGCCACACCCGTCATGCCGGTTCCACAGAAGCCGTCGAACACGATGTCGCCCGGCTGCGTGTAGTGGAGGATGTAACGCATGATGGCCTTGTGC
>JACXUY010000060.1 GCA_014763665.1 Gammaproteobacteria bacterium
TGAGGGTCATGGTGAGACTCCAGAAAGCGTATTTAGTGGGGGTAATTGTAGCATGAGTTGCGTTTTTTGAGCCTGTTGGGCGAATGGGGGATATATGTCAGAACTCCACTGATTGGATGGTTATCATGATCTAAAATCCCTGCACCTCATGGATGGATACCATGTCGGCGTTGCCACAGTCACCCAATGGGCAAAGAGAGATACCAGCACCGATAAGTTGCCATGACTAAGTTGAGAGAATGGCAAAAACAACAGTCCTGGTTGGTTTATAAAAAACCTTGATAATCAGTCGAGTCATGACATAAGGTTTTGGTTTAGAAATCAGCATCATTCATGAACTTCATGCGTTCGCCCTTGTGCGGATGAATGAAGCTGAGCATTTCGGCATGTAAACACATGCGATGATATTCATGATGACGCGGATGATAGAGCATATCGCCCACCAACGGACACTCCATGCTGAGCATATGCACCCTTAGTTGGTGAGATCGTCCCGTATGCGGAAATAAACGAACGAGTGTGGTGGTATCGGTTGTCGATAATACCTGCCAAGCGGTTTGTGCGGGTTTTCCGTAAATGAAATCGACTTTGTGCATGGGGCGATTGTGCCAGTCAAGGGCTAGGGGTAAATCAATACCGCCTCGTGCGCTGGGCAGGTGTCCTTCGACTCGGGCAAGATAGGTTTTGTCTACTAAGCGTTGTTCAAATTGTTTGGATAGGCGTCGATGCGATTCAGCATGCATGGCTAAGACCATAATGCCAGAGGTGTCACAATCCAGACGATGCACAATACGCACTCCGGAGAAATCCGCTTGTAAGCGGTTCACTAAACAGTCTTGTTTATGTTCACCACGTCCCGGCACACTCAGTAATTGAGGTGGTTTGTTGACGACAATCAGGTCATCGTCAGCGTATAAAATATCGATTTGTTGATTCATGTGCAAAAGTATAGCTTTTTTACACGTGTAAGGCGATTGATGCAGGTAAAATAGCGTCATGAATAAAGAAATAGAACGGACTTTTGCTCCCGACGGTGTGTTATCCCAGTTTTTCAGTCAATTTCAGCCACGTTCGGGTCAGGTTGAAATGGCTGATGCTTGCTTTACGCATCTTCGTCAGGGTGGAAATCTTATTGCAGAAGCAGGTACAGGCATTGGAAAAACCTTTGCTTATGGTGTCGCGGCACTGCTTTCAGGGCGAAAAATCATCATTACCACTGCAACCAAGAGTTTGCAGGATCAGTTGTCTAAGCGTGATTTACCCGCTTTATGTCAGGCACTATCGATTCCAGCACGGATTGCGGTATTGAAAGGGCGTGAAAATTATGTGTGCGCTCAGCGTCTTGCTCAAGCGGCGCAGCAAGCGGCTATTCACAACCAAAAAGGCATACAAGTTGCCGTTCAGGAAGTGAAGTTGTGGGCAAGTCGTAACACCACCGGTGAATTGGCAGAGGTGTTGGGCAGTCGAGCTAATCCCGTATGGGATAAGGTCTGTGCGCGTAGTGAGTTTTGTGCTTTGGTCACTTGCGATGCGGACCATTGCGCCTATCCCGCTTTGCGTAAAGATGCAGAAGATGCTGACATTATTGTCATCAATCATCACTTATTGGGGGCCGATTTAGCCCTTAAAGCGGCAGGGTTAAGTCCCATTTTACCCGAACGTGATGCACTCATTGTTGATGAAGCCCATCAACTCGCGCCCGTGTTAGTGCAGGCGCTGGGTCAAAGTGCCAGTACCCTATCTTGGGGGCATGGATTGCGCGAAATGACGCAACTCATGAACAATGAAATTCGGGATATGCCCGCTTGTGATAAGGCGTTACAGGACACCTTGGTTGCCTTGGCACAATGGCAACAAACGGCAGAGGGCGTTAAGGGTAAATTCAAAGCTGAAGACTGGTTAGCGCAAGAATTGCAACAAACAGCCTTAGTGAATTTTATTGAGCAATGGCGACAATGCTTACCACAGCTTGCTTTGGCTGCCGATCGCAGTCCCACCATCAAAGCGCAAGCAGCCTTATTAGGACGATTGGCAGAAGCGACCCTGAATTGGGGTGTGGACAATAGTCACAATGTGCCTTGGGCAGAGGCGCAGAATAATCACTGGTTTTTGTATGCCACGCCTTTATCGATTGCCGACGATTTTGCCAGCGCGATGAAAAAAAGCTACAGCAGTGTGATTTTGACTTCTGCAACCTTAGCGGTCGGTGAGTCGTTTGATTATGTGCAACGTCAACTGGGATTGTGGGAGGCAGACTGTCATCGCTGGCAAAGCCCTTACCGTTATGCTGAGCAAGCGATGCTCTATTTACCTGCGCAACTGCCCGAACCCAATCAGAGCGATTACACGCTGGCGCTGATGCGTCGTGTTTGGCCACTCATTATTGCCAACGGCGGAAGAGCGTTTTTATTATTTACCAGTTACAAAGCCATGCAGTTGGCGGCTGATACGCTGCGCCCTCATTTGCCTTTTCCGTTACTCGTGCAAGGCGAGCAAGATGCGCATCAACTGATTGCCACCTTTCGCAGTAAAGGTAATGCGGTATTGTTAGCCACATCGAGCTTTTGGGAAGGGGTCGATGTTTCTGGTTCGGCTTTGTCGTTAGTGGTAATTGATAAGATACCTTTTTCGCCACCCGATGACCCAGTAGCGCAAGCGCGTGAGGCTGTGTTGGTGGAAAAAGGCTTATCGGCTTTTGTATGCGAACAGTTACCCGATGCCACTATGGCACTCATTCAGGGCGCAGGACGCTTAATTCGCAGTGAAACCGATAGAGGGGTATTGGTGATTGGCGATCCGCGCATCACGCAAAAACACTACGGTAAACAAATCCTAGCGGCACTGCCCCCCATGAAGCAAACGCGCAGCAATGCCGAGGCAGTGGCATTTATTCAGGTGATCTCTAAAAGACCTAATGGGTAGAGGGACTGGGGGAAGGGATGCACGAAAAGTGCATATAACTTGTTGATTTAAGCCCTTCCACCAGAAATAAAATAAACGTGGGTAGGCTAAAAATGCCACGAAGTGGAGTTTTTAGAGGTGTTCTTTATTCTATGGGAGTTTCTTAAGGTGTCCACATCCTTAACTAATTTAGTAGAGTCTGACCAACCGACTTGGTTATTGATTGATACAACGGGGCAAGGTTGTCATATTGGGCTAAGTCATCAAGGTGTTTGTTGGACTGACAGCGATATGCAGCCCCAATCACACACTAAGCGTATTTTGCCAATGATCGAGTCCTTATTAACGCAGGCTAAACTCAGCATGCAGGAGGTTCAAGGTATTGTTTACACCAAAGGACCAGGCTCTTTTACTGGCGTTAGGGTGGGGGTGTCCGTGGTTCAGGGACTGGCCTTTGCAGCGTCCATTCCCACCTTGGGGGTTTCGACCTTAATGGCATTAGCTTGGCAAGGCTATTGTCAAACACAGCAGCCGAATGTGGGTGCGATCATTGATGCGCGTATGGCGCAAATTTATTGGGCGGTTTATGATTTTTCACAAGGTGCTGAAATGCTAACGGTTGACTGCATTAGCAGTGTCGAACACCTTAGTGAACAACCTATGCCAAGTTTGGTTGCTGGCGATGTGCATTTGTTGGAAAACACGCTTGTCAAGGGAGAAGTTCCCTCTTTTTCTGCCCAACCGAATGTAGATATTAAGTCACTGTTTAGCTTGGTAGAAACGGGATTGAAACAGCATTTTTTAAGCTGGGATGAAGCCTTAGCACTACCCATTTATTTGCGTAATGATGTTGCTCATTTGCCTAAAAAATAAGCAAGTCTGTGGCTGCTTTTGCCTTTTAATGTGAATTCAGCGACTTGCTGACTTGTTCTGCTGATGGTACACAAAGTTATCCACAGAAACTGTGCACAAGCGTTAAAAAAGTGCAAAAAAGCGCCTTTGTCGCTTGTCGCTGATAGTTACTATTGAGTATTATGATTTGATAAGAAAGCCTAGACAGAAAAGGATAGCCAGTTACCTATGTCGGATGCGTTAGAATTCAAATCATCACAATTGTCGTTAACACTGGTGCGTATTCATGCCAGTGATATGTCGGCAATTGGTGAATTGCTCTCCACTAAATTGGCAAAGGCGAGTAAGTTTTTGCGTGGTGCGCCCGTGGTGGTCGACCCCTTGTGTGGTTTAAGCAGTGTTCAGTTAGCTCAGCTACTAGAATTGCTACGTCAACATCAGTTAACACCAGTAGGTATTCGCACCAAAGATGCGCATTTGGTCGATTATGCTGAAATGTGTGGTTTGGCTATATTCAAGCCGAGTGCAGTTGGTGAAAAAAATAGCGAAGCGACGACAGCAACGAATACGACTGAGTCACCAGCAGTACCTGTTGCTGAGTCTGTGTCGGATCAATCGACACAGTCAAACAGGAGTAGCGGTAGCTTAACGGAAAAAGAAGTGCCGATTGTACAGAAAGCCTTGCGTATCCCCAGTTTACGTTCTGGTCAATTTGAAAAACACCTTTTGAACGATGTGATTGTCGAGGGCGGTATTAATTCTGGAGCAGAACTCTTTGTTGGCGGTAATATTACCGTTTTGGGTTCAGTGCGTGGACGACTTCATGCGGGCGCAGCAGGCGATAGAACGGCACGGATTATCGCCAAAAACTTTAATCCTGAATTGGTTAGTATCGCTGGAATCTTTTTATTAGCTGATGATATTCCTCAGTTGGTTAAACAAGGATGGGTTGAAATTTATTTAGAGCAAAATAGTTTAAAATTCAAAACATTAGATTAAAATATTCATATTCACGTATAAAAGGATACTAAGGTGTCAAGAGTTATTGTAGTGACCTCAGGTAAAGGCGGTGTTGGTAAAACGACGACTTCAGCGAATATTTCAACGGCCTTGGCATTGCGAGGTTATAAAGTCGCAGTGATTGATTTCGATGTGGGACTTCGTAATCTTGATTTGATTATGGGTGTTGAGCGCCGCGTCGTGTATGACTTTGTTCACGTCATTCATGGTGAAGCGACTTTGAAACAGGCACTCATCCGTGATAAACGTGTTGAAAACCTCTATATTCTGCCAGCCTCACAAACGCGCGACAAAGATGCTTTGCACGAAGCTGGCGTTGAAAAAGTGATTGAAGAGCTTAAAGCGGATGGTTTTGATTTCATCATCTGTGACTCTCCTGCCGGTATCGAAACAGGTGCGTTAATGGCACTGCGTTTTGCCGATGATGCTTTTGTTGTTACCAATCCCGAAGTGTCTTCGGTACGTGACTCAGACCGTATTTTAGGAATTTTGCAGGCTAAGTCTAAGAAAGGTGAAACGGGTCAGCGCATTAATGAGTATTTAGTGGTGACGCGTTACAACCCGAATCGGGTCGATGCCGGTGAAATGCTGAGCTATCAAGACATCATTGAGTTGCTGGCGGTTAAATTCCTAGGTGCTGTGCCAGAAGGGCAAGAAGTTTTATCTTCTTCAAATGCGGGTATGCCGGTGGTATTGAATGCACCTGAATCAAACGCTTCCTTGGCTTATGGTGATATTGTGGCGCGTTATCTTGGTGAAGATGTTCCACAGCGTTTCTTAACAGCCGAGAAAAAAGGCCTATTTGCCCGTCTCTTTTCTTAATAAAGGTGTCTCATAATGAGTTTATTTGACCTTTTCAAGAAAAAAACGAACAGCGCCGCTCTGGCAAAAGATCGTTTAGGGGTGATGATCGCAGCAGGTCGTAGCGAATCACGTTCGGCTAGTTATTTGCCACAAATGCGCGAGGAAATTATTGCGGTTATCGCTAAATATGTTCCGGTTGATAGAGATGCTGTGCGTGTGTTGATGGAAACGCAAAACGGTATTGATATGCTGGAAATTGATATTCCCCTGCGATGAGTATGAGTGCTTCGCAAGAATTATGATCAAAGCTGAGCAATCGCTCAGTTTTTTTGTTTTAAGGACAAATAATGAACAAAGCTGACTCTATAGCGCTGATGTGGTTTCGACGCGATTTACGTTTGACCGATAATGCGACGCTTTATCAAGCGCTCAGTGGTCATGAAAAGGTTATTCCAGTTTTTATCTTTGATGAAATCATTTTATCTCAGCTTCCCAAAAGTGACCGTCGTTTAACCTTTATTGATGAATCGCTGACAGAATTGGCAGACAAGATTGCAGCGCAAGGAGGACGCTTACAGATTTATTATGGAAACCCCATTAAATTAATTCCCCAATTAGCACTTCAATTCAGCGTTGATGTAGTCTATGCTGGAGAGGATTATGAGCCCTACGCACGGGAGCGTGATGCTCAGGTGGCTCTGGTACTCGCTGAACAGCAACGAAAGTTACAGCTCATTAAAGATCAAGTGGTGTTTGCTAAGGATGAAGTCTTATCGCAAAAAGGAACACCGCTGACGGTATTCACGCCATATAAGAATGCTTGGTTAAAGCGATTAAGGGTTGATGACCTAACCACCTGTGATACGGCGGCTTTGTCTGCGCATTGGTACGCCGCTGATAAGTTGTCATGTCAGCGTGTAACACTGGAATCGCTTGGTTTTGAACGTCAATCTTTAGTGGTTAAGCCAGGTGAAACGGGCGCTCAATTGGCATGGCAGGATTTTCAACAACGTATGTCTTTTTACAAAGACAAGCGTGATTTTCCGGGTGTGAAGGGCGTTTCTTATCTATCGGTGCATTTACGTTTTGGTACCATTTCCGTGCGACAATTGGCGCTAGCTGCTTGGATGCAAGGTGGAGAAGGGGCGAATACTTGGTTGTCTGAATTGATATGGCGTGAGTTTTACATGCAATTCATGTATCACCATCCTAATGTAGCTCATCAAGCTTATAAAGCAGAGTGGCGTGAACAGCCTTGGGAGAATCGAGCCGATTGGTTTGCGGCTTGGTGTGAAGGGAGGACGGGTTATCCGATTGTCGATGCTGCTATGCGCCAGCTCAATCAAACAGGGTTTATGCACAATCGATTGCGTATGATCGTTGCAGCCTTTCTGATAAAAGACCTCGATATCAATTGGCAATGGGGTGAGGCTTATTTTGCACAACAGTTGCTCGATTACGATTTGTCGGCGAACAATGGAGGTTGGCAATGGGCTTCGTCGACGGGATGTGATGCGGCACAGCCGTTTCGAATTTTTAATCCCGTCTTGCAATCCGAAAAATTTGATGCAAAGGGTAAGTTTATCAAAAAATACGTACCTGAACTCAGTAAGCTTGATGCAAAATCCATACATGCGCCTTGGAAAATGTCGTTAATTGAAAGACAGGCGTTACAATTTGTACTGGGTAAAAATTATCCACTTCCTATTGTAGATCATGATGTTGCACGTAAAAAAGCATTACAAAAATATGCCAATATTAAACAAATGAATGAGCGTGATTCCAATTTATCGTTAAAGGGCGCATAATTCGTTATAAATTTTAATTATGGCGAGTGACCAGTGAAACTAATGTTCCCCTTGGCGTTGAGCTTAACTTTTGCAGCCGCATCAGTTCATGCGAGTTCATTAACCTTGCTGCAGGCGATGGCTTTGTTAAAAGAACATCCGCAATGGCAAGCTGCACAAGCCTTCATTGAACAGTCGCAAGCCGATCGTATTACCGCAGGTCAGTACCTTAACCCCAGTTTGGATGTCGTAACGGAAACCAAAGACAGACAATCTCTGGCAATGGTTTTTCCGGTAGAAACTCCTAGTGTACGGCAGTATCGTCAATTAGGTGCTGATCAGGGCATCGAAATTGCCACACAGCAGGCTTTGTTGGTTCAACGTCAGTTGAGAACGCAAATTCAGCGCGCCTACTACCAAGTTGTGCAACGCAAGCAAGAAATGCAGCTCGCCAAAGATGAACTGCAGCTGCTAGAAAAGTTGAGAGACGCGGTGCAGCTAAAGGTTAAAGTAGGTGAATCAGCCCGTTATGAAGGGGTGAAAGCCGAAGCAGAATGGTTGACTAGTCAAACACGTTATAAAGCATCGGAACAGCAATATTTATTGGCGCGTCAACAGCTGGGAGAATTATTGGGGTTATCCGTTGTACCAGAAATAGCTGATGAGCTACCTGCAGACAGTCAACTTTGTCGCATTCCTAAGCAATCATTTGACGATTTAGTCGCACAATATCCCTTGTATCAAGCAGCTAAGGCAAATTTAGCTAAAGATCAAGCTGCTACCCGTTTTGAGCAAGCTTTGGTCACACCTCAGCCAACGTTTACTGTGGGTGGAGAGTATGAACAGGGTATCGAACGTTTTAAATTGGGTGTGAATTTACCCTTACCTTTATTCAATCAACGAGATGGTCAAATTGCTTCCGCACGAGCAAAACAGAAACAGTCGGAAGCAATGGTGATGTCGGTAGAGCGTCAGTTGAAACAAGACTGGTCGCAAGCGTTTATTCGTTATCAAAATGCCAATGCTCAGTTGGTTAGCTACGAATCTGGGCTGTTGAAAGAAGCCGAATCGGCATTCCAAGTTGCTCAAGCAGCTTACAAGTATGGTGAACGTGGCATTCTCGATTTTATTGATGCCCAGCATACCCTTGCATCTGTCAGGCGTGGCTATTTAACCAATCAATTTGAACGTCGTTACGCCTGTATGGACATTCAACAACTGACACAAGCGGTAGGAGAATAATCCGATGAAAAAAATATTAACAACAATGATCTTGTCGAGTATTTTGTTGTTAGCTGCTTGTGATCAGAGCGATAAAGCCAGTGACACCGCTAGAGCGCCTCAAGATCAAACTAATCATCATCCATCTGTGGTTAAACCTAGTGACGAATTATTAGCTAGATTAAGACTTAGTAGAGTGGAAGAGGTGGATTGGCGCTCTCAGCTTAAGGTATCAGGTAGTATTGAATTAGATGAAAAGCGGGTTGCTCGTGTTGGTACAACTGTTTCTGGTCGCGTAACAGAAATTAAGCTACTGCGCGGTGATCAGGTGAAGAAGGGTGATGTATTGGCTATGGTCCATTCGCCAGTATTGGCAGAAGCCTAATTGTCTTACTTGCAAGCTCAATCTCGCTACGACTTATCCCGAAAAGCAGCAGCTCGTGCGCAGTTGTTATTCAAAGAAGGGGTGATTGCTGTTGCAGAACAACAACGTCGTGAAAGCGAGTTGGTATCGAGTGAAGCAGAGTGGCAAGCAGCGCGCGATCGCATGCATATTTTGGGTATGACGGATGCCGATATCAAACAGTTGGAACGCTCGCGCAAAATTCAATCGCTAACGGCATTGCGTGCACCGATTGATGGTGTGGTGATTGATCGTAAGGTTTCGCAAGGGCAGGTATTAGAACCCGCGGACTTAGCCTATACGCTGGCCAATTTAAGTCAAATTTGGGTGGTAGGTGAGGTGCCTGAGCGCTACAGTTCGGAAATGTATCGAGAAAAAGCGGTCACAGTGACCATTCCGGCTCTAGCCAATGAGCAGAGAAAAGCACAACTTTCTTACGTTGCCGACACGGTAACGCCACAAACGCGTACCTTACGTGTGCGTGCCGTGTTAGACAATTCAGATGGTCGCTTGAAACCAGATATGTTAGCGACCTTGATTATTGAAGGCAAAGCAAAGAAGCGCCTTGTCATTCCTGAAACTGCCAT
>JACXUY010000158.1 GCA_014763665.1 Gammaproteobacteria bacterium
CTATGACACACAGGCCGTCGCTCAGCTTTATCATGAGCGTTGGGAAATTGAGCTGGGGTATCGTGACATCAAAAGCTCCATGCAGCACAATGCCTTAACGCTGCGTAGCAAAACCGTAGAGTCAATAGAGCAAGAAGTATGGGGAATGCTACTGGCCTATAACTTGGTACGTCGCGAAGCGAGTCAGGAGGCAGTCAGTTATGGTAAGGCGCCCAATCAGATGAGTTTTAAAGCGGCATGCCAGTATATTGCGGTGCAGTTGATTGTCATGGCGGATGCGCTGTCACCAGGGAAAACAGGGGCCCGGTTAAGTGAGATTCGGGGCGGGGTTGCAAGCCTAATAATAGAAAACCGCCCAAGGCCTTCGAGGCCAAGGACGGTTAAGATGAGTAAAACCCGCTATCCGATAAATCGCAATGCTGCTCCGCTTAAGTGAACAGCATTGCGCTAAATGCGGCCTTTTTGATGCTACGGCTTCTTAGAAGCGGGTTTCCATTCTCAATCCCACACCAACGTCATCTGGACTTGAAACAGCATTGAGCATGTAGTTCATCCCTTTGGCAGGCGATACCTTGTAGAAGGCCTCAAAGGTGTTTGGTGCCAAGTTGCCTTTGTAATTAAACTTCTCGGTTGCAAACTCCATATTGCCTTCGCTATCCATGCCTGTTGGAATGTGCAGCGACATAGAGGCATTGGTAACAGACAAATCGTTATAGGCCTGCAAACCGAACTGCGATTCTTTGTCTAGCATTGAACGGAAGCCCAGGACGGTTTGACCTAGTGTTGCATCCTTGATGCTCAAGTATTGGTAATCGGCAGATTGGTTGTCAGCCAGTTTACCGGCTTTGAACAAACCAAAGAACTCATTTGCCCCGTGCTTGTAGTTGGCCGATAGAACACCCAGTTGTGTTAGGTTATTTTCACCAAACGACAAGGTGCCTTCACCCGACATACCCGCAAACGAATTGGTTTGGTTAATCCACTCCACACCTGCGCCCAATGTCAGGTTATCCGTCGCTTGGAACATCAAACCGAATTGGTTGCTTGTATCGACACCATCGCTGTCTGAAACCAGTGAGTAGCTGTCTTTCCACTTCACATCACCAACCAAAGACAACCCGTTGTTCAGGCGATAGTTACCTGCGAAAGCGCGTGTCTCATCGCTTGAGCGCAATCCCACAAAGTCATTGGCATAGGCTAGGGATTCCAAGCCGGATTTCACGGCATAATCTTGCCCAAAGCTGAAACTGTAGTTTTGTCCTGCCAACGACAGTGATTGGATGCCATCCGGTTGGCCTGGATTCACCGCCATCGTCAAAGAGGCAAAGCCCAAATCCGCTGAACGGGTATAGTGTTTACCGATGATGGACTGATTCCAATGGGCGTTCCAATCAATCGGTGTCTTCTCAACCTGCACCATCTTGCTCATATCGAACGCATAGTCACGATTGTAGTCATCGTAAAACGCCGCTTTTTTCAGCGCAGGAATATCTTTGATGCCTGCTAGAGAAGAAGGCACTTTGGCTGACACATCGGTAATCTTGATCGAAGCGCCCGTTCCTGTTGAGGCAGCTTTCAATGCCCCAATAGGAGACATGGCAGCCTCAACATCCAAGATACCCACGCCATACAATTCTGGCGCGTAGCCGGCAAAACTGCGGTCTGCGGTATCACGCACAATCTGAGACGCTTGTGTTGGTGTCAACTGGTCCCATGTGGATAGGAGTGTTGCCAATGCCCCCGACACAACTGGAGCGGCCATCGATGTCCCCGATTTAACAGTGGAACCGTCAGTGGTCGCGCCGTCTGCGGCGGTAATCCAAACGCCGGGTGCGGCAATGAATGTGTTTTGGATTTGGGTCATCACATTCACATCGCATGGGATGTCAGGATT
>JACXUY010000159.1 GCA_014763665.1 Gammaproteobacteria bacterium
AAGGGACGTTTTCTAACTTCAGTGAAGGTTGCTTGTTACTGTTGTCATCAATGTACTCAAGGGCGTACCCCATAGCCTTGTAGCTTTTCTCGCGTTTTTTAAACATGCGTTGCAGCATAGGGAGGGCGCAGTCTACATAGTCGTGAATGGTGACTTGTGTTTTGCCTTCCGATTCACGATGAATACGACCGGCATATTGAGCCAATGTACCTTTCCATGCGATTGGCATAGCCAAAAACAAAGTATCCAGTCTTGGCAGGTCAAATCCTTCGCCTACATATTTTCCTGTTGCGACGACAACTTGAGCCGATTGAAGATGATTGTCAGCGTTCTTGCGTTCGGCAGCTTTCATGGCGCCTTTGAGTACGACAGTGCTTATACCCATCTTGGTAAGTTTTGAGTGTATGTACTCTGCGTGCTCTCTACGCTCTGTAAGGACTAACGGGTGCCCGCCATTTCGAACACACTGAGAGGCGTCTGAGACTATTTTTGACGTGCGCTGTCCATTATCGGCGAGCCAGCGATAGGCATCGCTTATTTTTGGGCGCTCATCTGTTTTTATTAGCTCAGCTGGCGGTATATCGTAGAACTGATGAATCATTACGGTTTGAGTAAATTGCTCATCAGGGCTTTGTTTCACTTTATAGCGAATGGGCCCTGCCGCCATAAAAATGATCTTCTGATGGCCATCTTGTCGCTCTGGCGTTGCTGTTAGGCCCAATACATATTTTGCTCTTACCTCGTTGAGTACCATTTCAAACCTTGGCGCAGACAGATGGTGGCATTCATCAACAATAATGTGGCCGTAGTCTTGGATGCAAAATACCGAAGTCATGTTTAGATATTGCGGCCACTGCGTCTCGCTGGTTCTTTCGCAAAGTGAACTCAGGGGTAAGTTTTAATAATGGTTTGCCGGTTTCACGCTTATCGTCAAACAGTGGCGAAATATTGTGCTCTTGTAGCAAAGCAATCGCGTCATCGAGACAGCCTCGCGGTAGTGCTAGATAACCGTTTTCAATACGAGCACAGGAAATAAACCTTGGAATGCCATGGGTTGAAAAGCGCAACGCTTGTGTTTTAAAAAACACAGGATTAGAAAAACTAGCTAATCGCTTTAGTCCTGCCAGTAGTGATCCAGGTAACTCGCTCATCAAAAAGTAGATATGGTTGGCCAAGGTAATAGTCACGTTTTTCGGCAAAGACTCTAATTTTATTGGTGTGGCTTTGGCTGTGATTTCCCAAGGTGGGCGGTTATCTGTTAGCCCTTGTTCGGACAGTAATAGGATGTTGGGTGAAATTGTTGTTATGAGTTGATCAATACTCGATTGCGTGAGCGTTTTAAGCTCAGCAAGGTACTGCCATTGATCGTCAATCGCATTCAGGTCACTGTCAACAAAGCAACTACGGCCTGAAAGGCGAGCCTCCTTTTGAAGTGGTAGCGCAATGAGATTACCAAAACCGCCTTCAGGAAGGACATCTTGGTTAGGAAATAGCCTGTCATAGGAGTCAAACGATAGATTTGGAAATATTTCCATGGCTTTATCAAGCAAAGCGAAACCCAGTGCCCGAGCTTGGTTCGCTGGGATATTGGTTTCAAAAAAGATCCATAAGTGCGCCCCGTTGCCAGAACGCGAGATTTCTATCGCGTGCGGAATATCAAACGCTTGGCACGCTTTAGACATTGCTTTGACTTCTTCTTGCCAACAGCCCTTGTCAAAATCGGCGGCTAACAAATAGCACGAATTATCTTTCAGTAAGGGATACAGCCCCACCACTTGTTGACCGGCAAGGTGCCTGTAAATAATGCGCTCGTTTAGTTCGCTAAACTTTCGGTGTGAACAGTCTTGGCATTTAATGCGGGGTTTGTTGCAAACCCCGTTTACCCATTCATTATCACAGGCTACGGAATATCCACTGCGGCCTTGTTGATTTTGCCAACGATTGGCAAAGATATCCTCTCTTCCACGAAATCGTTGTTTGAACAGGGCGACCTTTTGTTCTGGCGTGAATGTCTGTACTGAACGCTCGTTTTGAGCCCTACGCAAAGCCTCTCTTAATGCGAGAAGCTGCTGCTTTTCGTTTTCAAGCTCAGCTAGCCTGTTATCAATAGCCGAAATGTTTGGGTAGCGAGCGTCATTCATGACAACATAATTTTTATGTGCAGCACTATGACGCGCGAACTTGCGGCGGTTTGATCAGCGACTCTGCTGGAATACCTAGCCCTTCATGAAGTTTCCAAATCATTTTTAGCGTGAGTGACCGCTTATGGTTTAGGATTTCATAAACACGATTGCTTTTACCTATCATGGGTTCAAGATCTTTAACCGTTAAGCCTTTGCGCTCCATCTCAAACTTTATT
>JACXUY010000160.1 GCA_014763665.1 Gammaproteobacteria bacterium
ATTTTATTTCACGATACGGCGGTGTTTGATCGAAACTTTGGTGTTTATCGACTATGGAATGAAATTAAGGCTACCTACCCCTACACCATTGAATTTTCCCATTCCAATGGCTTGGGGGTGCTGTTTTTACAAAGTCCCAACGATGCAGAATTGCTGACCTTACTAGATAGATCTGCTAACCAAAGGCTACTAACGCAATTTGCGCGTATAGGTGATCAAGCTCTGTTTCATGCCTGTTACCAAGCCATTAAACCCTTAATCGAAACAAAGTCTTATGAAACCATTCAACTGCCTTTGCTGTATGACAAAGCGATTCATGAGCTTAATGTCGGTTTCAATGACAGGGATCAACATATTCTGACACTGGAACAGACCTTAACCAACATAGAACACTCCTTATCTTGGCGTATTACCAAGCCGTTACGTGCTGGCATGCAAATACTTCGTGTCCTCAATCGCTATCGGCGAGCATACGTTAAAGCTATTCAGCAACAGGGTTTTCTTGCGCTGCATAAACGCATGGTGCAACATTTGCAGCATCACGGTTTAAGTAATCTGCATAAAGCCATGGGTGAATATCGACAAACCTACACCATCGATCGCTTGGACTATCAGCATTGGATTGAGCATTGTGAGAGTCAGCGAAAGCATCAGGCACTGTCTAATGCCTGTGCTTCGGGGCCATTATTATCGATTATCATGCCTGTTTACAATGCGCCCTTAACCTATCTAAAACAAGCCATTGATTCTATTAGAAACCAGCAATATGCGCACTGGGAGCTTTGTATTGCCGATGACGCTTCGACACATGCTGATGTGGGTGATTACTTGCGTGGTTTAATGGATGAAGACAAACGAATTCGTTGCGTTTTTAGATCACAAAACGGCCATATTTCACAGGCTTCTAATTCTGCACTCAGTTTAGCTTCTGGTGAGTTTGTGGTGTTGATGGATCAAGATGATGTGCTGGCTAGTGACGCTTTGCTCATGGTGGCAAATACCATTGCCCACAATCCTAATGCACAGATACTTTATTCAGATGAAGATAAAATTAATGATAAAAATCAACGATTTGACCCTTACTTTAAACCTAAGTGGAATTTAGAGCTGTTTTTATCGCACAATTGCATTTCACATTTAGGCGTTTTTAAACGATCTCTCGTTGAGCGGGTTGGTGGTTTTAGAATCGGTTACGAAGGCGCACAAGATTATGACCTTGTTTTACGCTGTCTGGATTATGTTTGCCAAGATGCTATTATTCATATCCCTCATGTGTTATATCATTGGCGTTCGCACATGGGCAGTACAGCGCAATCACATGCTGATAAACCCTATGCCACCGTAGCTGCTGAGCGTGCACTAAATGAGTATGTGCAGGCACACCATTTAGGTCGAAGTGTCGTATCTCTTTCTCACGGTCGCTTTCACGTGTTACCTCTCTTACCAGCCAATGCGCCCTTGGTAAGTTTAATCATTCCAACAAGAAATGGATTGAGCTTTTTGCGTGCTTGTGTGGAAAGTATTATTAGTAAAACGACTTATCCCAATTATGAACTCATTATCATTGATAATGGTTCTGATGATGCACAAACCTTATCCTACTTGCAGGATCTAGAACAGCGAGATACGAGCTACCGTGTTATTCGTGACGAACGCCCATTTAACTATTCAGCATTAAATAACACTGCTGTTTTGGCAGCTAAAGGCGAGCTCATTGCATTAATCAACAATGATGTTGAGGTTATCAGTGCTGATTGGTTGTCGGAAATGGTGAGTATTGCACTCAGAGAGGGTGTGGGTGCTGTGGGTGCGAGACTCTGGTACTCAGACCATCAACTGCAACACGGTGGGGTTATTGTTGGTTTGGGTGGCGTTGCTGGACATG
>JACXUY010000161.1 GCA_014763665.1 Gammaproteobacteria bacterium
TGGAATGCAGCGATGAACCAGTTTATGATTCTGCATGAAGAACGCTTGCAAGCGTATGTTTAACCCAACGAGCGTTTACACAGAATTATTTACAGGGTCCAAAGGTCTACAAATTGTTACCTATGAAGTCACTTTGTGTAGACCTCGGGGTCTAAGCAACGCGCTTTTACCATCTCTGTGGTAAATACTGCGTGAAATACAAAGGCATCACGATATTGGTTTGCTCTAATTCGGATGAGCCTTGTGTACCCGTTAACTTAAAGGTTTTACTTGGAGTACATTTTTCAACGTAGGATGCCAACGATTTTGCTCTTGTACGTTTACCACTTTTGACTTCCACAGGGACGATATCGCCTTCATCGGTCGCCAAAATAAATTCGATTTCGGCGCGGGCGTCATTCCATGAATAGCTTGGGTCAACGCCAATGGCAGTGAGCTCTTGTTGCACAAAGTTTTCAGCCACATAACCTTTGTATTCATAGTTTTGTTGCTTAATTTCTTTATAACTGCTGCCGAGCATATGATTAAGCAGGCCCACATCAAACAGAAACAGTTTCACCATATTTTCTTTTTTATAGGCCGCTAACGGAGATTTCGGCAATCCTTCAATAGGGTAGTTTGGCAAAGCTAAGCGGCAGCAGTTAAGCCAATGGATCGCGGTTTCAAAATCGCTATAACGAGATTTACGCTCATGCACATGCTTAAATTTAAAGCGTTTAACCGACTCATCGCTGACAAGTGATAGCTGGGCTGGAATGCTATTAAATACCGATTCAATCAGTGTGGCGTCGACCTTGCCCGCGTACTTACCAAAATCGCGGCGATAACCTTCCACTAAATCGGCATGAATTTTTGTGACTTTTTCAACACGCTCTAGAATGCTTGAATCCTTATACTGATACCAAGCAGAAACGGCTTCCGGCATACCACCAGTAAAAAAGTAGTCAGTGAGTTTGCCCATCAATTTGGTGTGTACTGCCGGTGTGCTTGCTTGACTATCAAATGCTTTGATCAGCGCTTGCTCGTTGGATGCGTAAATAAATTCTTGGAAGGTCAGTGGTCGTAAATTGTATTGTTCTACCTTGCCCACAGGGAAGGTGTTGAGCAAACCAATATTCGAGCCGCTGGCAGCGACAAAATAGGACGGTGCTTTTTCAGCAAAGTACTTTAGTGAGGTAACGGCACGTTCACATTCGCCAATTTCATCTAATATCAGCAGATCGGTTTCTGGGTTGAACGCTTGGTTGGTTAACAACTCAATGTTCATTACTAGCTCGTCAGGTGACAGAGAGCCATCGAACGCTTCTTTGTAAGCAGGGTTTTCAAGGAAGTCGATACGAAGGGTGTTGGCAAAGGTGTTCCCAAATAACTCTTGTAGCAGATAGGTTTTACCTGTTTGTCTTGCACCATCGATCAATAATGGCTTGCGCACCGGTTGATTTTTCCATGCTATTAGGGCGTTTAGTAAGTTGCGCTGCATTGTCATTTCCCGCCAATTAAGACTGTTAACTGCCTGTAGTATAACTCAGTCTACACTTTTACGCGCAGAAAAGTGAGGAATTTTACATTTTTATGCGCATAAAAGTGTAATACGCAACCTTTGGCATTCAGGGATCCATTTCATCGCCTTGGCCAACGCGCAACTAAACCTAAAAGTAGGATATAAATCCAATTATATTGAGTAAAGTGGGAATATAGTCCCTTTGGTTGGTGATATGGCTAAGCGTGACTTACACAATGTACTGTTTCCAAAGCAGCGCAAAATCCTGACGCATTTTGGTGAAGACTTGCTGTTGGCGATGAAACGACGTGGTTTTACAAAAAAGCTACTGTGTCAACGTACTGGTTTTGATCATAAAACCGTGAATAAAGTC
>JACXUY010000016.1 GCA_014763665.1 Gammaproteobacteria bacterium
GGATTGGTGTTAGACCCCTACGAAGGCGTCCGCCTAACCCAGCTAGGCAGTGAGCGCTTTACTGTGCCGCAAGCCCTATTGGTTGGTCCAGAAGGTGGACTCAGTGAAATGGAATTGAAGAACGCACTCCAGTCTGGCTTAACCGGCTGTCGACTCGGACCGCGAATTCTACGCACCGAAACAGCCGGCCCTGCTGCCATTGCAGCCTTACAAGCCTTGTACGGAGATGCTTAGCCAGCGTTTAATTGTGCTAGCACTGGTAATAAAGCATCAAAATTAGTATAGACAACCGCATCAATTACCGATAAATCGACTCGTTTTGCGCCTGCTCCACCCAGCCATAAAGCAACTGAACTAGGTAACCCGTGACGCAACTGTACAACCGCTTGTTGCACCCGAGCAGCGTTGGCTGCTTCAGAAATTGACAATGAAACTACCTGTACACCATGCTCTTGCGCAGCTTGTACGATGGTTTCTACAGGTGTTTGAATACCCAAATTAATTACTTGTACGCCTTCTAGCCGACATAAATTTTCTACCATCAACAAGGCCAAACCATGCTGTTCTTCAGGCAAGGTTGTCAATAACACCATGGGCGCAGTCGGGCTGGCTTCTGGCAAACGATCTAAACTTAAACGCAGTTTGCTTTGTAGCTGATCTGTCAATAAATGCTCATGATGAATATCTAATCGACCCGTTTGCCAAGCATAACCAATTTGCATTAACCAGCTTGGCAAAAGTTCGATGACAAAGGCTTCCAGACCATAGCGTAATAGCCAGTAATCTAAATATTTCGATAAGGCTATGGGTTGATTGCTCAATAACAGCGCCATCAACTCATCTACATGCGATTGAAAACGTCCTTGCTGAATACCGACAGGAACACTGAGCATTTGCACCAACTCATCATTCGACAAGCTCATCAAACGTCCGGGGCGATGACCCAAATCCATCAGTCGCTTAATCAACAGCAAGCGCGCTAAATCTTCGGCACTATAATTGCGCTCACCGCTGGATGCACGCGATGGCATGGGAAATCCATAACGTCTCTCCCACATACGCAGTACATCTTTAGAAATACCCGTTTCACGTTCAACACGACTAATTGAGTACATGCTTCACATCCTTAACTATTTTTTGATAATTCGACTGTCATCATTGCGTAAAGCTTCACTCTTTAACCCTTAACTCCGATAACGCCAACAACTCACCTGATGCAATTTGACTTGATAATGACGCGCATCATCGCGCCACACACTCGGTAAATCAATGGGCGGCTCAATCAACTCAAAATGCGCTGTCAACAAGTGTGAAATTGTGTCAAAACAGGCCACATTTTCACCATCCTGTTTATAACCACCCAAACGCTCAGTAGCATCAGTTCGCTGAGCGTCATAACCATAGTGACTGCTGATCACCAATAACCCACCGGCATTCAAACGCTGATGAATGCTAGCCAAGAAAGTTCTCGGCTGAGCTAAGACTTCCAAGGTTTGATTCAGCACAATCACATCATAGCCACTGAAAAGTGGTTTTAGATTGTTCGGGTCTTGCTGTAAAAATGTGAGCTTATCCGAATTCATTAACCCAAATTCTGCCAAACTATGCTCGACAAAGTCGGGAATCTCACCTTCAACCGACAGGCGGTAACGAATGCGTCCTTCTGTCTGTAACTGATTGGCAACACGAATAAAGCGCGCTGACACATCCAGCCCAGTCAAGTGTTCGGCCTGAGTCGCTAACACAAACGACGTACGACCTACCGAACAGCCAATTTCCAACACGTTACCCAAACTGTGCTGCACTGAAATAACTTTCTCTGCCAACGCTTGCGCATAATTCTGAAGACCAAATAGCGATTGACCATAATGCAGCTCACAGGCTTGTACGACGTCTCTGTCAGTTTCTACCGGACTAAAATGGGTGATAACGGGTGCATCGCTGGCAATATAGCGGAATCCCGCGTGTTGAAAAAAGTGACGACGGAAAGCATAGCGCGAATGTAAATTAGCCTCATTGCCGCTAGAAATCCACGAACCGCCTTTGAAGATATTGTGTTTATTATCGAAGGTTGGCGTCGTAAAATCATCGTATAAGGGATGAACCTTAAAACCGTCAAACGGATAAATCGGTGTTTCAGTCCACTGCCAAACATTACCAACAATATCGTAAACATGACAAAATGGGTTGGCATTAACTGGCGTAGAGGAAGCCCATTGTTCCAAATTTAAATTCGCGCCGATACCAATAGCAGAATCCACATCGGGCAAGCTACACTGGGCACGCAAATGCAAATACTCATCTTCGCTCGGCAAACGGATGGGCTCTCCAGTTTGTTCCGCTTTCCAGTTACAGAAGGCTTTCGCTTCTAAGTAGTTCACTTCTACCGGCCAAGACCAAGGCATAGGAATCTCCTCAACCATGGTTCTGAGCCAATAACCATCATCGCGCTGCAACCAGAAAGTTGGCATGGTCGCTTGACTGAAGGACAACCAACCTTGACCTTCCTCTGTCCAATAACTTGGGACTTGATAGCCACCCGCTTGAACAAACTCAAAAAACTCATGATTCGACACCAACATGGTCGCAGCTTTGAAGGACGCGACTTCTGCCTGATGCGAGCCGTACTCATTATCCCAACCATAAACATTAGCAGGGTCTTGGTGATCAATCACCACTCGACCTGCTGGCACACTAAACCAATCGTTGACCGGTACGGGCGTTTGTTGATGCGGACACAGGGGAAAGCTGACGTGCGGTTGCACCGCGCTAATCGGTAATTGTCGAATCAGTACCGATGAGGTTTCTAAATGAATACGCTCATGCTCAATACCCATCAAAATCGGCCATACTGGATTGTGCCAATTCATCGGAAATTGAATATCAATGCGATCAATTAATGCCAAAATAGTCGCTTTAACTTGGTGACGATACTCACGTACCGCATCCACCGTTGGCCAATCATAGTGTGCATCGTTCAAATCATCCCACGACATCTCATCGACACCAATAGCGAACATCGACTCAAACATCGGATTAATGCGATCCACTAATTTTGCCAATACCAACTTATTCATGAAAAAGGTAGCCGTATGACCGAAATAGAAAATTAACGGATGACGCAAAGAACAAGGGCGATCATAATAGCTGTCATCGTCACGAATGACTTCAAACAAACGCTCATACAAACGCCAAGTTTGCTCAAAGTAATCGCGCAATTGCTGACGGAACAACAGAGGATCTTGCGCCTGCAAACAAAATTTTGGATAACTCATGACTAACGATGTATCAGCAACCATATAGACAAACCTTATGCAAAATTGAATAATTAAGCCTATTATACTTAACAATGACTAAACAAAAAACTTTTATGCACAATACACAACAACATTATGCGCAACTAGCCGAGACATTCGACCAACTGTGGCAGTTTAGCCCAGACTATGAACCCTGGATGGTTGAACAAATACAAACACATCTAGCCTTACAACCCCACGAGCACTGGGTTGACTTTGGTGCTGGCACAGGCAGATTTAGCCAAGCCATTCATCGTTACGCCCAACCTGCTTCTACCCTGTGTGTTGAACCCGATGCTGCTATGTGTGCCATCGCTCAACAAAAAACAGAACTCATGAGTTTACAAGCCTGTGATCAGACTTTTGTCGAGCAGCCTTTGCGTTACGATGCACTGTTAGTAAAGGAAGTTATCCATCATTTAAGCGATAGACTATCCTTCTGGCGAGGCGTTAAACCACAATTGAATCCAAATGGTCGCATTTTGCTTATTACTCGACCACAAGAAACCACTCTTGCCCTATTTGAGCAGGCAAAAGCTCGTTTTGCACAGCATCAACCCAGTATTGACCTCTTGTGTCGTGAATTGCAAACTGCTGGGTTTGACACACAGGTTTCGATCATTGACTTCCCCTTACGACAAACAAAGTCTCATTGGTACACTATGCTCAGAGCAAAATTCATGTCGGATTTAGTGGGATTTAGTGAAGATGAAATTGAAGCGGGTATTATTGAGGTCGATAAACATTACCCTGGCGAGTGGATAACCCATGCCGACCGTTTGTTGTTTGTTGTTGCTACAAATAAAAAACAGCTGTAAGGATTCTCTGCTGACAGATCTTAAACTTGGCAGCGTGCACAGACACCATGTAGCTCTAATGTTGGCTGATTAAGCGTAAATCCTAAGTGCTGTGTTTGTGATTGCAATGCCTGATAAATGCTTTCCATATCGGGCACTTCGGTTAAGTTGCCGCATTTATCGCAATGCAAAAACTCCACACATCTTCCATGCTTTTTGCCAAGTTCTTGGCACAGCACATACTGACGAGTGGCCGCTAATTTGTGCACTAAACCATGTTGCTCTAAAAAAGTCAGCACCCGATAAACAGTAGTCGGTTGATAGCTTTTTTGGTAACGCTGTTGGTAACCTTCCAATAACTGATAAGCAGACAAAGGCCTAGTCGATTCCGCTAACAAAGATAGCACTGCCAAACGCGTATTCGTTAGGCGAATCCCCTGTTGTTGACTGTAGCTATGTATCTTGTCTAGCGTGCTGACAGACATGACTCACCTCAGATTGTGTCATTAGCGTTACGAAAATGGATTGGCCACATAATACCAATAATCATCGCCCTGTTGCAGTTCTTGTTCGGTTAATAAACACGCGTCTAATCGATTTTGCATAACAGCCTTGTTCAAGGCTTGCCCAATAAAAACGATTTCTTGACGTCTATCGCCATAGGGTTCTTGCCAACGTTTCATGATGTAATCGTGAGACTCGGCATCGGTTGGCCACCGTTCTTTGCCTACGGCATGCCAAAATAGTCCTACCTTATTGGCTTGCCAAATACTGCCTGCTTGACTGTAAAACCAAACATAATTAGGCTCTGTCGCTAACCAAAGATAGCCTTTGCTGCGGAATAGATTACCTCCGCTCCAGCCCTTATCATTCAGTAACTCATACAAACGCTTAGGGTGAAAAGGGCGACGTGCAAGATAATTGAAATGACCAATGCCATATTCTTCGGTTTCTGGCGTATGGGTTCCGCGTGGCTCTGTTAGCCAGTCTTGATGAGTTTGAGCAGTATCAAAATTGAATTTTCCGGTGTTCAAAATCAGCTTAGGGTCGAGTTGACCGTGGCGCATGACGTGAATGTCAGCATTAGGGTTTAGCTTGCTCAAAATCAGCTTTAATTGTGCGCTTTGCTCGTTACTAATTAAATCGGCTTTGCTGATGAGAATAACGTTTGCAAATTCAATTTGATCGATGAGTAAGTCAGCTAAATTACGTTCATCTTCTTCACCTAAACTTTCACCGACATCTTGCAACGATTGTGCCTCATCGAGTTGGCGTAAAAAATTAACACCATCCACCAGCGTCACCATAGTATCCAGACGGGCAATTTGCGATAAAGATTTGCCATTTTCATCTTCAAAAGTAAAGGTTTCCGCTACAGGCAAGGGCTCAGAAATGCCTGTTGATTCGATAATGAGATAATCGTAACGCTGACTGTTAGCGAGTTCCGAGATATTTTCTAATAGGTCTTCACGCAAGGTGCAACAAATGCAACCATTGGACATTTCCACCAATTTATCTTGTCCACGGTTGAGCGAGACCTCGTTGTGTACTAAGTCGGCATCGATATTGATTTCACTCATGTCGTTGACAATAATGGCAATGCGCATGCCGTCGCGATTATGAAGCAAATGATGTAATAGTGTCGTTTTGCCCGCACCTAAAAAACCAGAGAGCACGGTAACGGGTAGTAAAGTAGTCATTTCAAAATCCAATAAGCATTATATAGATATATTATATCATATCTATTATAAATCAAATGCGCAAAACAGCAGAGTCCCAACACCTAACTACACCATAGTCTAAGTGCCACCTAAATTGGTGCAAAAGTTATGATACAATAAACGCTACTGACATTAGCCAAAAAATTATGAGCAAAGACGTTGATACCAACCTCCCTTGGCTAGAGGCCATTGCTTGGGATGAAAAAGGACTGTTGAACACCATCGCCCAAGACGCTGATAGCGGTGATATTCTGATGGTCGCTTGGATGAATCGCGAATCCCTGCAACTCACCTTAGCCAAAGGCGAAGCTATTTATTGGTCGCGTTCACGCAATCGACTCTGGCACAAAGGTGAAGAATCGGGCAACACACAACAAGTCGTTGAAATGCGATTAGATTGTGACGGTGACGTATTGTTACTAAAAGTTCGTCAAAAGGGTGGTATTGCCTGCCATACGGGACGAAAAAGTTGTTTTTATCTCGGACTCAATGCAGAAACACAACGCTGGCAAGCGCTCGATCCCGTCCTCAAAGACCCTAAGGAACTCTATGGAAAATAATACCTTAGTGCTCGCAGAACTCGCTCGCATTATCGAAGATCGCAAAGGCAAAGATGCCACAACCTCCTACGTCGCTAGCCTGTTTGCTAAGGGCACAGACAAAATTTGTGGCAAAATGGCCGAAGAATGTATGGAAACGGGACTTGCCGCTAAAATAAACGATAAATCAGAAATCATCTACGAAATGGCGGACTTATGGTTCCATTGCATGGTATTATTAGCGCACCACAATATTGACCACGCCCAGGTTCTACAAGAACTGGCTCGACGTTTCGGCGTTTCGGGACACGTGGAAAAAGCTAACCGCACAACCACCGCTTAAGCCAGCGCGTTTGTGACTAACCTTGGGAAACTAAACCATGAGTACAATTTTTGCTAAAATTATCCGCCGTGAAGTTCCAGCGGATATCGTGTATGAAGATGATAGAGTGCTTGTATTCAAAGACATCAATCCGCGCGCGCGGGTGCACTTGCTGATTATTCCGAAAAAGGAAATTGCCAGCATGTTTGAGGTAAAACCAGAAGACAAAGATTTGATTGCTCATATGATGTTGCTATTACCGCAACTAGCCAAAGCTCATGGTCTTGAAAAAGGTTTCAAAACGCAAATTAACACTGGCGAAGCTGGCGGGCAAGAAGTTTATCACCTTCATATACATTTATTAGGCAACTAACAATAAAGGAAATCAATCATGGGATTAAGCATTTGGCATCTGTTACTGGTTCTAGCTATTGTTTTAGTGCTTTTTGGTGCAAAGCGTTTACGTAATGTTGGTGGTGATTTAGGGGCTGCCATTAAAGGTTTCAAAGATGCCGTTACCGACGGTAAGAAAGAAGGCGAAACCCACGCTACAGGTAATGTTTACGATGCTCAGGTCGCACAGACTCAAGCACCTCAGCCAATTACACAACAATCGGCAACAGCACAACCTCACGCAACGGTTACGCCTCAAGCTACACCACAGCCAGCGCCAACACAAGCACCACACAACCACGCGTAATGCTGGTTGATTGTGTTAAGCACGTCTAAGGTCGCCTGAGTGTTTGAACTAGCCTTCTCAGAAATGCTACTGGTGCTAATCATTGCCTTAGTGGTGATTGGCCCAGAAAGACTTCCTGAAGTGGCTCGTGGCTTGGGTAGCATGGTAGGCAAAGTAAAGCGTTTTATCGAAAACGTACGTAATGAAACCAGTTTGCAAGACGAATTAGCGGATTTGCGTCGTCAACTCGACTTGTCGAGAGAAGCAGCACAGTTACAACAACTGGGTGAATCGCTTAAATCAGACATCCAATCCAGTGTTAACGAAATTGACTATTCCTTCTACAATCGCCCAAGTAGCGATGAGATTCGTCGCCAGCACAACGAAGCGAATCAAGTTAACGCCACAGCTCACCTTAATGTCGCTGCCGAATCCAAAGAAGCAGACGAACTCGCCAATATTCAACGACCGACATTTGGACGTGAGTTGTATGAAGAGCTACCCCCTTGGTATCACCAACACTCTGATGGCGCTATGACACCAAAAGTGCCAAGTGCACCTGAGTTACCATTATCAGCAGATCAAGCCTCTGTTAGTGAAACCATCCCGAGTACGACAGCTAAAACCTCATGAGTACTGAAAATACTGCCAAACCGACCGAACAGGAAATGTCCCTAATTGGTCACCTAATGGAATTAAGAGACCGTTTAGTGAGGGCAGTCATTGCCATTATTGTCGTTTTCTTGGTACTTTTTCCCTTTGCTAATGACATCTACAGCTTCATCGCTGAACCACTAACACGCTACCTCCCCGAAGGCAGTAGTATGATGGCCATAGGCGTTATCTCTCCTTTCTTAACACCGTTAAAATTGGCTCTGATCGCGTCGATTTTTTTATCTATGCCATTTTTGTTGTATCAATTATGGGCATTCATTGCGCCAGCCCTCTACCAAAATGAAAAACGCCTAGCTGCACCTATGTTAATTGCCAGCACTTTCTTGTTTTATGCAGGCGGTGCTTTTGTTTTCTTCTTGGTTTTCCCTCTCGTTTTCAAATTCATGGCTGGGATAACCCCCGATGGCGTACAAATTGGTACGGATATTCAACTCTACCTAGATTTTGTCATAGGTATGTTTTTCGCCTTTGGCTTAGCTTTCCAAGTACCTATTGTTACCGTTTTATTACTGGTAACACGCATGGTCAGCCCCGAAAAAATGCGTCGTGCCCGTCCTTATGTCATTGTTGGTGCTTTTTCGATTGCCGCCTTCATTACACCACCCGATGTGATTTCACAAACGCTGCTTGCTGTGCCTATGTGGTTTATGTACGAAGGTGGATTGTGGTTTGGCGAACGTATGGTTAAAAATCGTGATGCCGAAATTGCAGCTCAAGAAGCCAATGACGACAACCCACCAACGCCACCTGAAGGTAGCACACCAGCGAGCACAATCTCAACTGAAAACGCCATCACAACCAGTGCCGTCGCTGGAGCAGGTGTCATAGCAGCAACCAGCGCCAGCGCTACAGAAGCAGTGACAGCCGATGCTCAAGCGTCAACAGAGATGGCTCATTCAACTGCCACAGCATCGTCCGATGCGGTGTTAGACAATGCCTTGAACAGTGACGAAGATTTTGAACGTGCTTTTGCTGCCATTGATATGGAACGTGCTAAATTACACGCACCATTAGAGCCGACTCACCTAGCCGACGCACCTAGCGCAGAAACAGACAAAACCAGTACAACAAACAACGCATCAACCTAGTCAATGATTGACGAGTTGATGCGCCATTTTTATAATCATAAGCTTAATAACTTACAGGGAGGGAGATTGAGATGAACACCAACAGCCAAAATCTACCAAGCATCGCCAAAAGCATTGCCCTTGCCGATCCCAGTCATGACCTAAGTGGTTATTTGCGTCTCATTCGTTCTTTACCACTGCTCAGTGCCGAAGAAGAAATGGAATTAGCGCGCCGCTATCATGAACATCAAGACTTACGTGCTGCCGAACAACTCGTGCTGTTTAACCTACGTCATGTAGTACCCATTGTGCGCTCCTACAAAGGCTATGGCTTACCAGAAGCAGACCTATTACAGGAAGGTAGCATTGGCTTGATGAAAGCGGTGAAACGCTTCGATATTGGTGCTGGCGTGCGCCTCATGACTTTCGCCTCACACTGGATTCGTGCTGAAATCAACGAATACATCCTGAAAAACTGGCGCATGGTCAAAATTGCGACCACTAAAGCGCAGCGCAAACTGTTTTTCAAACTGCGTAGTCACAAAGACAGTCTTGATGCCATCAATCATACCCAGGCTCTACGTATCGCCCATGAGCTCGGCGTTAAACCCGAAGAAGTCTTAGCAATGGATGCTCGACTTTCTTTGCCCGACGTGTCTGTTGCCACGCCGACAGACAATGACGAAGAAGATCAACCGCAGCTGACCCTATTTGATAGCCGTTACATTCCCGAAGACATAGCGATTGAAGCTGAAGAAGAGCAACTTACCTACAGCCGCGTGCATGAAGCATTAGCAACGCTGAGTGAGCGTGAACAGGCTATCGTTGAAGCGCGTTTATTACGTGAAGATAAAGCAACACTAGCAGAGCTCGCAGAACAATTTGGTGTTTCCTTAGAGCGGGTACGCCAAATCGAAAGCGCAGCATTGAAAAAGCTCAAAACACATTTATCGGTGCTGGTTGCTTAACCGCACCGATAATATCATCTCATCCGTGCCAACGCTTAATGGCACTGACAGGTATGGATGCTGTTTGCGGTAAGTTCCGCTCTGTTGAACCCTTATGCTCAGCAATGAAAGCATGGGCATACACCACTTCAAAGGTAGCGGGAATACGACCATCGGGCATGGCATGTTGGGCATAAGCCGCTAAAAATGCTTGCCACTTGGCTTTACCCATCAATCCCTTCTGACGCTGACCACTGGCATTGGTTGCGCCTATGGCTTTAAGGTCTTTCAGCGCCGCTGGTGCGTCGGCATAGGTCAGCGTAATGTGTTCAACATCACACACTGGGTCACTGAAACCCGCACGCCCCAAGGCATCACCTAAATCGTGCAAATCGGCAAAATGGAGCGTGTGTTCAGCGGTTTCGCCATCGACTTGTTGCCATGCCAAGCGAATTTCTTTCAAGGTATCCGGACCCAAACTGGCCATAAACAGCACGCCATTTGGCTTTAATACGCGCCGACACTCTGCTAGTACGCTGGGTAAATCATCACACCATTGCAACATCAAGCTCGACACCAACATGTCCATACTATTGTCTGCAAAAGGTAACTGATAGGCGTCGGCATTGACAAAAGCCACACCTAGCTCAGAATGGAAGGGATTCAACTTTTGCCACCATGCAGGCGGCGGTGCTAATTTGGCACGACATTGTTGCAACATGCTCATCGATAAATCTACCGCTACCAACTGCGCCTGAACATAATAAGTGCGCAAATGCTGCGACAAAAAACCCGTACCAGCGCCCAAGTCCATTATCTGTTGCGGCTGGATTTTCAGTAACGGCCAGCGTTCTGCTAGGCGACTGGCAACCTCTTGTTGTAGCACCGCTGCCGCATCGTAGGTTTGCGCGGCGCGGCTAAAATGTTGCGCCACCGCACGACGGTCAATCATGAGCCTTTCCTTGTAAAAATGAAATAATGGCTTCTGCCGTGACACTGGGTTGGGCAAGAAAAGGTAAATGTCCCGAAGCCGCAATCAACTGACAACTTGCCTGTGGCTGCCAGCGTGCAATCTCCGCCATCAAGCTGCTGGGCACAATGGCATCGGCATCGGCAAACAACCAGAGGGTTGGCATAGTCAACTCGGCTAACTGGTGACGCATATCGAGCGTTTGCAGTAACCACAATCCTTGACGCAATGACAGCTGATGTCCTGACATCACCTGATTCATTAACGGAAGCAACTGTTTAATCAGTTGTTTGGGTTGCTGACTGCCGAGTGCTTGCAAGGAAAAAAACGATTTTAACAACTGCTGTGTCTGTTGCATCACTTCGGTTAAATAACGCGCAAACAAGGGTTTTTCTAACGCGGGCAACCAATCTTCACGCTGCACAAAGCAGGGGCTAGTGGCCATTAACACTAATGAGACCACGCGTTGCGGATATCGCCAAGCGATCTGTTGCGCCAACAATCCCCCCAGTGACCAACCGACCAGAATAGCAGACTCTGGCAAAGCGGCAACAATGGCATCCACCCAGCCATCTAATAGCGCCTCATCTGACCATGACGCCTGCGGGCTCTGTCCATGACCCGGCAAGTCAATTAAGGTGATGCGATAACCAACAAAATGGGCTTCAATCCAAGATCGCCACAGCGCACTATTTGCCCCCCAGCCATGCAGAAATACCAGCTCTGGCCCCTGACCAAACTCTTCACTCGCTAAGCGCACACCCCCTCCTCGCGCTGACACGCAGCTAAAGCAGTCAACAAGGATTCTATCTGCTCGACACTATGCCCCGCCGATAAGGAAACACGCAAACGTGCTGTGCCTTGGGCAACCGTTGGCGGTCGAATAGCGGGCAGCCAAAAACCCGATTGCCACAGCTTGGCTTGCCAGGCCAAGGCACGCTCATTAGAACCCAGCAATATTGGTTGAATCGGTGTAGATGAAGGCAATAAGGACAATCCCAAGGCTTGCGCTCCCTGTCGAAAAACCGCAATCAGCTCATCCAGCTTTAACCTGGCTGCTTCGCCCACTTCCCCTGCTAGCAGACGCAAGGCAGCACGACTGAAACTGGCTTGGTAAGGCGGTTGAGCGGTGGTGTAAATATAACTGCGTCCCCACTGGGCAATGCTGTCTATCAATAAGCCAGAACCAGCAATAAAAGCGCCACTACTGGCAAAGGCCTTACCTAGGGTACCCACTCGCAACACAGACGCATCGGCCGCCTGTTGCTGATGCGCAAACAAACCGCGACCTTGTTCACCCAGAACGCCAAAGCTATGCGCTTCATCCACCACCAGCAAGCCGTCCTGTTCTGCCACTAAGGACAACATCTTGCCTAGGCAGACCGCATCGCCATCCATACTAAAGACACCGTCAGTCACCACCATGGTCAACCCCTCTGTGGGCTGCGCCAAACGCCGTGCCAACGCTTCCATGTCATTATGCGCATAACGCTGAAAACGAGCAGAAGATAAGCGTGCGCCATCTAATAGCGAAGCGTGATTGAGTTTGTCGTGATAGAGCGCATCACCGTCTTGTAGCAGTGCGGTTTGCGCCGCCAAATTGGCTAAATAACCACTCGAAAAAAGCAACACACGCTCGACACCCAACCAATCAGCCAGTTCATCTTCCAGTAAATGGTGCGGTAAATGATGCCCTGCCAACACATGAGAAGCCGTGCTTCCCGCCTTTCCCGCCTGTTGGTGCAGGCCTTGCGCCAACAGGGGCAAGTCTGGCGATTCGGCTAAGCCTAAGTAATCGTTACTGGCAAAGTTAATAAGCCACTGACCATTGACCTGCACACGCGCTCCAGGTGCACTGGTGAGCAATGGACGCGACCGCCACAAGCCCAGTTGCTGTCGCTGGCGTTGACGTTCGGTCAGTCGCTGCTGCCAACGCAATGACATGGCGACTTAACAACCACTCGCTGCTTGCGTTAAGCCCAGACGCTTAAACAGTAAGCGGTCATGTTGTGCATCGGGGTTGTCAGCAGTGAGCAATTTTTCTCCGTAGAAAATGGAATTAGCACCGGCTAAAAAACACAGTGCTTGCATTTCATCACTCATTGAACTTCGACCTGCCGATAAACGCACATAAGAAGCGGGCATCATAATGCGAGCCGTTGCAATGACACGAATAAAGTCAAACGGGTCAGTTTTACCGCGCATATCCGCTAATGGCGTGCCTTCAATGGGCACCAACAGATTAATGGGCACCGAATGCGGATGCTCGGGCAGGTTAGCAAAGGTACGTAATAATTGGGCGCGATCGCCCTCACCTTCGCCGAGACCAATAATGCCACCAGAACAAACTTTCATGCCCTGCTCACGCACACGCGCTAAGGTATCCAAACGGTCTTGAAAACTGCGCGTGGTAATCACTTGCGGATAATAGGCTTCCGAGGTATCTAGATTGTGATTGTAATAATCTAACCCCGCTTCTTTTAAGCGAGCAGCCTGATCGTCATTCAGCATACCCAGTGTACAGCAGGCTTCCATGTTCAGGTCTTTGACGCCACGCACCATAGCCAGCACCAACTCGAAATCTTTGTCATTGGGATTGCGCCAAGCTGCTCCCATACAAAAGCGGGTAGCACCACTGTCTTTCGCTGCTTTCGCTTTGCTCAGCACTTCTTCTAGCTGCATTATCTGTTCTTTTTTTAAGCCAGTATCGTAACGTGCGCTTTGTGAACAATAAGAGCAATCTTCGGCACAGCCACCCGTTTTAATGTTCAACAAGGTTGATGTCTGCACGCTATTGGCATCAAAATATTGACGGTGAACCCTTTGCGCTTGAAAGATCAAATCGTTAAACGGTTGTTGAAGCAGTGCTTGCACTTCTTCTAGCGTCCAGTCGTGACGAATATCGCCTAATGCCATGCTGCATTCCTTTATAATGTGCGTGTAATTATCTATTTTACCTTAAACACGAAGCTAACATGAACTGGCTCGAAAGATTCCTTTTACCACCCCACTGCCAACTCTGCGGTGCTACGGCAGACCAAGATGAACTCTGCGCTAGCTGCGCCACCGACGTTCATGTCATTGACACGGGTTGTCCGCTCTGCGCCCTACCCAACGATGACCATAGCATCTGCGCAGAGTGCGCCAAGCAACCACCTCATTGGCAAGCAGCACAGAGTTGCTTCGTTTACGATGGTGCGATAATGCAATTAATGCGACGCTGGAAATACGGCAAGCACAGCTCAGCAGAACGCTTGCTGTGCGAAGCTTTTGCCGGCTGGATTGAAGCGACCGAATTTACAACACAAGCGACAGCCATCATTGCCGTACCCATGCACCCGCATAAATTGCGAAAGCGCGGATTTAATGCCGCCTATCAACTGGCTAGAAGCGCCAGCCGCCTACTAAAGCTGCCACTGTTAGAACAGGCACTGAAGCGAGACCATCTTACCGATAGCCAAGCAGGCTTAGACAAAGCGGCACGACAACAAAATTTGCTAGGCGCATTTTCCGTCAACGAACAAGCATTGAAGGGACATCAGCAGATTTTACTGATCGATGATGTTTACACCACCGGCGCGACAGCCCAAAGCTGCAGCCAGCTTTTAACCCGTGCAGGCGCGACACACCTACACTTACTGACACTGGCCAGAGCTTTGCCACCCAAATCGAACACCTTGCCATTAACCTCATAAATCCGTAAACTGCGTAGCAATCAATATTTTTACGTTAAGGAAACCACCATGGGCACTCAATTTGATCAAGTTTCTGTTGGCAAAACCGCCAACGTTTATTTTGATGGCAAATGCGTCAGTCACACCGTTACTTTTGCCGATGGCTCGCGTAAAAGTGTCGGCGTGATTTTACCCTCAACACTGACGTTCAATGTCGGTGTACCCGAAATCATGGAATTACTGCAAGGTAAAGGCAAGGTCAGTGTCAATGACGGCGACTGGCAAAGCTTTGAAGGGGCTTTCACCTTCTCCGTACCGGAAAATGGTAAGTTTGTTATCGACGTGAGTGAAGACGTGCATTACGTTTGTCACTTTGGGTAATTAAACACCCCTTGAACGAATAACGCCGCTCCATTGAGCGGCTTTATTGTTGAAGCTTACAAACTCGCTAACCAAGCAGTGACATCGTCTAATTCTTCAGGCAAAATACTGTGCGCCATCGGATAACTCGCACTGACAACCTGTCTTACTCCTAACTCGCTTAATGTCACCTTAGCGCGCTCATGGGCTGCCATAGGCACAATGTTATCGAAACGCCCATGACCTAACCAAACGGGCGTTTGTTGCTGTTCTGTGGAAACAGACACTAAAGCATCCGCCGCTGGCAACCAAGTCGATAGTCCCACAACCGCACCAACACACTGATTGCCAGACAAAGCCGCATGCAAGGCAACCACCCCACCCTGCGAAAAACCCAACAACAAAATACGACTGGCATCAACGCCCAGAGCCACTTGCTCATCAATCAAAGCATGAACCCTAGCAACACTTAAGGCAATGCCTTGCTGATCGACTGGATCGGTCGGATTAAAGCCTAAAATATCAAACCATGCGGGCATACGCATACCCATATTGGCGGTAACAGATAACTCTGGCGCATTGGGAAACAACCAAGGAACATCGTCCATACCCATCCTCTGCTGTAAGGGCATTAAGTCACCACCATCCGCACCCAACCCGTGCAACGCAATGACACAACTAGGACGCATTAGCGGGGACTCTCGAAGAAAATATACTGTGCTGTGTATTCACCCAATTCAAAGTAGACTTTTTTCTCTTCAGGGTCTTTAACAAAATTCAAGTTTTCATCCAACACACCATAGCCAAATCGGTAAGGACGCGCCTGACCATCACTGGTACCGTAAGCAGTCGATAGCTTATCCACCTGAATGAAACGACGCACCACTTTTTCACCTGCATAGACTTCAACAACGCCATTGGTGCCTGTCCAGTTTTGAATACTGCGCGAAATTTGATTTTGTGATTCTTGCGTACAAGCACTCATTCCAACGCCTAAACCCACGCCCATTAACACCATTAAAGATACGATAAGACCACGCCTAACCATAACATCACCCCTATCCAAATATTCGATTTAAATGCCCGAAAAGCGGCCGCTCTTTCAGCCTCTCTTACCAACCAAAGTTGCCAAGCAAAGTGAAACGCAACCAATAACACGGCTAACGACCATAACCACGACAAATTAAAGGCTTTACCTAGCTGAAGCAACAACCATAACATGAGCAGCATGAGTAAGGCCATGATAACGCCTAAATAGCGTCCAAACAAAATCGCTGTCGATTTAATGCCCACTTTCACATCATCATCACGATCAACTAAGGCATACCAAGTATCATAAATGAGTGCCCATATCACCGTAACCGCAAACAGCCACCAGCCATCCGCCGGCATTTCACCCAACACCGCCACAAACCCCATCGGAATGGCCCAAGCAAAGGCTAAACCCAAAAACAGTTGCGGATAGTAAACCCAACGCTTGGTGAAGGGATAAAGCGTCGCCAAAAACACCGCTCCCAACGCCCAGAGCAACACTTCCGCGCGCAAGGTGAGTACCAACACACCACCCAAGAGCAGTAACCCGACAAATAGCATCAAAGCCGCTTTAGGCGATACTTCGCCACACGCCAACGGACGATCACAAGTACGCGCCACCGCGCCATCCCAATCACGATCAGCATAGTCGTTAATGACACACCCCGCTGAGCGCATGACAAAAGCACCAAGCACAAAAACAGCCAATTCCCATAAGGATGGAACACCCCCAGACGCTAACCACAGCGCCATTAGTGCAGGCAGCAAAACCAGATAAGTACCAACGGGTTTGTCGAGGCGCATCAAGCGAAAAAAGGGGTGCATACGCACCCCTGCTAACCAAGTCAGAAGCATCACTCCACCGTCACGCTCTTCGCCAAGTTACGTGGTTGATCCACATCGGTACCACGAATGACCGCCGTATGATAAGCCAACAACTGCAAGGGCACGACATAAGCCACTGGGGCAAGCGAGGTTAAGGTAATCGGCAAACAGATATTATGGTAGCGTGCGTGTTCGAACTCACTTGGATCAATCATACCCTCCGCCGAGAAGACAAACAATTCACCGCCACGCGCCGACACTTCTTCCAAGTTCGACTTTAATTTAGCCCACAACACATCGTTAGGCGCAACCGATACCACAGGCATTTTCTCGTCGATCAACGCCAGCGGACCATGCTTCAACTCACCTGCAGGATAGGCTTCGGCGTGAATGTAAGATAATTCTTTCATCTTCAATGCACCCTCTTCGGCAATCGGATACATAAAGCCACGCCCCAAGAACATAGCATTATCTTTCAACGCCAATTTCTGCGCCATTTGCTGAATTTCACCGTCTTTCGTTAAGACCTGACGTAACACATCAGGCAGTGCGCGTAGCTCATTGACCAAAAGCTGTGCCATTTCTTCAGTCAAATTCCCCTTAGCTTTGCCAATTGCCAATACCAACAACATCATAGCGACGAGCTGAGTAGTGAATCCTTTCGTTGATGCTACCGACATTTCACGACCGGCACGCGTGAGCAGTACCATATCCGCCTCACGCACCATACTACTTTCTGGCACGTTCACCACCGCTAAGGTCTTAAAGCCGCGCGCTTTCGCTTCACGCAAGGCGGAAAGCGTATCTGCTGTTTCACCTGACTGAGAAATAAACACCATTAGCGTATTTTTGAACATCGATGGTTGTCGATAACGGAACTCACTGGCAATTTCGACTTGGCAAGGCATATCAACCAAATACTCCAGCCAATAACGCGCCACCTCTCCTGATAAAAAGCTGGTACCACAACCGACTACCTTAATGGCTTCAATGCCACGCAACATCTCATCTGAATCCGGTCCAAGCAGGTTAGAAACGACACCATTAGGCAATAGGCGACCTTCTAAAGACTCGGCAATCAAACTGGGTTGCTCATGAATTTCTTTGAGCATAAAGTGACGATACTCACCCTTGCTCACCGAATCATTGGTGAGATTACTTTGTACCACCGGACGCTCAGACGACTCTAATCGACGCCACTGACGATCATAAATGGTTAAGCTCTCTTTCGTAATGTCAGCAACATCACCTTCCTCTAGGAAGATGAACTGTTGCGTTACCGGCAATAACGCCATTTGATCCGATGCGACAAACTTCTCTCCAAAACCCAAACCAATCACCAAAGGACTACCTTCACGCGCTACAATCATGCGACCAGGAATGTCTTTATTCAAAATGGCTAAGGCAAAAGAACCGTGCAATTTCGCCAGGGTGTTTTTCACTGCCTGCAACCAATCGCTCGTTTTTTTGCTTTCTTGCGCCAATAAATGCACCACCACTTCCGTATCGGTTTCCGACGAGAAGACCACCCCTTGAGCTTGCATGGATTCGCGCAAATCAAAGGCATTTTCGATAATACCATTGTGCACCAACACAATACGATCTTCTGAAATGTGTGGGTGAGCATTACGCTCCGCGGGCTTGCCATGCGTCGCCCAACGGGTATGGGCAATGCCATAGACACCTGCAACACCTTCTTCTGCCACTAAATCGGCTAGGTTTTGCACCTTACCCACAGCACGGGCGCGATCAATACCCTTATCATTTAATACTGCTAAACCTGCTGAGTCATAGCCACGATACTCAAGACGTCGTAAGCCCTCAATCAAAATAGGAACAACATTACGCTCCGCAACACCACCAACAATTCCGCACATGTTTACACTTCTCCAAACACTAATCATTGCACAGGTCATCGAAGATATGGAATGAGCGTATTTATCCCGATGGGTCGAAGCCTGCTTCGGGGAACCCATCGTCGGATAACCGACGCAAATGGCGTAACTCGTGACCCTAATCTGTATTCTGTTACACTTTTTTAACCGGACGCTGCCAAGTCGCAATCGTCACCTGTTTAGCGCGCGCTAAGGTGAGTTGGTCATCTGGCGTATCTTTGGTAATGACTGATCCAGCACCAATGGTTGCCCCTGCACCCACCGTAACTGGTGCTACCAGTGCCGAATTAGAGCCGACAAAAGCCCCTTCACCAATAACCGTACGATGCTTATTCACGCCATCATAATTACAGGTAATGGTACCCGCACCAATATTCACCTTAGCGCCGACTGTTGCATCGCCAACATAACTGAGATGATTGACCTTAGCACCGCTAGCCAATTGCGCATTTTTCAACTCAACGAAATTACCAATATGCGCGTGATCCTGCGTCACCGTACCTGGACGTACACGTGCAAACGGACCAACTCGCGAGTCTGCACCAATCGTGCAATCTTCTAATACGGAATAAGGATTGAGCTTAACACCATCAGCCAAGGTCACGTTATGCAACACGCAACCAGCCCCAATAGACACGTTGTTGCCTAAAACGACCTTACCAGACAACACCACATTCACATCAATAGCGCAATCCATACCGACTGAAACCTCACCACGGATATCAACACGCGCTGGGTCAATAACGGTCACGCCTGCTTTCATGAGTGCCATCACTTGTTCCGCTTGGTACAAACGCTCTAGGCCAGCCAATTGAGCTTTATCGTTAACACCCAAGACTTCCATCTCACTACTGGCTTGAGTTGAACGCACCATAAAGCCATCAGCAACGGCCATAGCAATAATATCAGTTAGATAATATTCACCCTGTGAATTGTTATTTTGTAGCTTAGCTACCCAACCACGCAACTGCGCTCCCTTAACCGCCATAATACCGGTATTCACTTCAGCGATAGCGCGTTCTGCAGGTGTGGCATCTTTTTGCTCGACGATACGTTGCATATTACCACTAGCATCACGCACTATGCGCCCATAGCCAGTCGGATCATCTAAATGCACCGTTAACAATGCCAACGGATGAACGTCATCCACTAAATCCACCAAGCGTGCCAAGGTACCGACTTGGATTAACGGAACATCGCCGTAAAGAATCAAAATGGTCTCGTCGTTTTGTATATAGTCAATTGCCTGTGCGACAGCATGCCCTGTGCCCAACTGCTGAGCCTGCACGGCCCAAACAAGCGAATGATGCTGACAAGCAGCCTGTACAGCCTCCAAACCAAAGCCAGCCACAACCACCGTCTGACGTGCCTGTAAAGACTGAGCCGTGTCAATCACATGATGCAGTAAAGGACGGCCCCCTAAAGGTTGTAGCACTTTAGGAAGAACAGAACGCATACGCGTGCCCTTACCAGCGGCAAGAATAATCGCACTGAGCATATAACCTCGTTATAGAATAAAAGACTGGAGCAACTTAGCTGATTGTACGCTAGCTGATGACAAAAAAAAACGGGAGACATAGACGTCCCCCGTTCTTTTTTGTGCCAAGATGCAAAATTAATGCATCAAGCCTTGCTTGCTCAACTGATCACGTAAACGACCCAGCATCGCAATTTGTGCAGCGGCTTCTGCTAAAGCATTTTGAGCGCGCGTAACGTCCAAATCGGTTTTAGCATTATCCATCGCTTCTTGTGCACGCGCCATGGCTTCTTGTGCAGCGACTTCGTCCAGATCCTTAGCACGAATAGCTGTATCAGCCAAAATCGTGGCCACATCAGGCTGGATTTCCAAAACGCCACCAGATACATAGAAGTAGTTCACTTCATCACCTGTCAACACACGCACTTCACCCGGCTTTAAGGTCGTGATGAATTGCGTATGGTGAGGCAGGATACCTACTTCACCATTAGCTGCCTGCGCAAAAAAACGATCTACTTTACCAGAGAAAATTTCTCCCTCTGCACTGACGATATCCAATTGCATGGTTGCGGACATAATCTGTCCTCCTTACTTGGCAGCCAGTTTGTTCGCTTTCTCAATCGCTTCGTCGATGTTACCAACCATGTAGAAAGCCTGTTCTGGTAAATGATCTAACTCACCGTTTAGGATCATTTTGAAGCCCGCTAAGGTTTCTTTCAAAGAAACATAACGACCTTTGTCACCGGTGAACACTTCGGCTACGTGGTAAGGTTGTGACAAGAAACGTTGAATTTTACGCGCACGAGTAACGATTGATTTGTCTTCTTCTGACAACTCATCCATACCCAAAATGGCAATAATGTCTTTCAACTCTTTGTAACGTTGTAACGTCTTTTGAACGCCACGAGCAATTTCGTAGTGCTCAGCACCAACAACCAACGGATCTAACTGACGTGAAGTCGAGTCAAGCGGGTCAATCGCTGGGTACAAACCCTGTTCTGCAATAGAACGGTTCAATACAACAGTTGCGTCCAAGTGAGCGAAGGTCGTCGCAGGAGCTGGGTCAGTCAAGTCGTCCGCAGGAACGTATACAGCCTGAATCGACGTAATAGAACCTGTCTTAGTTGACGTAATACGTTCTTGAACCGCACCCATTTCTTCTGCCAAGGTTGGTTGGTAACCTACCGCAGAAGGCATACGACCCAACAAAGCCGACACTTCGTTACCCGCTAGGGTATAACGGTAGATATTGTCAACGAAGAACAGAATGTCACGGCCTTCATCACGGAAGTATTCAGCCATGGTCAAACCCGTCAAAGCAACACGTAAGCGGTTACCAGGCGGCTCATTCATCTGACCATAAACCATGGCTACTTTATCCAGTACGCCAGAATCTTTCATTTCGTGGTAGAAGTCGTTACCCTCACGAGTACGCTCACCAACACCCGCGAACACAGACAAACCGTCATGCGCTTTAGCGATGTTGTTAATCAACTCCATCATGTTAACGGTTTTACCGACACCAGCACCACCGAACAGACCGATTTTACCACCCTTAGCGAAAGGAACCAGCATATCAATAACTTTAACACCCGTTTCCAACAACATGGTTGAAGGGGCTAATTCATCAAAAGATGGTGCTTTACGGTGAATTGGGTGTTTCTCTTCAGAAACCACATCACCTGCTTCGTCGATGGCATTACCCAATACGTCGAAGATACGACCCAAAGTTGCTTTACCTACAGGAACAGAAATGGGGTTACCTGTGTTAGTAACTTCCATGCCACGCTTTAGGCCATCAGATGAACCCATTGCAATCGCACGAACAACACCACCACCAATTTGCTGTTGTACTTCTAAAATCAAACCCAATGACGGAACCGTCAAAGCGTCATAGACTTTAGGCATTTCAGATTGCTTAAACTCGACGTCAATAACCGCGCCGATGATTTGCAAAATCTTTCCAGAACTCATAACGCAAACCTCTATAGTTGCTAATTAACCAGAAACCGCCGCTGCACCCGCAGTGATTTCCGAAATCTCTGCAGTAATGGCAGCTTGACGCGCCTTGTTGTATGCCAATTGTAGTTCTTTGATGAACTTGCCAGCATTGTCCGTCGCGTTCTTCATCGCAATCATACGAGCTGACATTTCACAAGCAACGTTTTCTACCGTTGCCGTGTACACCATTGATTCAACATAGCGTTTGAGAAGTGCATCAAGCACATCCTTAGCTTCTGGCTCATACAGGTAATCCCAATGACCATGAGACACTGCCACGTCTTCCTTAGCGATAGGTAACATACGGTGCATCGTCGGCTTTTGAGTCATGGTATTTACAAACTCGTTGGACAATAGCCACAACTCGTCAATGTTACCCTGCTCATAAGCATCCAACATCACTTTAACACTACCAATTAAATCCGTCACATGAGGCTTATCACCCAAACCTGTTCTAGTCGCTAATAAATTGCCACCAAATGATTTGAAGAACGAAGCACCCTTGCTACCGATCACGCTGTAAGAAACGTCAGTCCCTGCGCTTTGCCATTCCTTCACACGACCGCTTAAACGGCGTAGTAAGTTGGCATTCAAGCCGCCACATAAACCGCGATCCGACGTGATGACGACAACGCCAACACGTTTTACCGGACGCACCGTCATGAAAGCATGCTTGTATTCGGGATGAGCTTGTGTCAAATGCCCGATTACACGCTTGATTTTATCCGCATAGGGACGTGCAGCATCCATACGTTGCTTGGCGCGGCGCATTTTAGACGCCGCCACCAGCTCCATGGCCTTGGTGATTTTCTGCGTATTTTTGATACTCGCAATCTTGCCGCGAATCTCTTTTCCGCTTGCCATGGCCTTACCCTCTTTACTTAGTAAACGCCATTAGCCTTGAAGCCTTCCACGCAGGCTTTCAAGCCAGCCAAGATGTCATCGTTCAGGTCACCCTTAACGTTGATCTTGTCAGCCAAGTCTTTGTGGTTGCTATTCAAGTAAGCGTGTAATGCAGATTCAAATGAAGCAACTTTAGACACATCTACATCATCTAAGTAGCCTGAAACTGCCGCGTACAAAGAGATACCCATTTCAGCAATCGACAATGGAGAGAATTGTTTTTGTTTCATCAATTCTGTCACGCGTTTACCACGCTCCAACTGCTTACGAGTAGCCTCATCTAGGTCAGAAGCGAATTGCGCAAATGCAGCTAATTCACGATACTGAGCCAAGTCTAAACGGATACCACCACCGAATTTCTTAATAATCTTCGTTTGTGCAGCACCACCCACACGAGATACCGACAGACCCGCGTTAACAGCAGGACGGATACCTTGTGCAAACAATGACGTTTCTAAGAAGATTTGACCATCAGTGATCGAAATTACGTTAGTCGGTACGAACGCAGACACGTCACCAGCTTGAGTTTCAATGATCGGTAGTGCCGTCAATGAACCAGTTTTACCTTTAACAGCGCCATTGGTGTAAGCTTCAACATAGTCTGCATTGACACGAGCAGCACGTTCTAACAAACGGCTGTGCAGGTAGAATACGTCACCTGGGTATGCTTCACGACCTGGCGGACGACGTAATAACAATGAGATTTGACGGTAAGCAACGGCTTGCTTAGACAAATCATCATAAACGATTAACGCATCTTCACCACGATCACGGAAGTATTCGCCCATCGCACAGCCAGCGTAGGCTGCTAAGAATACCATTGCTGCTGGATCAGCTGCGTTAGCAGCTACCACAGTGGTGAACTCCATCGCGCCAGCTTCTTCTAACTTACGAACAACGTTCTTAACAGAAGAAGCTTTTTGACCCATGGCCACATAAATACAAGAGATACCCTTGCCTTTCTGGTTAATGATGGCATCAATTGCAATAGCTGTTTTACCTGTTTGACGGTCACCAATGATTAGCTCACGTTGACCACGACCAATGGGAATCATCGAGTCAATTGACTTGATACCCGTCATCATGGGCTGATCGACGCTTTGACGAGCAATTACGCCAGGGGCAATACGTTCAATCGGAGACATGACGACTTCGCCAGTCAACGGACCTTTCCCATCAATCGGCGCACCTAAAGCATCTACCACACGACCCAATAATGCTGGACCGGTTGGTACTTCAAGAATACGACCTGTACATTTAACACGCTGACCTTCAGCGATGTTTGTGTAATCTCCTAGAATAACGACACCTACAGAGTCGCGCTCTAGGTTCAACGCCATACCAAATACATTGTCGTTGAATTGCACCATCTCACCATACATGACATCTGATAAGCCATGAATGCGTGCAATACCATCAGCAATGCTTACTACCACACCTTCAGAACCTGATTCTGGTGCAGCAGTGAAACCGGCGATGCGTTCTTTAATCAGACTACTGATTTCAGAAGGATTCAATTGCATGTTTGTTCCTCTATAGCTTACTGGGCAATGACTGCAGACAGTTTGTTTAACTGACTTGCAATCGAGCCATCAATGACCCAATCGTGTGCTTTAATAACAGCACCACCAACCAGTGTCGAATCCACATGATAGGTTACTTCAACATCCGCAGACCATTTAGCATCTAATGCTTTTTTAATTGCTGCTTGCTGTTCAGTCGTTAACATGACTGCTGAAGTAACTGATGCCTGAACTCGACCATCATTTTCCGCACGCAAGGCATCAAATTGCGCCTTAACGTCAGCAATGACCGACAAGCGACGGTTAGCAGCCATAGTTTCTACCAAACGTTTCGCACTGTCCGATAAGACAGTTGAGCCGACGGCGTTAACTACACTTGCCACCACATCGGTCGGCGTACTGGGGTTATTAATCAGCTCAGCAACCTGGGGTTCGGTCGTAATTGCAACCAGAGCAGAAAGTTGATCTGCCCAAGCAGCAACTGACCCTTGTTCGCGCGCCAAGCCAAAAGTGGCTTCAGCGTAAGGACGCGCCAGTGTCTGTGACTCTGCCATAATATTACCCAGAAGTTAAATCTGTTTGACAAGACGATCGAGAATGTCTTGATGCTTAGCAGCATCAATCTCGACTGCCAAAATCTGACCTGCACCTGCCACAGCCAATTTCGCCACATCACCACGTAACTGTTCACGCGCAGCGGCCACTTCTTGGGCTAATTCTGCTTGTGCACCAGCACGAACGCGGTCGGCTTCTTCTTGTGCTTTGGTTTTAGCGTCGTCAACGATTTCGTTAGCGCGCTTTTCAGCTTGGCCAATAATGTTTTGAGCCTGCTCTTTCGCTTCTTTAAGCACTTCTTTAGCGCGTTTTTCAGCTAATTCGAGCTCACGCTTACCTTTTTCAGCCGCTGATAGGCCGTCGGCAATGCGCTTTTGACGCTCTTCCATCAATTTGGAAATTGGTCCCCATAGGACCTTGTTCACGAACCAAATCAACAGCACGAAAGCGATGATCTGGATCAAGAGCGTAGCATTAATACTCACGGTTCGCCCCTAAGGTTGGTTAACACAAAAACCTTGGTTGGGAAGCGTATAAGAACACCACCCACAACCACAAATTAAGCGCCTAGGGCAGCTTTCATTGCGCCAACGAATGGGTTAGCGAACAGGAACCACATAGCGAATGCCAAAATGATGAACGGGAAAGATTCCATCAAACCAGCGAAGATGAACATGTTAGTCATCAAAGCAGGACGCATTTCTGGTTGGCGAGCAATACCTTCCAAAGTTTTAGAACAGATCAAGCCCCAGCCAATTGCTGAACCCAAACCTGCAGCAGCCAAGATAACGCCCACGCCAATTGCAGTTGCAGCGTAGATATCAGCGATCATAGTAGCAGTTACTTCCATCGTTTTTCTCCAAAGTTAAAGTTTAAAGGTTAAAAGTTAATGAAATCGTTTTGTTATTCGTCGCGGACATCGGGACAAACTGATGGCATATGACATCAGTTTTTTCGCGAGTGTCTTTGATGAATTAATGATCGTCCATCTCGGTATGCGCCATGCCTAAATAGACAATGGTCAGTACCATGAAGATGAAGGCCTGTAAGGTGATAACCAGAATGTGGAAAATCAACCAGCCCAAACCAAGCAGCGCTTGTAGCGGAGCCCAAAAGAGCGCACCGATACCGACTGCAAGCGTACCACCGATCAAGGCGATCAGCAGGAACACCAGCTCACCAGCAAACATGTTGCCGAATAGACGCAATCCGAGAGAAAGCGGCTTTGAAACTTCTTCAATCAACGTCATTACGATGTTGAACGGGATAAAAAACTTACCAAACGGGTGGAACAGAAACATCTTGGTAAAGCCCCACAAGCCTTTAACTTTGATATTGTAGAAAATAATCAATGCAAAAACGGACAAGGCCATTGCCATGGTCGTGTTAAGGTCTGTTGTTGGCACCACTTTTAAGTGGAAATGAGGATCACCCGTAACCATTTGCGCCAATAATGGTAATAAATCAACAGGGACAAGATCCATGAAGTTCATCAACCAGACCCAAACGAAAATAGTCAAAGCTAAGGGAGCAATCAGTGGGTTTTTACCCGGGAAGGTATCACGAACTTGACCACCGACGAAATCTAACACGCCTTCTACCGCATTTTGAAAACCTGATGGTGCACCAGTTTCAAGACGCTTACCCAAGCGTGCCGCAGCTAAAACAATCAGCACACCTAGCGCAATACTAATTAAGATAGTGTCCATATTAAAGGTCCAAAAACCTTCACATAAACCTGTTACCGGATTAATGCTATCCACACTACATACAGCATTATTCTGTAAGTGGTGCTGGATATATTCCACCGTTCCCATATTTTCACTACTCAAGGTATCTCTCCTTTCCTGTTAATCTGTAAGCCTTTTTTTACCACGCAACGTCATCACTTGAGCAAGTTGCATCGCCACAAATGTCAGCACCATTGGCATAGGATCAAGCCCCATGCCACTAATCCCAACAACAAACAACACACCTAAAAGCACAAAGCGAACCGCTGCACTGGCATATAAAATCCACATGCTCTGTTGGGGCTCTGTTATCGCTCGCGCATCTGCCATGCGTACCGTGAGTGCTAACAACCCAACATTTATCAGTCCGAGCATCAGACCATAGGCGCTTGCTGGCACGTTCATCGGTGAAAAAACACCAAATGCTACTAATGCCAACCCGCCAAAAAAGAGTTTCCATGCCACTAGGGGCTTCACATTCACTTGCATTCGTGCGGCATCTTCATCAAGATGTCATAAACCTTACGAGCACCACCAATAAAACCCATGACACCACAAATCAACAAACCAAATGGCTGTGTATCAAACAGACTGTCGAGCCAATAGCCGACCAAAAAACCTGCCACGACCATCGAGGTAAACATCAAGGATCGCGTTGGCTATTTACCGACCGCGCTATCTATTGACGCCAGCAAAAAACACAACCACTATATATATTAATTCGGCAAGCTAAATGATCTTATGATGACATTTTTCAATTATTTTTTTTAGCACAGACTCATCGCCAAAGCTGATCTCTAGTTTACCTTTACCATTCGCTTTGATGGACAATGTTACCGGCACCCCCAAGTGTTCACTGAGTTGCTGCTGCCAAACTTGCCATTGCTCAGTCTGAATGGATGGTCGGTTGTTTTGCGACAACTTGGTTGGCGGTTTTGGCTGAGCCAATTGACGCACAACCTGTTCTAATTCCCGTACAGACCACTGCAAGGACATAGCTTGTTGTGCCAAACGTTGCTGTTCTGTCTCTGGCAAGGACACCAAGCAACGGGCATGACCCGCCGATAGTTGTCCATCAAGCACGGCTTCTTGCACACTTAATTCGAGCTTGAGCAAGCGCAGTAAATTACTTACTGCTTCACGTGAACGACCAAGTGTTTGTGCAACTTGTTCATGGGTTAGCGCGAAGCTCTCGGCAAGCTGTCGAATGGCGCGCGCTTCTTCAATAGCAGTGAGATTTTCACGTTGTATATTCTCAATCAGGGCAATGGCGAGCGCTGACTGATCGTCAATTTGGCGCACTACCGTCGGTACTGTGACCAATCCGGCTAATTTAGCCGCACGCCAGCGACGCTCGCCGGCAATAATTTCATATTGCCCCACGCCGACGGGACGCACCACAATCGGTTGAATGACCCCCTGCGAGCGGATCGAATCGGCTAACTCAGCCAGTGCGCCTTCATCCCATTGCGTACGCGGCTGAAAGCGACCGCTGGTTAGTGCTGAAACAGACAATTGAATCAATTCATCCTGCGCATTGACCTCTGTCATAGCATGGTTGACACCCCCTAACAAAGAGGCAAAACCTGCACCTAACCCACGTGGCTTTTTACTCATCGCTCACCACCTTAAAATCGACGACGCGACAACTCTTGCGCCAGCGCCAAATAGGCCGCTGCACCCGTTGAGTTAGCATCAAATTCAAAAATAGACTGACCAAAACTCGGCGCTTCTGCCAGGCGCACATTGCGCGGAATCACACTGGCCAAGACTTGAGGACCAAAATGCTTTAACAACTCATTCGCCACATCTTGCGCCAATTTATTGCGCTTGTCGTACATGGTACGCAACAAACCCGCAATAGCCAACTGAGGATTGACCGTCTGGCGGACACTATCCACCGTTCCCAACAAAGCCGCCAAGCCTTCTAACGCATAGTATTCGCACTGAACAGGCACCAGTATCCCATTCGCCGCCGTCAGTGCGTTTAGCGTGAGCAAATTCAAACTGGGCGGGCAGTCCATCAACACCCAGTCATACTGAGTTTCAATACCCGTCAGTGCTTGCTTCAACACGCTTTCACGGTGCGGCATGGCCATCATCGCCACTTCGGCCGATACCAAGTCGCCATTACTCGGTAGCACATCAACCGGAGCCGTCGGCGAACGCACAATAGATTGTGCTAGCGTGGTTTGACCCTGTAATAATTCGGTTAACGAGTAGTCGACATCATCTTTGGCAATACCCAAACCCGTGGTGGCATTACCTTGCGGATCCATATCAATCAACAGCACACGCTTGCCCAACATGCCTAATGCAGCCGCCAGATTGACCGTGGTGGTGGTTTTACCCACCCCACCTTTTTGATTAGAAACAGCAATAATCGGCATTTACATACTTTCCTGAGATAAAGGCCAGCAGCGCACTAACCAGCGCTCAGCGTCCAGTTGTGGCACGCTAAGTTGGATGGTTTCAGCCTGAATCTGCTGCGGCATAGCATCGATTTCCGCTTGTGGATAAACCCCTTTCATCAGCCACCAACTGCCTGAATCAGCCCGCAAATGCTCAGTAAAACCAATGAAGTCGCTAATTTCGGCCACGGCACGAGCAATAACGCCATCGTAATGCGCTTGATGCTGTTCAGCACGACTGTGTACCACACTGACTCTATTACCCAGCTGCAGTTCTAACACCGCTTGTGTTAAAAAGCGTGTTTTTTTGCCGTTACTGTCTAATAAGGTCCAAGTTCGACTAGGATCAGCGATCGCCAAAATCAGGCCCGGAATACCGCCGCCACTACCGACGTCAATCCAGCGCCCAACAGAGGGCAAGTGTGATTGTACCGATAACGCATCGAATAGATGTTTAATCAGCATTTCTTCAGGATCACGAATAGCCGTGAGATTGTAGGCCGCGTTCCACTTATGCAGTAAAGCGACATACTGCAACAACTGCGTTTGCTGCTGCTCCGACAGCGACAAGCCTAACTGCTGTAAACCGAGCGCTAATTGAGACGATAACACATCGAACGACATGGATTTATCCACAAACCAAACGGCTCATAATAGCATTTTTGCGCTAATTAAAACAGACTGAGCAGCGACAACTAGCCCTTGCCATCATGCCGCACGCTTCTTCAAATGCACGAGCAATAACGACAAAGCCGCTGGTGTGACGCCCTGCACCCGCCCCGCCTGACCAATGGTATTGGGACGAAATTCTTTCAATTTTTGTTTCACTTCATTCGACAAGCCTTCAATGGCATCGTAATCGAGCGATTCGGGCAATAAAGTCGCTTCATTGCGCTTTAGCTTGTCGATTTCATCTTGCATACGACTCAGATAACCGGCATATTTGACATCAATTTCAACCTGTTCAATGACTGCTTCATCGGTTACCGCCTCGCCAAAACCAGTTAAGGTCGCCAAACTATGATAGGTGACTTCAGGACGACGCAACAGGGTTTCTAAATTCTGCTCTTTACTCATGGTTGTGCCGAAAATGCGCTCACTTTCTTCAGCCGACAAACGCGCTGGTGAAATCCAGGTATCGCGCAAGCGTTGAGACTCTTGCTCAATCTGCTCTTGTTTTTGGCTGAAACTGACCCAACGTGCTTCATCAATCAGTCCCAATTCACGCGCAATCGGCGTTAGACGTCGGTCGGCATTATCTTCTCGCAGTAGCAAACGATATTCAGCGCGCGAGGTAAACATACGGTAGGGTTCGGTTAAGCCCATGGTATGTAGATCATCGACCAACACCCCCAAATAAGCTTGGTCACGACGCGGAAACCACACCTCTTTTTCTTGCGCGCGACAGGCGGCATTAATGCCCGCCAATAAGCCTTGTGCTGCCGCTTCTTCGTAACCGGTCGTACCGTTAATTTGTCCGGCAAAATATAAGCCTGCAATTTGATGTGTCTCTAACGTCGGTTTCAGCGCGCGCGGGTCAAAATAATCATACTCAATGGCATAGGCTGGGCGCGTTAACACGGCCTTTTCTAAGCCTTTCATGGTATGGATCATTTGAAGCTGTGCTTCAAAAGGCAAGCTGGTTGAAATGCCGTTAGGATAGAGTTCATGCGTCGTGAGCCCTTCGGGTTCAATAAAAATTTGATGCTGTGGCTTATCGGCAAAGCGGGTAATTTTGTCTTCAATCGAAGGGCAATAGCGTGGCCCAACGCCTTCAATCACCCCTTGATACATGGGTGACTGATCGAGGTACTGACGAATCACCTCATGCGTACGCTCATTGGTATGGGTGATGTAACAAGGCACTTGGCGCGGATGCATGGCGCGATTCCCCATAAAGGAAAACACGGGTAGCGGCTCGTCACCCGGCTGGGCTTGCATCACCGAAAAGTCGACACTGCGCGCGTCAATACGACAGGGCGTACCGGTTTTTAAGCGACCCACGGGGAGGTCTAGCTCGCGTAAACGCTCGGCAAGGCGAATACTCGGCGGATCACCAGCACGACCACCCGAATGGTTTTGCAAGCCAATATGAATTCGCCCATTCAGGAAAGTGCCTGCGGTCAGCACCACCTGACGCGCATAGAGTTTCCAACCCGTCGCTGTGATAACACCAACCACGTGACCCTGTTCAACGATTAAATCTTCTGCCATTTGTTGAAACAAGGTTAAATTTTGTTGATTTTCTAGCCGATAACGCACTGAAGCTTTGTAGAGTAAACGGTCGGCTTGCGCACGTGTGGCACGGACAGCGGGACCTTTAGAAGCATTGAGGGTGCGGAATTGAATACCCGCTTCATCGGTTGCTAATGCCATGATGCCGCCCATGGCATCGACTTCTTTCACCAAATGACCCTTGCCAATACCGCCAATCGCTGGGTTACACGACATGGATCCCAGCCCTTCAATACTTTGCGTTAACAACAAGGTATTGCAGCCCATGCGAGCAGCAGCCGCTGCCGCTTCCGTACCGGCGTGACCACCGCCAATAACAATGACATCGTATTCTTGTTGTGCAAACATTGTGTGTAACCCTGTGATAACGCCTTAATAATGGACGCTATTTTAGCACAGACGCTCTCAGTCTCGCTTATTCCTCGGTTTTTTCATACAAGCCACCCTTAAAGCCTTCTGGCGATGCTAGATAGGCAATTTCGGCTGGCGTACTCGTACGCCCTAAAATCGCATTACGATGCGGAAAACGCCCAAACTGAGCCACAATATCACGATGATGCTGAGCAAACGGCAAATTGTCATCTAGGTTAGCATTAAAAAACAACTGTACCGAAACCTCTTGATCTGCCATGCTTTCACTGTGCATAAAAGGCAAAAACAAAAAAGCCAACTGATCTTTTGCAATTTGTGATTCAAACCCTTTTTCGATGGCTTTCTTAGCCACATTACGTGCTTGTGCCTCAGTACTGAAACTCAGCTCTTGCCCGCGATACATATTGAGCGGAAACTGATCTAACACAATGATTAAGGCCAAACATCCTTCCGCTGTTTCACACCAATGGTCCAACTCATGACGTGAAGCAGCTTGCCAAGTGCTTTCAAAACGCTGACGAATCTCTTGATCGACTTCCGGTGTCAAAGCAAACCAATAAGGCTTAGCCGCATCAGAAAACCAATAATTCAATACCGCCTGAGGGGTTGCCAAGGGCGGCTTAACAGCAGAAAACAGCATTGCAATGGCTAGCATTATGACTGCTAACCAACCCAAACCACAGAAAAATGCCTTCATCCTCACTCACCTTCATGCAAAACCCCATCCCGTTAAGGATTCAATGCACCACTTTGACACTCGGTTCATTGCTGAGCTGATGCATCCACAATGGCCAGTCGGCACATTGCCATTGAGCACGTTGATAGACACGATACAAAATATCGAACCACTGACGCATGGCCGTATTAACCAAGGTCATTTTCGCTGTCTGATCTTCTTCTTTTCCCTTAAAAATCAAAGTCATTAGAGTCGATGAATAGCTAACATCAACGCGATTAATCAGCCAGAAATGACTATTAGGCGGCACGACTACGGCCTGTTCGCTGGCATTCGCTTGCTGGGCAGCTTGTTGCTCGAACTGATGTAGTACATCCGAATTCACGCCACCCTGAACCTGCTTCAGTAACCAGTCACGTAATACGGGTATGAGCCGATTACCTAAACGCTGTGTTAACCAAAGCACCACCACCTCGCCTTCTGGAGTTTGCGCACTCAACCTTATGCGATCTTCTTCATCAACATAGGTGAGCGTAACTTTTTCCAACTGCACCAATCATCATCCCTTAGGCGCGTGCCGTGGCTTGCGTGGCTTGTCTTTTTTTATCGCATCGCCAGCCCGTTCGGTATATTTGGTGAGAAAAGTTTGCTTACCAAACTTTTTACCGGTGCGCTTGCCTTCGCCACCCGCCTCGCCTGTACCGGCAAGTTGCCAGGTTGGGATGAGGTGGTGCTTGCCATTACCAATCAAATCGGCGCGACCCATTTTTTTCAACGCTTCACGCAATAACGGCCAATTTTCGGCATCGTGATAACGCAAAAAGGCTTTGTGTAAACGGCGCTGTTTCATGCCTTTAGGGCTAAATACGCGTTCATTTTCATCGCCTTCACGCAAAATTTTACGCAAGGGGTTTTTGCCACTGTGATACATAGCCGACGCCAATGCCATCGGGCTAGGTAAGAAGGCTTGCACCTGATCGGCACGAAAACCATTGCGTTTTAACCACAAGGCTAGGTTCATCATGTCCTCATCATTCGTGCCTGGGTGAGCTGCAATAAAATAAGGGATAAGATACTGTTCTTTGCCCGCTTCAGCAGAAAATTTATCGAACATGGCTTTGAAGTTATCATAAGCGCCCATTCCCGGTTTCATCATTTTCGACAAAGGACCGGTTTCGGTATGTTCAGGCGCGATTTTAAGGTAGCCGCCCACGTGATGTTGCACCAACTCTTTCACGTATGCGGGCGTTTCTACCGCCAAGTCGTAGCGCAAACCAGAGGCAATAAGAACTTTTTTAATACCAGGCAGAGCACGCGCTTTACGATACAAATGCACCAACGGCGTTTGGTCGGTATTGAGGTAACGACAAATCACCGGATGCACGCACGACAAACGACGACAGTTGCTTTCGATGCGCTCATCCTTACAAGCCAATCGCCACATATTGGCTGTTGGCCCGCCCAAATCAGAAATGACACCGGTGAAGCCTTTAACGCGGTCGCGAATTTCTTCCACTTCACGCAAAATCGACTTTTCCGAGCGGTTTTGAATAATACGTCCTTCATGTTCGGTAATGGAACAGAAGGTACAACCCCCAAAACAGCCGCGCATGATATTGACGGAAAAACGAATCATCTCCCAGGCAGGAATGCGGGCATCGCCATAACTAGGATGAGGCGCACGCGCATAGTACAAATCGAACACACAATCCATTTCGGGTGTGGTAAGCGGATAAGGCGGCGGCGTTAGCCACACTTCTTTATCGCCATGACGTTGCACCAAGGCACGCGCATTGCCGGGATTGGTTTCTAAATGGAATACACGCGAGGCGTGAGCGTAGAGCACGGGGTCGTCTCTGACTTGCTCGAATGAAGGCATACGAATCACGGTTAATTCACGCGGATGAAAACGCGGAATTTGGCTGGTAATGTGTACCACTGTTAGTCCGTTTTTCTCGTCAATGCTTTGCGACTGGACGACAACAGCTTTATTGGCGTTAGTTTGCTCAACGTTCGCCGTTTTGGCTTTATTGTCTTTGCAACTGGCTTCGGTTTGCATGGCATAGGGGTCGATATGGGCATCGATTTTACCGGGTGTATCTACTTCAGTCGAATCCATCACAACAAAACCTTCTGGTACGCGATTACGCACGAACACCGTACCGCGCACATCGGTCATCTCTTTCGGGTGCTCGCCTTTAGCGATGCGATGCGCCACTTCAACCAAAGCACGTTCGGCGTTACCGTAAAGCAAAATATCGGCTTTGCTGTCCATAATAATGGAGCGACGCACCTTATCCGACCAGTAGTCGTAATGGGCAATGCGGCGCAGGCTGGCTTCGATGCCACCAATGACAATCGGCACCTCTTTATAAGCTTCACGACAACGCTGTGAATAAACGGTTACAGCACGATCGGGGCGTTTACCATGGGCATCATTGGGTGTGTAGGCATCGTTATGGCGTAAGCGACGGTCAGAGGTGTAATGATTCACCATGGAATCCATGTTACCCGCCGTCACACCAAAAAATAGATTCGGTTTACCCAAAACCTTAAACGACTCTGCCGAAGTCCAGTCTGGTTGGGCAATGATGCCAACACGAAAGCCCTGCGCCTCTAACACACGACCAATCACCGCCATACCAAAACTGGGGTGATCGACATAAGCATCGCCGGTTACCAAAATAATGTCACAACTATCCCAACCGAGTTCATCCATTTCAGCACGACTCATCGGCAAAAAGGGCGCTGTACCAAAGCGTTGCGCCCAGTATTTGCGATAAGAAAAGATATTTTTGGCGACGAACATAAACGATTACTTGGGGTAGCCCATAAACATTTTATCATTGAAAGTATAGATATTTTACCGCATTTACGGCATCATAAAATCCCTAAAAAATGATTTAAAAAATTCGCAATAAGGAATACGTATGAAAAAAACACCACTACTGATGTTACTGGGTGCTTTATCGATGAGCGTCAGCGTTTACGCCGATTATGTTCAACCCAACATTCAACACGAAGCTTTTGGTAAGCAAAAAGTGGCTTACCAAATGAACACCGGCGATGACCAAGAGCAGCTACAGATCATTAAATATGTGAACAACCACATGCGAACCGTCGGCAAAGAAAACATGGAAGTGCAAGTGGTGGTGTTTGGTGCTGGCATAAGTTTGCTGCAATCTAGCGACGAAAAACTCAACAAAGCCATTGATGGCATACGCGCCAACGGCGTCAAAATCGCTATTTGTAACAACACACTGCGCAATAAAAAGATAGACTGGAAAACGCTACACGGAGTGAAAGAAAGTGACATCGTACCCGGTGGCGTGGCAGAACTGGCTTACTTACAGCAAAAAGGTTTTGCCTATATTAAGCCTTAATTGACCCTCAAGGAAACCTTAGCGGGTTTCCTCAACATTGCCACAGTAACGCCGCCAGATGCCTGTTGGCCCGTGTTTTAGCCTTCCCAAATCACCGTACGCCCAATATCCCGCGAATCTAGGTGCATCCAATTGGGTGTGCCACCATAAAACCCCATACCAACCCCTTCGTGAAACTTGACCTGCTTCATCCAGCTAAATAACACATCGGTTGGCACACCGGGAATATGAAAATCAACCGCTTGCCCTTTCATGTGGTAGCTTCGTAACGCACCACCCACTTCCCGATTGGTTTGCCAAGTACGAAACGCACTGTGTACCAAGAAAGTCGGGTTAAGCACCCCCGCTTGCGTTAGCGCCACGCGAATACCATCCATAATGTCCAACAAACGCACATCAATAACGGATGCTTGATCGGCTTTCACATCGCGCATGACATGACAAATTTGCCGATAAGCTCGCTCGTCCAACACGCCATTGCGCTTATAAACAACCGACAGCACCTCACTCGATTGCGGCCGTTTCAAGTTCAGCCAGCGCCCAGTTTGTTTGGCCTGAGCGGGCAGGGCACTGGGCAACAACAAACTGGCAGCGAGCGTTTTAATGAATAAGCGTCTTTCCACAGGTTATATTATCATCGTTGATTTATTCATCTAGGGAAGGTCTGAATAATGGCTTCTGCTTCGCAGCGCTAAAGCGTCGCTTCTCATTCAGACTTCCCATTTTCATTTTTGGGTTGGTGGAAGGACATTAAATCACGTGGTTACCTGTTACTAAAATGCAGTCCTTCCCCCACACTTTAGTGCACCGCAAGGTGCCACCCCCATCCCTTTTGTATTTTTCAGAGATTCCCTAGGCTTCACGCAATTGGCATCAATTGGTACAATCAACTTAGAGTTATAAACTCTATTGTTTTTTACCTGTTGGAGCATTGCTATGAAAACCCAATACCGCCTTGTTTTTTCTGCCGTAGCAGGCATGTTAGCGCTGAATGTCTCAGCTGCCGAGCTTAAACCTGAAGATGCCATTAAGCTTCGTAAAGCCAATTATAATACCTTGTCATGGAACATGAACAAAATTAAAGACGTACTTGACAATGAAATGGACTTTGATGCTAAAAAAGTGGCCGCTGCCAGCAATGTTATCGCGGCCATTGCCAATTCAGGCATGGGTGCACTTTACATCCCTGGTTCAGAAAAAAGCATTGGTGACATGAAAACCCGTGCTAAGCCCGAAATTTTTACCGATGGTGAAGGTGTGAAGGCCGTTGCCGTTAAATTCATTCAAACGGCGAATAAGTTGCAAACGGCAGCTGCTTCAGGCGACAAAGTGGCGGTAGCCCAAGCCTTCAAAAAAGTCGGTGCTAGCTGTAAAGCTTGCCACGACAAATATCGCGCTAAAAAATAAAATCCTATTACCAATCGGGTGTCGTCTGCACCGCTGGCTTAGCTGGCGGTGTATACCAAGCGGCACTCGCTCCCCACATGGCCAAAGCGGCCACGCTCAAAGCCAAGATTAACGCCAACCATCCGCCACCCGTTGCCGACTCATCTGTCTCACTTTCAGCCAGTTTATGCCCATCAATCATGGGTTGAATCAAATCCTTACCCAAAATCCACTTGTAGGCAAACACGGCCAATATGTGCAGACCAATGACCACAAACAACAATTTGAACACTAAGTAATGCACGCGCGTTAAGAAACTACTGACATCGGAAGTGACCATAAAGGCCAAGGGGGCGGTAAAATCGGCATCGTTATTGGCAAATAGCCCAGTCAACACCATAGCCGTTAATAGCAGCAACATAACCACCACCGACCAACCGCCTAAAGGATTATGCCCAACGCCTTTCCAGTCGCCTTTTAGGTAAGCTTTTACCTGCGCGGGCTTAGCCACAAACTGACTAAAAAGCGCATAACGAGAACCCACTAGCCCCCAAGTTAGTCGAAAGCCAATTAACCCGACTATCGCAATGCCTAGCCACTGATGCTGCTCCATGCTACTTTCAAGCACATCGCCGGTAAACCAAGCTAAAAAAACAATCAGCACCAACGCCCAATGAAATAGACGGGTGGGCAAATCCCATACACGGATACGTTGCATCTGCTTATCCTTTTAGTTAATCAACAAGCGCACCGCCGCGCCTTGTAATCCGTGTTGTAACGACATAATAATGTCCATTTCTTGCTGACTGCGCGTCAGCGGATCGTTTGCTTTAGCGCCCATTACCAGCACTTGCCACACCTGCTGCGCATCTTGACTGGCTTCGATATGCACCTTGTCGCCCAAAACGCGTTGGCAAATATCGGTAATTAGCGGCAAAGACATGATTAAGCTTTTTTGGTGTACGCAGACACAATGACAATCGTCGTACCGTTAATTTTCCCTTCGATGTGTTTCGGATTGCTGGTTAAATGAATGTTTTTGACCAGTGTACCGCGTTTGGCGGTAAAGTTCATGCCTTTCACATCCAAGTCTTTAATCAGCGTGACACTATCCCCTTCCGACAATTCCATGCCATTACTGTCGCGTGGTTTAGGATCATCGTCATCGCTCGCCTGGGTTAGTCCTGCTTCTGCCCAAGCCTTAACCTCTTCTTCTAAATAGGCGGTATCGAGCAAATCTTGTGCCCAGGCTTCGCCACTTTCAGCCAAAATATGTGCCATACGATAAGCGACCACTTGCACTGCCGCAACTGGCGACCAAATCGCTTCGCTTAAAAAACGCCATTGGTTAGCGTCTAGGTTAGCAGGGGCAGCAATCGCCGCTGCCAATGGCGCACAGACCAGAATATGACTGTCCGCTGAATCATCTTTACCTGTCACGGCTAGCATCACCAAATCATCACAGGCTTCGCCCGACAATTCACAACGTTGTTGGCTACGCGCCAGTAATTCCTGCATCATCACTTATTTCCTAAAAGCTTTTCTTCGAAGTTGTATTATAATCGATTGCGTAAAAAAATCCCTAATACTCAACACAACGCCATGACATTAAAACCCATCACGCCGGAAGGCTACCGCCAACTAAAGGCCGAGCTGGATCAGCTTTGGTATCAAGAACGCCCTGAAGTGACCAAAATTGTGCAGTGGGCGGCCGGATTAGGCGACCGCTCAGAAAACGCCGACTATCAATACAATAAGCGCCGCTTGCGTGAAATTGATCGTCGTGTACGTTTTCTCAGCAAGCACTTAGAAGAAGTGAAAGTGGTGGACTATCATCCACAGCAGGAAGGCAAAATTTTCTTTGGTGCTTGGGTAACCCTTGAAGATGAACAAGGCGAAACACTTAGTTTCCGCATCGTTGGACAAGAAGAAATTTATGGACGTGACGATTACATCTCGCTGCATGCTCCTATGGCTAAGGCTTGCCTAGGCAAAGCCGTCGATGATGAAGTGGTGGTTAAGCTGCCAGCGGGAGATCAGATTTGGTTGGTGGTTGATATTCGCTATCAAGCGAGTTAGCCTTGATTCTGCCCTGCCAGTAACAAGTCAATCAACCCATCTACCACACGCAATTCTTTTGCCTATAACCTAGATAATTTATCGACAACAGGTAACAAAGGCGCATATTCAGCACTCATTACTTGAAGATTCTAACGTGAACTTTGGTGTTCAGTTAGGTTATGGCGCCACTTTAGGTGGTAATTTTTACTTGGGTGCAGAAATTGGTTTACGTAATAGCATTGGCGATTTTGGCGACAAAACTTCAACTGGTGAAATCAATGGCGTTGCTTACTCTGAAAAAATTAGCGCTAAAACCACTACAACAAAAATGTTTTCTATCCTACTAGGCTTCGTTGTGTCGCCGAATGCACTCATTTACGCACGTCTTGGAAAAGGCAATGCTGATAGTGAAGTGACTTACACGCAAAATGCTCCTTCAATCAATTTCAGTGAAACTGAAAAATCAACTAACGATGGCGACTTTACGATTTATGGTTTAGGTTTAGACTATTTAATGACTAAAAACCTTTCGGTCAAAGTAGAAGCTAATAAAATCTCTGCTGACGACGCAGACGGCACTTCATTCAATGTAGGTGTTAACTACCGCTTCTGATAACTGGAAATCCTGATTTCAATAACCACTAACCCCACCAACTCGGTGGGGTTTTGTTTTATAGCCCACTCAAAAATTGGCTTTAACACCGCACAAGTCGACAAGTTGACAAGTTTTGTTGAATAATTGAGGGAAGAATTCACAGGAGGCGTAAAAATGGAAGCAGTTGCCGTTGCCCAATTAAAGGCTGATTTCTCTCGTATTCTATCCAGAATTGAACAAACGGGCGAAGGAGTCATTGTCGAGTATGGACGCCTGCATAAAAAAGTTGCCGTTCTATTGCCTTACTCATCAAAATACGAAGAACAGGCAGAGCGTCAATTTGGCATTTTGCAAGGCAAAGGCAAGGTCGAATTTCATGATAATTTTGATATAACAGAAGATGATTTACTCGGCTTATGAAGCTGCTGTTAGATACTCATATTCTGTTGTGGCTTATTTATTCACCCGACAAACTTCCCTCGCACTGGTTAAGTGCTTTGAAAAACCCTGATAACCAACTCTATGTTAGTCACTTGAGCTATTGGGAAATTGCATTAAAATATAGTCTTGGCAAGCTGACCCTGAAAGGCGCAACACCCGAAGATATACCCACCTTAGCGCAACGGATGGGAATTACCTCTTTAGGATCTTCTGCGCAAGTATTAGCCAGTATTCATCAATCACCGTTAATAGAGGGACACAAAGACCCTTTCGATCGCGCTTTAATTTGGACAGCAATTTATGAGCAGCTTACATTAGTGTCCCACGATCAAAAAATGAATGACTATCACACCCTAGGATTATCTCTGCTGAAATAAAAACCCCACTATAGTAGCGGGGTTTAATCGACAAACAAGTTACTTTGAGTTACTTCAGTCTGGGTACACGGGCAAAACCAGAGCCACTTACCTGAAAAAACGACATACTTTGCTGCAAACTCTCTACCTGATGATGCATACTGGCGGCACTTTGTGTCGTCTCTGCTACCACTGCCGCATTGGCCGAGCTTGCACGTTCAATCAACTCAACCGAATGGGTCACTTCATCAATGCCCTTCGCCTGTTCGACCGAAGCACTGGCCAACGACTTCATAATACCCGTCACTTCATCCACCGCCGTCGCAATTTGATTCAGCACTTCACCCGAACGATCTGCTAACTCGGTGCCCACCTCAATGCGGTTAACACTGTCTGTAATCAAGGCGTTAATATCACGCGCCGCATCTGCCGATTTACCCGCGAGTGCGCGCACTTCGCTGGCTACAACGGCAAAACCGCGCCCATGCTCACCCGCACGCGCGGCTTCAACTGCCGCATTCAAGGCAAGTAAATTCGTTTGGAAAGCGATGCTATCAATTAACGTCACAATGTCACTAATTTGATGACTTGAGGCTCGAATCGCTGACATAGCTTCAATGGTTTGCGACATAACACGCGAGCCTTCATTCGCTTGCAGACGCACCTGATCCGCTTTATTCGCCGCCAATTGCGCTTGTGATGTATTCGCTTTGGCGACCTGATTCATATGATGCATAACACTCGCCGCCTGCTCTATGGCTTGGGTTTGTTGTGCCACACTGCTGGAAAGCGATTGCGCGCCGCTCGATACCTGATCGGCATCGATGGCAACAACTTGAGCTGCCTGACTTACTTCAGAAACGACCTGCGCCAGCTTCTCTGAAGTATTGTTTACCGCCGTTGCTAAGTCCATCAAACGTCCTTCAAACACACCCGAAACTCGGCGAGACAAATCACCAGAGGCAATGGCATCCAGCACACTAGCTGACTCATCAATGGCTCGTTCAAGCATGAGAGTGCGCTCACTACGCGTAATATCAGTGGCAAATTTAACGATTTTATAGAGCTTACCTTGCTCATCTAGCACTGGGTTGTAGCTGGCTTCCAACCAAACTGGCTCGCCCTTTTTATTGACACGTTTTAATGTACCAGCCACAAACTCTCCTTGTAGCAACTTTTGCCACATTTGTGTATATTCAGCCGAAGCTGCAAAGTCGGCATCAACCAGCATTTTGTGATCTTTACCCAATATCTCTTGTTGTGAGTAGCCAAATACCTTCAGGAAAACATCGTTGGTCGATATGATTTTTCGGTTCAAGTCAAACTCAACCACAGCCATAGATCGCTGTAACGCTTCAATTTGACTTGCATAATCTCGATTCTCGCGACGACGAGCCTCCATGCGATCGCCCATTTCGTTGACACCCAAAATGAGTTGCTCGATTTGCCCGTGAAACTGACCACTCGCCTTCGCCAAATAGTTGCCCTTGGTAAACTCTGCCACGGTATGAGCGACCTGACCAATGCCTTGTTGCAACGAGGCCAGCAGGCTATTCAAAGCGTCATTTGTTGGCGAACCATAAGCAGTATCAACACGCGCTACGTACTGACCGGTCTGTGATACCTCGTTAATGACCAAAGCAGCAGCAATGTTACTGTCCTGCTCTTTACGCATAGTAATGGAGAAATAAATCAATACCGCCGACTCAACCACCACAAAGGCCGCATGTAGGAAAGTAATTCCCCAACTACATCCATTGCTAAACGCAACAATTGGCATACCACCTAATGTTGCGCCCTGCATTTGCAAATAGGTAAACAGCAAATGATGAACTGCAATGACTGCTGCTGGCACCGCCACGGTTAGCCAATCTCGGTAGAGCAGCATAAAAGCTAAGGCCATAAAAACATGGAAGTGCATTTCGATACGCCCCATCTGCGCCTGAATCAAAATGGCAGACAACACCATGAAGCCAGCACCCGCAAGGACACCAAACCAACGACTACCTTTGAGCAAGAAATAACCAGCCACAATGATGGCAGCAAAAATCACGCTCGACATCATGGCAAAAGTTGAAGTACCAAAACCAATTGGCGCTAAAAACATGGTAATCGGTAAATGGGCTAAGCTCAGTCCTAGCACCAGCTTATCTATTTTTAAACGACTTTGATCATGCTCTGCTGCTAAGGCTTGTGTTAATTGAATCATGCTATTCTCCGACCTGCTGTAAACGCCGATAATCCGCCACTATCTGCTCGGGTAAAAATTTATCCCCACTATATGTGAGTATAACATTACCTTGTGACGAAATCATGAAAATATCGCCGGTATGATCTAGTTTGTAATCATTTTGTTGCCAATCACCGAGTTTAGAAAATGGTTGATGATAACTATTGGCAACCGCTTGTATTTCTTCTAACTTTTGACCACTAATAGCGACAAAGTTTGCGCCCAGATTGGATGCTAAAGTGGCAAAATCTTCTGCACTATCCCGCTGGGGATCTAGGGAAATGAGTACAGCGGTCACTGGCTCATCTTTTAAGGCTTGCATCACATGAAATAGCGTTACCCATTGATGCTGACAAAAACCATCACAGTGTAAATAGCCAAAATAGAGCAATAGCGTTTGCCCGCGAAAATCGGCCAAACTCGGAGAAAGTCCTTGTTGCGTTCTTAATTGAAATTCAGGTGCTGGTTCATTGACCCAGCGTCCATGATAGTCACTGTGTGTTATCCAAGATAGTAATAACGGCAAGCTAAACGCCAGCAACAGCATCGACAAGAGCAATGAAAAGGCCCAGAGGGATTTGTGCTTTGACATAATGAAAGAATATCCTAAGACGATGCGTATTATCTTAACGCCAATTCACGTAAAATAGGGCGCATGAATACACTATTACTGGTTGCGATTGGCTTGGTTGCTGTCGCACTTTATCTGCCACAATGGCATACCAAACGCATTTTGCAGCGCTTTAGCGCGCCTCACCCGACCCTACCGGGTACGGGTTCTCAGTTTGCGGAACACCTGCTCAAACAGCAAGGACTGGGGCATGTTCGGGTAGAGGAAACCAGCGACGGCGACCATTACGATCCACTCAGCAAAACCGTGCGCCTCTCACCCAACAACTTTCATCGTAATTCATTGACGGCCATTGTCACCGCAGCCCACGAAGTGGGTCATGCCATTCAAGATGCGCAAGGCTACGAAGCCCTGCAAAGACGCACCGAATTGGTGACGCGTGCTCAAACCTTTGCACGTTTTTCGGGCTGGGCACTCATTGCCTTACCGATTCTACTGGTGGTCATTCACAGCCCCATTTTGGCTGCCCTAGCCTTCGCCATTGGCTTTGTCTCTCAATTTGGCGGCGTACTGGTCAATATCACCACCCTACCAGTTGAATTAGATGCCAGCTTCAATCGCGCCATGCCTTTACTGGCACAAAGCAATTTATTAAGCCCTAAAGAATTACATTCGGCTAAGCGCATTTTGCGCGCATGCGCCATGACCTACGTCGCCGGCTCTTTATCCAGCCTGTTGAATTTGTGGAAGTGGATGAAGGCGATCCGCCGCTGATGCGGCTTGCAATTGGTTACAAAGCAAACGCCGCCCCGCTTCGGGGTTAGACTGAGCAGCATATAAATCGGACAAAGCTACCGCCACTTGGGCATTGGGTGCCAACTGCAAACTACGCAAAAGATCCTGTTCCGCTTGTTGACTCATGCCCTGCCGTTGCGCCAACAAGCCAGACAACCACCATAAGGCTGGCTCGTTTGGCGAGGTTTTCAACCACAGTTGCACCTGCTTCAACTCACGATAAGGGTCTTGCCCAATCAAAGCCACCAACAAAGGCAAGAGCTGGGCGTCCCAGCGTTGTTCCAAGGCTTTCACCACCACTTGCCATAAAGCGCTAGAGGCACCCCACACCAAGGCGCGTTCAACATAGGCTTTAACAATCAACGGATGACGCTGTTGTGAGCGAGACAAGGCTTTCCACTCAGCTTCCAGCAGTTCCCGGTTATCGGCACGACTGAGGGATTGCGCCAGCAAGCGGGATTGCAATTCCAGATAACGCGAACGAGATAAGGCATTTTTCGCTTCGGGTAAATAACTCGCTAGGCTTTGCCAGTCCGATAAGCGCTCCAGTGCCTGCACGCGCATGGCTTTTAAGGTGCGCTGTTTTGGGTAAAGCGATTGCAAAGAGTCAATCAATGTCAAAGCCCGTTCGGGCTGCTCATCCATTAACCAACGACTGTGTAATAGCTGAATGGTAAAGGCCTGATCGGGTGCTAAGGCAAGTGCTTTCTCGATATAAGCATCACGTTGCACCCACTGATGTTGAGCCTGCGCTAACTGCGCCGCCAGACAATAACGTAACCATTGACTGGCATCCTTGCCAGCCACTAGTGCTTGCATCGCCTTATCATCTTCTTGCAGCGCCAATGCCTGCAACCCTTGAGCAACCTGCTTCATCGGTAGCGCAGCACGTTTTCCCTCTCGCCAACGACGCCAGCGCTCTGGCAAACGCCATACTCCCAATACCAAACGCATGACACCGTAAATAACGGCTAACGCCAACACCAACAACAACACTAAAAAGCTGACTGAGGTTTCAATCAGCCAACCCGACCAATTAACCGCGACATAGCCCTGTTCACTGACCGCGAACATGGCCAAACCAGCACCCAAAAGCGCCAGCACACCCCAAATAATCAGTCGAATCATGATTGTGTTGCTGCAGTTGGCTGCGCTAAATAATCACGCAAATGACGCCATTCTGGTTTGCCCCAGCCAGACCAAGTCTGCCAGCCAGTCAGCTGTGCGGACATAGTGTCTGGCAAACTCACCGCCATCACAGCCAACAACTGCGCTAATTGTTGACTTTCTGCTTGCACCAAACGAGGTTGATTCGTTTGCACGCCCCAGCGCAACTGCGCCAGTGCCATACTCGCTTGTGTTTGCCACAAGCTCGCATCTCTTAACTGCGTTAGCCGACTGACATCGACTTCTTGTGCCGGCGTAATGCGAATGAATTTGAGCAACCCACTCCACCAAGAAGTCGCTTCACCCTGCTTCACTTCACTCGTGGGCTGAATCAGTCCGTCGGTAGAAGCAGGCGCATAGTAATCAATCAGTCCTTGCCAAACGCGCCAGGTTTGCTCATTGACACTGGCAGCGCGCTCATTCGATAAACCAATCAGCACTTGTACTTCCTGCGACAAGGCGCGGCGTAGCGGATGATGCTCCTCAACACCTTGCTGTGCCAACAAGGTCTGCCAGTGTTCTACAAAACCCAGCAAAGCCGCTGGTTCAACCGATAACAAGGACAAGCCTTCAAGCTGTGCTGTCATCAGTTTAACGATTTTCGTATCGGTGAATTGCCAAGGTTGTTGCTGTTCACGCGCTTTTAAGCGTGCATCAACTTGCGCAAAGTTATCGGCTAACTCTTGACGTAAAGCAGCCGCTAAGGTTTGCTGCTGTTCGAGCAAACTTTGTTGCTGTGTTCGCCACTGGGTTTGTTGTGCCTCTACCCACTGCTGGTTATCGCTGAGCGCCTGCGCTTGCGACGCCTCCAAAGACAACAAACGTTGCCCCAACAGCATCACCGCCAACAAAGATAACAGCGCTAAAAAAGCGCCCAGCACGCCTGTCCAGAGCAACCACTTGGGGAATTTAGCCGAAGGCAAGCCCTCAGTCGCCTTGGTTTGACTCAGTTTGGGGGATTCTGTTACCGCTTCCGTTACGGTTGCATTGGCTGTATTTTCCATCTTGCTACTCCTTAGCAGGTTGCATCAACCCACATTATTGACAGGCTTTTGCTGCCTCAATTAAGCCCCCAGAGCTGGTCTCTGTCGCCACCTGAATCTCTCCCTGCCAGCCTTTAGCACGGGCAAAATCGGCGATTCGCTGACTCATCACTGCCAGAGACAATGCCATTAACCGACGACGAAAACCAACGGGTGTCGCATCCATGGCACAGGTTAAACTCTCGGCGCTCGCCACACTTACCACCGCTTGATCCTGCTGCAGAAAAGTCGTTAACATGCCTTGGTCAACAGACTTACACACGCGGCGATAAAGGGGAATTTCGGTGACTAACGCACCACGCTTGGTGAGTTGCGTCAGCAAGGTGGTACGCCCACCTTCGCCTTTCAAAATAACGACAGCCTTACCCTCAGTATGCGCCAACACAGGCTCATTTAACAAGCCCTCGGAATCACTTTGAGTCGGTACAATGGCATCAATGCCTCGTTGCTGTAACGCCTTAGCGGTTGCTGCCCCTACCGCTAAATAAGTCGCTTGCATTGGCCAAGCAATACCCGACTTTTCCAAACTGGTCACAGCGTAGCGGCTGGTGACGATGATAATTTGTGCTTGCATCAACTGTCGCAAGGCTTCATGAGCGGGAGATTGCCAAAAAATATCCATCACTGGCATCAGCCAAGGCATCATGCCCGCTTCACGCGCGAGTTTGGCCATCTGCTCACCATCAGGATTCGGACGCGTTACCCACAACTGCTTTACCGGTGAAGTCATGCGCGACCGTAAACGACATCTAAAATCGACTTGGCACCATTCGCTAACAACTCTCGCGCCAAATCCTCACCCATCGCTTGGGCATCCGCCGCGGCCCCCTTGCGTTCACCCCGAATAATGGTTTTGCCATCCAAGCTGGCCACCAAACCGCGTAACCAAATCTGCTCGCCTTGCCAAATAGCGTAAGAGCCAATCGGCACCTGACACCCGCCTTCTAAGGCAGCATTCATCGCCCGCTCGGCACGCACACAAGCCAAGGTTGACTCATCATTCAAGCAATCGACAAAGCCCTGTGTACTCGCATCCTTTGCCAGCACTTCAATCGCCAAAGCGCCTTGCGCCACAGCAGGCAGACAAACTTCTGCAGCAATAATGCTACGGATACGCTCCGGCAACCCCATACGCTCTAACCCAGCTGCCGCTAAAATAATAGCATCATACTGACCTTCATCTAGTTTACGCATTCGCGTATGAATGTTGCCGCGTAAATCATGCAGCTGTAAATCGGGGCGTACCGCTAACAACTGGCTTTTACGACGCAAACTCGAAGTCCCGACAATTGCCCCTTGGGGTAACTCATCTAAACTGGCATAAGTATTAGATACAAAGGCATCCAAGGGGTTATGTCTTGCCATCACTGCACCGATGGCAAAGCCTTCTGGTAACACAACGGGCAAGTCTTTCATACTGTGAACCGCTAACTGAGCATTACCCGCCAACATCTGCTCTTCTAATTCTTTAATAAATAGTCCCTTGCCACCGATCTTTGCTAAGGGAACGTCCAGCAAGACATCGCCTTGCGTGCTCATACCAATCAACTCAATGGCTAGCTGTGGGTGCTGTTGCTTCAACTGTGCTTTGACAAATTCGGCTTGCCACATGGCTAATGGACTTTTTCGCGTGGCGATGAATAACTTATTCATACGAATTCCTTGGTAAAGTAATTAAAGCTATTCTATAATAAACTCATGAAAATATCTCGACGATTGCTACTCTCGGCCGCGCTACTCTTACCCTTGTTCGGGCTAGGAGCCTGTGAGGCTGCCAAATCTTCCGACTTACTCACCGTGACGGACTTATCGACCTTAGCGCAAGAAGCACAAACAGCGCGACTGCCGATTTTGTTAGTTGCCACCGCACCTGACTGCCGTTACTGCCATCAGTTGGAACGCGATGTCATACAACCGATGCTCAAAAACAAACAATACCAACAAAAAGTACTGATGCGCCGCTTAGATTTGGGACAGGACACCATCGTTGATTTCGATGGTCAACGTAAAGAGAGCATGCGCGTGGCAAAGCGTTACAAAGCACAGCTAACACCAACCATCGTATTTTTAGCTCCCGATGGCGACATCATTGAAGATCGCATCCTTGGGGTGGTCGCCGACATTGATCAGTATGGTGGTATGATTGATGCTCGTCTCAATAGTGCATTAGCTAAGCTGGGCAATCCAACCCGTATTACTCATTAAGCCTCAACCAAAGTGACTTAACCATGACCTTATTAACCCCACATGTGTATCGTTTAAGCATTGCTTGCCCCGATAAAGTGGGCATTGTTGGTAAAGTCTCCAGTTTTATTGCGCTTTACGGTGGCAACATCACCGAAGCTAATCATCATTTGGATCAAGATGCTGGCTGGTTCTTTATGCGTACCGAAATCGAGGCCGCCTCCCTGCCCTTCGATGTCGAACAATTCCGCACAGCCTTTGAACCCATCGCTCGCGAGTTTTCCATGCACTGGAGTATCAGTGATTCAGCGCAGAAAAAACGCATCGTGTTATTGGTTAGCCATGAAGCTCATTGTTTGCACGACCTGCTTTACCGTTGGAAAGCAGGCGAATTAGATGGCGATATTGTTGGCATCGTCGCCAACCATCAGTTGTTGGGAAAAATGGCGGGCTGGTACAACATCCCCTTCTTTTACATTCCCATCAACAAAGACAACAAAGCAGAAGCCTTTGCCGCTTACGAAGCCCAAATTGACGCACTCAACGCTGACGTCATTGTATTAGCGCGGTTTATGCAAATCATGCCGCCATCGCTATGCGAACGCTATTTAGGACGCATGATTAACATTCATCACAGCTTCCTACCTTCGTTTATTGGCGCAAAACCCTATCATCAGGCATTCCAACGTGGCGTTAAACTCATTGGTGCCACCTGTCACTATGTTACCCAAGACTTGGACGAAGGACCCATTATAGAACAAGATGTGATTCGCGTTACCCATCGCCACAGCATCGAAGATTTGCAGCGTTTAGGACGAGATGTAGAACGCAACGTGCTTGCCAGAGGATTAATTTATCACTTAGAAGATCGCGTTATGATACACGGACATAAAACCGTGGTATTGTTGGAAGGTTAACGGACAGATAGCGGAGGATAGAGCCCATGGCAATACCTAAAACTAGTCACATTCTTTCAGAACTCAAACGACTCAATCGCTTGCCTGAAATCCCACAAACACTGCGTCAATTTGAAGAAGCTTGGAAAAATCCTACTCAGCACATACAAGAGTTGGCCAGTATTGTGGGGGCCGATGCGGGTGTGAGCAAACGCGTTATGGACACAGCCAACTCGGTACTTTATCGCGGCGATACCAATGTAACCAACATCACCAATGCAGTTGGTCGTTTGGGGGTGATTGAAACACGCAATATTGTTCACGCCATTAGCCTGCACAGTACCTTTACAAGCCATTTAATTGACGCGAGAAAATTCTGGCGTCACAGCATCACCGCTGCTTTCTCTGCCAAACATTTAGCTGAATATATGAACAAACGCTTTAAGTGGCAGGTCGATCCTGCTATTGCCTTTCTGGCAGGACTCCTACATGAGGCTGGCAGTGTACTCATGGCACGCTTTTTTATGCGTGAATACGAAATTCTGCGTGAAAAGTCTGATTCGCTCGATGCATTTATTGATAATGAGGTAAAACTCTTGCACATGAATCACGCTATATTAGGAGCTGCTCTCTTCAAAAGTTGGAATTTGCCGCACGAAGTGGTTATGGCGGTGGCAGGTCATCATCATCCAGTGCGTATTCATGCCGACCATTACCAAATCGCCTACGTTACCTGCTTAGCTGAGGGCGCCTGTTGGCTGATTGGCGAAGGTAACGGCTTTATTGAAGCCAATATCAATCAAACCTCTGACCAGTTAATCGAAAATTTAGAAAGACAAAGACTGACACGAGACCATCTTGCCTTCATCGCCAAACAAGCTCAAGCTGACAGTGAATCTTCTAACATGCTCGGCATGTTCTAATTGATTGGCATGGCTTGCCATCTCCCAAAGAATTGGTTACCCTTATCACCAACAACTCTACCAATACAACACATTGCCATCATTGGCGCAGGTATTGCCGGTGCTGCTCTAGCACAAGAACTGGCGGTTACTGGACGAGAAATACTCGTTTTTGAGCAAGCCGTGGCGCCAGCCATGAGCGCATCTGGTAACTTAGCAGGCAATTGTTTGCCGATTATTGATCAACGTCCAGATAATCCTTACGCGCAATGGCATTGGTTGGCTTGGCAACGTGCCGTGCACTGGTGGCAGCAACAACCCAATCGAGAACAACTAGGACAATTAACGGGGGCGGCAAAGTGGTCAACTCATGCCAAAAACCTAACTGCTTGGCGGGCTTGGGCTAACTCATACCCAGACAGTCAAGTACAATGGATGGATGCGCTACCCTTAGCGCATCAGCCAGCGGGCTTGTGGTTTCCACATGGCGGCAGTTTTTATCCAAGACGTATCGTTCAACATCTGCTAACGCACGCCAACATCCAGCTTCATACTCAGACAGTGATTAACCAACTGGCACACACCGGCCAGCACTGGCAACTCTCGTCTAACCGAGGATTATTTGAAGCCGATGCCGTGATTATTGCCAGTGGCGCACAAACAGCGCTTGCCTTTCCTGAATGGGGGCAGGTATTACAACTGAACAAAGGGCAGGTTTCTCACCTACCCAGTTCAGCATGGAATAACCCTCCCGAATTTGCCTTATCCTATGGTGGCTATGCTTCACCTACGCCCGATGGCATCACCTGCATTGGTGCATCTTTCGAACAACAAGCCCCCTTAGGCTTAACCGATAGCGCCCACCTTCACAACCTAGCCTTACTCAATCAAGCCTACCCAAACGCCTTAACAACCGATGCGCTCCCCACACAAGGACACAGCGCATATCGTGCCAATACCTATGACCATCTTCCCCTAGTAGGACCCGTTATCGACATCCCAGACTACCAAGCAGCTATTCGCTCGCGCTGTCATCAACCCGACACCATCCCCGATTTATCTTCGCTGTTACGCCCTCAGCTTTGGATGAGCATCGGTCATGGCTCACACGGGTTAACTTCAGCTTTTTTAGCCGCTCAACTCATCCGACAGCAACTCCTAAATCAACCAACCGAACTGAGTTTAACACTGCAACAGGCCGTCCATCCTGCACGTGCCATTTTTCGTCAAGTCTGTTATACAAAATCATAAAAATGGGTTAACATAATTCTTAATCACCAATTACGTTTGAGTTTATGTCCTAATGAATTTACAAGCCCTCAAAGTGTTCTTGTTGTCACGTGTTTTTTTAGGAAGTACTGCTACGACTCTACTCATCCTCGCTGCCATTGCGTTTAATTGGATGGACAGTTATCACCTCGTGCGCAGTGGTTTGGTTACCAGTATTGAATGGATTGATACACTCAATGAATGGGGTAGCAAAACCCAACATACTGCTGAGAAAGTGAATGAAGCCATTAACAAAGCGCAGCAAGAATTTCAAAAATAAGCCGCTTTCGTGTGACATAAAACACAAAACCCAGTACAAAAAGGCACAAACCGCTTGACGCTGGTAGCAGTTTTTCCTATAATTTTTTTATTGCCGATTTAGCTCAGTTGGTAGAGCTACTGACTTGTAATCAGTGGGTCGGGAGTTCGAGTCTCTCAATCGGCACCATATTCAAAACCTAGCCTAATTGCTAGGTTTTTTTGTTTCTATGTCTGTTTAGACAGACGAAAACAACAGTCACTAACGCTCAGTGGTGTAAAATAAACACCATATATAATTTTTCGGATTCATTATGTCATCAGCAGCAACCAACATGATGTGGGGCGGACGCTTTGAAGAAGCGGTCGATGCCTTTGTTCAAGCCTTTACCGCTTCGGTCGCTTTCGATCAGCGTATGTATGCACAAGACATTGCCGGCTCCATCGCCCATGCCACCATGTTGGCCAAAGTGGGAGTACTGACTGACGTTGAACGCGACCTGATTATCACTGGCCTCAATCAAGTCAAAGCAACAATCGAAGCTGGCAATTTTAACTGGTCGATTGCGCGTGAAGATGTGCATATGAACATAGAGTCTGAACTGACTGATGCTATTGGCTATATCGGAAAAAAACTGCATACCGGGCGCAGTCGTAACGACCAAGTCGCCACCGACATTCGTCTCTATTTGCGTGATGCCATTGATGTTATCACCGCTGAAATTCGCCGCTTACAAAAAGGACTGGTGGGTGTTGCCGAACGCGAAGCCGATAGCATCATGCCAGGTTTTACACACTTGCAAACGGCACAGCCGATTACCTTTGGTCATCATATGTTGGCTTGGACAGAAATGCTCGAGCGTGACCATGAGCGCTTACTCGACTGTCGCAAACGCACTAATAGCCTACCGCTAGGCGCAGCGGCACTGGCTGGCACCACCTACCCCATCGACCGCGAATACACTGCTAGCCTACTGGGTTTTGAGCGCGTTTGCCAAAATTCGCTCGATGCCGTATCCGACCGTGATTTTGCCATAGAATTCACCAGTGTCGCCAGTATTTTGATGATGCACTTGTCGCGCTTCAGTGAGGAGCTGATTTTATGGACCTCGGCGCAGTTCCACTTTATTCATCTGCCCGACCGCTTCTGTACCGGTTCGAGCATCATGCCGCAGAAGAAAAACCCCGATGTACCCGAATTGGTGCGTGGTAAATCAGGGCGCGTGTTCGGGCATTTGATGGCGCTACTGACCCTGATGAAAGGTCAACCCTTAGCCTACAACAAAGACAACCAAGAAGACAAAGAGCCGCTGTTCGACACCATCGACACGCTACTGGGTAGCCTACGCGCCTTTGCCGACATGATGCCTGCCGTACAAGTACGCAAAGACATCACTCGTGAAGCGGCTCGTCGTGGCTTTGCTACCGCTACCGACTTAGCCGATTACCTCGTGAAACAAGGTACGCCTTTCCGTGATGCACACGAAATGGTGGGTAAGGCTGTTGCCTATGGCGTTGCTTCAGCTAAAGACTTAGCGGAGATGACATTGGAAGAAATTCGCCAATTTGCACCCAATGCCAATTCAGATGTGTTTGATGTACTCACCTTAGAAGGCTCAGTGGCAGCTCGTGACCATTTAGGCGGCACTGCACCCAATCAGGTGCGAGCGCAAATTAGACGGTGGCAAAAAATCCTACAGCATTAAGTCTTGTTGATTTGCCCACTGCCGAGCAATCAGTGGCAAATCATAGTCTTCCGCTCGGCGCATTGCACCGCGCTGTAACGATCGACGCAAATCCTCATGCATCACCAGACGATCGAACGCCTGCGATAGGGCCTTACTCGATTCAGCAGGCACTAATAATCCATCTACTTCATGCGTAATGATGTCTCTTGGACCAAAATCACAATCGGCGCTAATACAGGAACAACCACAAGCCATAGCTTCAATCAGCGTATTGCCCAAGCCTTCCGAACGCGAACTCATGACAAATACCCATGCACCCGCGAACCAAGGAAAGGGATTATTCGCCCATCCAGGCAGGTAAATCCAATTTTGTAAACCATGCGCCGCGATTTGTGCTTCTAAGTCAGCACGGCTATCACCCTCCCCTAAAATCACCAGTGGTTTAACACGACACAAGGCGCTTTGTTCATAAGCATCAATGAGTAAATCGAAGCCTTTTTGCGGATGTAAGCGACCAATACCTAAGATATAGTCTCCTTGCAGCGTTGGTATTTCTGGCGTGCGTGGCAAGGTTTTTTGCTGGGCAATATCGACCAAATCGACTGGATTAGCAATCACCTGCCAGTCTTTAATGCCAAAGTCAGTTTCGAGCACCTTGGCAATACCATGCGATACCGCCACACGCGCTTTAACATTGGGTAGCGGGTAAAGCCATTTCATCAGCAAGCGCTGATAACTCGCCAACTCGAAACGCGGGTCAAGATGCACCGAAATGACCACAGGCACACCCGATAACACAGCGGGGATGTTGGCAGTTTCCATTAAACTGATGAGCAAATCGGGTTGGTGCGCCTTGTGCCATTGCCTGAGTAACCACGCACGCTTCAACAGATTGAACAGTTTGCCCATCAGCGAGGATGTTGCTGGTGTATTCAATACCGTGAGCGTCCCACCATGCGGATAATGTTGCACCTTTTCCCACAGCAAGATATGCACCTCGTGACCATCACGCTCAAACTGTTGCGATAACAACGAGGCGACACGCTCGGCACCACCCTTACCTAAGGTTTGTAATACTAGCGCGATTTTCATGCCTGACTCGACAAGGATTGATGAAAGTTAAGCAGCATCAATACTGTCCATAAGGGGGTTTTAAAATCTCGACTACCCGACAAATGCGCTTGCCATGTCTGACGCACCAACACCGCATTCAGCCCCAAAGCTTCTAAACGCTCAACCGTGAGTAAGGACTCTGCCCAATCGCGCAGCTCCCCTCGCAACCATTGCGCCAGTGGCACGGCAAAGCCCTGTTTCGGTCTATCCATAATGGATTTGGGAATATAACGGTAGGTTAACTCTTTTAACAACCACTTACCCACCCCGTCACGACGCTTGAAATGACGCGGTAAACGCCAAGCAAACTCAGCGACACGATGATCCAATAAAGGAATACGACCTTCTAAACTGACCGCCATGCTGGCTCTATCCACTTTCGTTAAGATGTCATCACTCATATAGGTGCGCATGTCCAAGTACTGCATGATCTCATCCATCTCGACTAGCCCGTCGGGAATCGCTTCCAGCCCCGTTAACAGCGTTAAGGGTTCTTGCACACCTGGCATTAAGGCTTGCAGATCACGCCAATGCGACACAAGACCACGGTAAGCATTGGCATGGGTATCGAAATAAGGCAGTACATCAGCAATTTTCGACAACTGATCGCCCAGATTGGCTTTGCCAAACACACCGCCCACTCGATTGAAAATCGTTGGTGGTAGCGTGTGCAATGCCTTAGATCCGAGCGAGAGCATCGAGGGTAAATTGCCGCCCACGACCGACCACAAGCGCTCACCGGTCGTATAGTGACCATAGCCACCAAACAGTTCGTCACCACCATCGCCCGATAAGGCCACCGTAACACTTTGTCGCGTCAATTGAGAAACTAAATAAGTCGGCATAGCCGATGAGTCAGCAAAAGGCTCATCGTAAATACGAGTTAATTGCCCAATGACATTCAATGCATCTTGAGCCGTGACAAATAGCTCGGTGTGTGCAGTTTGTAAATGTTTCGCTACCGCTCGCGCGTGCTCCGACTCATTAAATTGTGCATCGTCAAAGCCAATAGAAAAGCTATTCACTTGCTGGGGCGAAGCTTGTTGCATCAAGGCCACAACCAATGAAGAATCAAAGCCGCCAGACAAGAAAGCGCCCAAAGGCACATCCGCCTCCATGCGCAGGGCAACGGCATCTTTTAGTAAGGCATCTAGCTGATCCATCGCCTCTTGTTCAGAGCCTTGGAAAGGATGACGCAACGCCTGCTCAACCACACTTCGAGGCTGCCAGTAATATTGAGCAAGCGGCAGCTGAACATCACGCAGCTCATGTTGCGCCAGCGTCAGATACTGACCCGGCAATAACTTATGCATACCCCTAAAAATGCTGTATGGCGCAGGCACATAGCCATGACGCAAATACAGCGCTTGCGCCTGTGCATCGATTTCAGCAACGAATTGAGGGTGAGCGCGGCAAGCATCTAAGGTGGACGCAAAAAAGAAAATGCCATTTACCCAACCATAACTCAGGGGCTTTTCGCCCATACGGTCACGCGCCAGCGTCAGACTTTCTTGCTTACGATCCCATAGCGCAAAGGCAAACATGCCGTTAAATTGCGTTAAGGCGTACTCCACACCCCAATGCGCGATGGCTGTAAGCATCACTTCGGTATCAGAATGCCCACGCCAAGGCACCGAAACGCCTTCCGCTACCAACTGAGCGCGCAAGATATGATGGTTGTACACCTCGCCATTAAACACCATGACATAACGACCACAATGCGAATGCATCGGTTGCTCACCCGCAGGCGATAAATCCATAATGGCTAGGCGACGATGACCCAGCGCCACGCCATAGCTGGCATCACTCCACTCACCAGCCGAATCGGGGCCTCGTGCCAAAATAGCCTCATTCATAACGGCCACTTGCTGACGCAATGACGCATCAGATTGGGTCTGTTTGGGGTCAATAAAACCGGCTAGTCCGCACATACGATCGTTACCTAAGTCAACTTTGTTTCAATAACTGAATTGTGCCATAAAAAAAGGATTTATTCTGTAACTATTCACCAACAAGGGTTGTATCATAAGCATTCCGTTACTCACGCAAAGAAACCCAAGATGCCCACTCTGCCTTTCGACCCACTCTGGCTTTATGCCCTAATCATCCTCATGGCACTGCTTGCCATAGTGCTGTGGCAACAAAAACTTAATGCACAGCATCAAGCCTCACTCATTGAGCAAAACTTCGCCTTGCAAGCCGCACAATACGAGCAAAGATTAAGTGACATTCAGCAAGCGCTGCAAGAACAACAACAGCGCAACCAATACTTACAGCAAGAAATCACCGGTCTCAAAATCGAATTAGCGGAAAGCAACACCCTGCTCAACAAAGAACGTAGCCTCAGTGAAGAAAAACAACAGTTACTCGAAGAAGCAAAAACGGCGTTAACACATCAATTTCAAGCCTTAGCGGGCGATATTTTGCGTCAAACCGGTGAACAGCTGCAGCAACAGCAGCAACAAAGTCTGGTTGGCTTAATGACGCCCTTCAAAGAAAACCTATCCGAATTCAAACAACGCATGGAAGAGCTGCATCGCCTCGACACCACCGAACGCACACGTCTATCGGAGCAGGTACACCACCTGATGAAAACCAGCGCCCAAGTGAGTGAACAAACTCACGCCCTTACCAAAGCACTCACCGGTCAAGCAAAAAGCCAAGGCGATTGGGGCGAGCTGGTGCTCGAACGCCTATTAGAAATGGCGGGATTAATGGAAGGACTGCATTATCAAACGCAACACAGCACCCATAATGAAGAAGGCGCTCGCCAACGCCCCGACATTCTGCTGCTGCTACCCGAAAACAAACATCTCATTATCGATAGTAAAGTATCACTCACCGCCTATACGCGTTTGGTCAATGCTGAACAGGAAAACAGCGAGCAACAAGCAACGCAAGAACATCTCACCAGTGTGCGCCAACATATTCTGGGACTCAGTCGCAAAAACTACACCACTGGTAAAGGCATTAACAGCCCCGATTTTGTGATTCTATTCATGCCCATTGAATCAGCCTTACTCACCGCAGCACGCGCCGACCAACAACTCTACGAATTTGCTTGGCAACATAATGTATTGCTCACCTCGCCCAGCACACTGTTATTTGTATTGCGCATGGTCAGTCAGCTGTGGCGCAATGCGCAGCAACAACAGAATGTGCAAGACATTATCAATCGGGGTGAAAAACTACTCGATAAGCTGAATGGCTTTGCCAGCGACTTAGATAAAATCGGCTCACAACTCGATGCCACACACAAAACCTGGCTGGATGCCAAAACCAAATTTGCTGGCCGTGGCGGGCTACTATCACAGGCGCATACCTTGTCACAACTGGGTGTTAAGCCAACGAAAGCTTTGCCACCGCTGAGCGATCACGATATGCTTGACATTTCACATTAAACTGTCTAAGCCATCGTTAACAATAGACAAATCAATGATACACAGGCTATGATCCACTCATATCAATAACCATAAGGAAACTGACTCATGGCAAACCCCAACGCTGCATCCATTCAATTACCTAAACCCATTATGATTGGCGCAGCTATACTGATTTTACTTGGACTCTTCCTAGCATCTGGCGACCCTGGCAAAAAAGAACGAGAGTAGCTTCGTCAAGCATTGACAGAAGCACAAGCCAAGATTACCGCCTTGGAAGCTACTCAAACAGAACAACAAGCCCAACTCAAATCTCAGCAAGAAAATAGTCAGCTTCTCCTGCGTCGTCTCGAAGTCAGTGAAGAAAATAACACGCGTTTACGTTCGCGCATAGATGAAGTCGAGCGTCAGCTGACTGCACTACGCAAAGCGGTTGCCAACGCCATCGAACCAGCGGCAAAGCCAACAGCCAAGTCAGCAACAGCTACCAAAACCAAGGCACCTAACAAAAAATAATCTAGTTTAGGGACGAACTAACCAACGCGATCTAAAGGCCATGTCACCACATGGTCTTCTAGCTCATCATCTTCAACATCTAGTTCGCTTACTAACGGCATACCAGCTATGCCTGCACCATAATTATTGGTGCTATTCGCATCTCCTGTTATTAACGGATGCCAAGATAACAAGGGCTTGTGCTCATACAGACGACGATAAGCGCAATCAGGCGGCATCCATTCTAAATCTTCTAAATTGTCTTTACTGAGCTTCACACAATCAGGCACGAGGGTTTGACGTTGGGCATAATTCTGGCAACGACCCGAACTGCAATCTAATAACTGGCAAGCCACATCGGTAAAGTAAATTCGCTCGGTCTGAGCATCTTGTATCTTCACCAAACAACACTTACCACAACCATCGCATAAGCTTTCCCATTGCGTTTCCGACATGGCGGAGAGCGGCGTCGATTCCCACCAAGGTTGTTCCACTTTTTTCATTTCAAATCCCGCTAGGCTTTCGCTTAAAGAAAGTGCTATGATGAAGCACGTAACGGTTATTTTAACACGAGGAATAAATTATGTCGGTCAGTCTTGCACTCGCCACCCTAGGTGGTGGCTGTTTTTGGTGTTTAGAAGCCGCTTTTGAACCGCTCAAAGGCGTGCAACAAGTCGTGTCTGGTTATGCCGGAAGTGAGTTTGCCAATCCTACCTATGAATTGATTGGTACTGGCAAAACAGGTCATGCCGAAGTAGTGCAAATTAGCTTCGACCCGACTGTAATCAGTTACGAACAACTGCTCACTGTGTTCTTCACTATTCATGACCCCACTACCAAAAATCGTCAAGGCAACGATATCGGCAGTCAGTATCGGAGCATTATCCTCACCCACGATGAAGCGCAAGCAAAAGCGGCGCATGCTGTGATTAGTGCTATGCAATCCAGCAAAAAATACGCTAACCCCATCGTGACAGAAATACAGCCATTAGCTAAGTTCTACCCTGCTGAAGCCTATCATCAAGACTATTTCAAAAACAATCCTAATAAAGCTTATTGCCAATTAGTGGTCAAACCGAAAGTCGATAAAGTCAAAAGCCAGTTTGAGCCTTTATTAAAGTCTTTCTAACCGCTTTTCTCATTAAGGCGAGACAACTCGCCTTAATGAGAAAATTTATTGCTTAACTTCAGGCAATAAAAAACCCCGATCATTTCTGAACGGGGTTAGGTATTAAGTGCCTGGCGATGACCTACTCTCACATGGGGAAGCCCCACACTACCATTGGCGCTGACGGGTTTCACTTCTGAGTTCGAGAAGGGATCAGGT
>JACXUY010000017.1 GCA_014763665.1 Gammaproteobacteria bacterium
ATGACAACAGGAGCGGCAACACAACCGGACAGTAAGGATAGGGCCGTTAGGCTCACTAAAACAGGTTTTAACAGCATGAATGATTCTCCTAGTAGACAGATGTGGCATCAAAGGCCGAACAAATCCATTGTGGCGATTGATGGTTGGTGTCAAATAATACTACATCAAAGCGTAAGTTGCAGTCTTGATACTGTGGATGCGTGAGTAAAAAATATCGACTGCAATGAATGATGCGTTGTTGCTTGCGTAAGGTAATGCTTTCAGCGGCAGAGGCATATCGGGTTAGACTGCGGCTGCGCACTTCGACAAAAACGAGCGTTTGGTCGTCAGTTATGCAAATTAAGTCAATTTCACCTTGCTTGCAACGAAAGTTACGCTGAATGCAAGTGAGACCTTGCCGCGTTAGGTAGGCAGCTGCAAGCGATTCACTGGCTTGACCTTTGGCAAGCGTACTGGTCATGGTTGCTTGTGATTGACTAACCGGCCATCCTGAATTTGCATCCAGTTGAGTTGACGGCGTAATTGATTATTTTGGTTCGTCAATTTGCCAGTTTGTGTGTTGGCTGAATAGGCTAATGGATTGGCTAATAATAGGTAACTATCCCAGCCAAGCGCTTCGAATAGGCTGCTTGGCCCTGAAGTATTGATGAGGTAAGGTGGCGTCAGTACAGAGACGCCATTGAGTTCTGGTTCATTGAATGGGTCAGTACTTTTACTGGGTAGGAGTTGACTGGTGGCATAGATAGGCCAGTTAATACGATAGTAGCTTAAACTGGGCATGATAGACTTCAGTTGCTTGGCGTTGCCCAAAAAAATGAGTGCTTGTATATCCTGACGCGCTTGGGGCAGGCTGTCCGAAAAGTCGCCTCTTACTAAGTTGGTCATGCGTTTAATCCGATCTTGACTGGATTGAATGCCTCCTTCGTTGATTAGCCAGTCTCGTAGGTCTGGATTCTGCTTTTCTAACGTTACACTGCTCACATTAAAAGCCAATGCTTTGGCTTTCTGGTTGAGTTGGGTAAGTAAACGCTGATCGCTTGCATGATTGCTGGCTACGACCAGTAGCTGTCCCAGTTGGGGTTGGAATTGCGAGAGCAGTTGATCGATTTCATCTTCCAGGGGAAGCCCAATTTGTAATGCCGTGGTTGGGGTGTCGAGTCGATTGAGAACAATATGGCGATCATTCGTTAGTGATTGAATACTCTGAATATCGCTTTTGGTTAAGGGGCCAATGATCCAGTCCGGCGTGTAGGCATTGGCTTTTTGCATCAAGGCTTCACCGTTCAGTGCATCGTGAAGCACGATGATTTGTAAATGTGGGTTGTGCGGCTGGAGTTGATGGGCAGCACGAATGCCTTTTTCAATATCACGATTCACTTCTGACAGACTGGGGCGATCGGGAAGCAGGACAACCACTTTCCTTAAGTTTTTTTGCGCTTGTTTGATGTTTTCTTCATTTAGAGCTGAGTTAGCTGATGCCAATGGTGCTGTAGTTTCAGCTGTTGATGGTGTCTGGGGTATTGCTGGAGCAGGAATGTCAACCACTTTGTTGTTTGGCACTGATTGATTTTCTGGTATGAGTATGGGTTTGCTAGGTGCGGCTATAACCGTTTTAACTGGTTCATTTTGCGTGGGGTGAACGATAGGGGCGGGTGATTTGGTTTGGTTACTGCTGCCACAGCCGGTCAATGTCAGTGAGAGTGGCAATAAAATAGCCAACAGGTGTGTGTAAGAGAAGCGGTTATTCATAATATACTAGCGTCTTAAAAATAGAGGTGAATGAAACGTGCAACAAACAACTTGGGTTTTACCTGGACAATTATATATGGTGGCAACGCCAATTGGTAATTTAGCCGATATGGGGGCGCGCGCTCAGGCGGTATTACTGCAGGTTGATGTGGTTGCTGCCGAGGATACCCGTCATACAGGTCAGTTGTTGAGTGCGTTGGGTATTCGTAAGCCCATGATCAGTGTGCATGATCATAATGAGCGCGCGCGGTCGCAAGAAGTGGTTAAGCGCTTACAGGCTGGGGAATCGGTGGCTTATGTGAGTGATGCGGGTACACCGGCTATTTCCGATCCGGGCGCTCTGTTGGTGCAAGCGGTTGCGGCGGAGGGTATTAAGGTTGTCTCTGTTCCCGGTGCTAGTGCTGTGCTCACTGCTATTGCTGCCTCGGGTTTGGATGTGCGGGCTGGGTTTTGTTTTTTAGGGTTTTTGCCGACAACGCAGAAGGCGAAGCTAGCATGGCAAAGTGAATTAGCGCAAAGCCATCGGGTGAGTGTCTTTTTTGAAGCGCCACATCGTATTATGGATACACTCGCTTGGTTGGCTGAGGTTTTTCCGCAACGTCAGTTGGTATTGGCGAAGGAGTTGACCAAGTTGCATGAGCGTTTTGTGCGCGGCACAACGACAGAGGTTCTGGCTTTGATGCAGGCGCATAAAGATTGGCAAAGAGGTGAATTTGTCTTATTGCTCGCACCAGCTGAGAAAAAAGATGATGTTGATGAGCAAACATTGTCTTTAATGCAAGTATTGCAGCCGTTATTAGTCGACTTGCCTTTGTCTCAAGCAGTTAAGTTGACTTGCGCTATTACGGGGCAGAAAAAGAAGCAGGTTTATGATTTGGCGTTGCAGTGGCAACAAAAAAATCAGTGACTTTCAGTCGCTTGCCTGCTAGACTGCATGAGAGTGGATTAAACAATCGCTGGCAGGTAACTGCTGGAGGAAAGTCCGGGCTCCATAGGGCAGGATGCTAGGTAACGCCTAGGCAGCGCGAGCTGACGGAAAGTGCAACAGAGAGCTGAACCGCCAAAGTAACGCAAGTTACTGGTAAGGGTGAAAAGGTGCGGTAAGAGCGCACCGCAGGACTGGTAACAGGACTGGCAGGGTAAACCCCATCCGGAGCAAGACCAAATAGGGGAACCATTCATGCTTGCATGAATAGAGATGGCCCATCTCGTTCCCGGGTAGGTTGCTACAGGTGTTGAGCGATCAACATCGCAGACGAATGATTGTTCACGACAGAACCCGGCTTATCGATCCACTCAATTTTCTCTCTTTTTTCTGCTGAATCTGTCTTTTTTTGAGCTTTTTGCTCAATTTTTCTTTTTTCTTCATCGCGTTTTTGTCGGTCTCATATTTTGCATGACTGTCTTCTTGTATGTCTTTTGTTTAGTCAACCACTATCTATTGTGTGTTTAAGCCCGCATGCTAAGTTATTCATTTTATTTATGATTCACAAAAAAGATTAAGTGATTTTTTTTTATCTATTTTCAGTTTAGCTAGGTTTCTTAACTTATTGAATTTTAAGTTTAATGAATGCAATAAATTCAAATTTGGGCTGTTTGCTTGCGTTGAGAAGTGGTTTTTGCGTTGGTAAAATATGGGCCAATGTGGTGAAAAGTGGGAATAAGTGGAAAAACAATCGTCCATTACCTTTCGCGGGTTACAAGCAGCGACCTTAGATGATAAGGGACGCATGGCTGTACCTAAGCGATTCCGAGAAACCTTGCAACAAGTTTGTCAGGGTGAGGTGGTGTTGACGGTCGATATCCATGATGCCTGTTTATTATTGTACCCGATGGCGGATTGGCGGGCGATTGAGGCCAAGTTGATGGCGATGCCCAATATGGATCCAGCAACACGTCGGGTACAACGATTGCTCTTAGGTCATGCAGTGGAAATGGAGATGGATAGCGCTGGTCGAATCCTAGTGCCCGATTTATTGCGTGACTATGCTCAGATGACCAAGGAAGTGATGTTGGTCGGTCAGGGTAACAAAATCGAGTTTTGGTCGGCGGAAACATGGCAAGCGCAACGTGAGTCTTGGATTCAGGCAACGCGCGAAGAGTTATCAACAGACTTATCGCCAAGCAGCCCGTTAATGGGGTTGAGTTTGTGATGACTTCTCATGTCCATGCGCCTGTGCTGTTTCGGGAATGTTTGGATGCTTTGGCAATCAAGCCAGATGGTGTTTACGTAGATGGCACTTTTGGTCGAGGTGGGCATAGCGCTGGTATTCTTGCTCACTTGGGTGTGCAGGGACGTCTCGTTGCTTTCGATCAAGATGCGCAAGCGATAGCTTTTGGTCAAGCTAAGTTTGCTGATGATAAACGGGTTGCCTTTGTGCATGCGAACTTTGCTGAGTTGGCAAGCAGACTGATTGAGCCAGTTGATGGCATTTTGTTGGATTTGGGGGTTTCGTCACCTCAGCTAGACAATGCGGATCGGGGCTTTAGTTTTATGCAAAAAGGCCCGCTGGATATGCGTATGAATACCAATGCGGGTCTGACCTTGGCGGAACGTTTGGCGCAAACCAGTCTCGATGAATTGACTTGGGTGCTGAAAACCTATGGTGAAGAGAAGTTCGCGCGCCGCATCGCGACTGCCGTATTGTCGGCGCAGCAGGCGGGTGTTTTGACGGATACGCTGAGCTTGGCCGAAGTGATTGCGCAAGCACAGCCAGTGAAGGATAAATATAAACATCCAGCAACGCGGAGTTTTCAGGCGTTGCGGATTTGGGTTAACGATGAGTTGGGTGTGTTGCAGCGGGTATTGTCCGATGCGATTGACCAACTCAAACCAGGCGGACGGTTGGCGGTGATTAGTTTTCATTCGTTGGAAGATCGCTTGGTGAAACAGTTTTTTCGCGATCAGTCGCGTGGTCGTTATGACGATGCATTGCGACAGGTGGTGACAGAGCCAAGGGTGAAATCTTTAGGTAAGGTTTTTCCAAGCTTGGCAGAAACAGAGCAAAATCCACGTGCGCGTAGTGCCATATTACGTGTCGTGGAACGGTTAAATTAATGTGGTGAACAGACAAAACAGGGGTGGTTGTGATGAAATTTGAACTCGAGGAAGCAGCTGTCAATATGAATGGCATGCCGGTAATTAAGGTGATTGGCCTAGGTGGCGGTGGTTGTAACGCGCTGGATTACATGGTGCGTAGCCAAATCATTGGTGTGGATTTTGTCGCGGCTAATACCGATGCGCAGGCATTGAATAAGTCAAAAGCGAGTACGCGTATTCAATTGGGTAAGTCTGGTTTGGGTGCGGGTTCGAATGTTGAAAAAGGCAAGCAAGCGGCAACGGAAGATATTGACCGCGTGCGTAGTGCATTAGATGGTACGCATATGCTGTTCGTTACGGCGGGTATGGGCGGTGGTACGGGTACCGGTTCTGCGCCAGTCGTTGCTAAGGCAGCGCGTGATATGGGTATTTTAACCGTAGGCGTGGTAACCAGTCCTTACAGTTTTGAAAAACGTGATAAAATTGCTGCTGAAGGTATTGCTGATTTAGAGCAACACGTTGATTCTTTAATTGTTATCCCTAACGAAAAATTGCACAAAGTAGCCGGCAAAAAGTTAGGCATGTTAGATGCCTTTAATATGGCCAATAAAGTGTTGCATAACGCGGTACGTGGCGTTACCGAAGTGGTGACACGTGAAGGGTTAATCAACGTTGACTTTGAAGACGTGCGTACCATGATGGGCTTCCGTGGTTTGGCGATGATGGGTGTGGGTTCGGCAACGGGTGATGAACGTGCTAAGAATGCGACTATGGCGGCTATTTCCAGTCCTTTGTTAGAAGATATTAGCATTAATGGTGCGCGCGGCATTCTGGTCAACGTTGTCGCTTCAGATGACTTGGGTTCGGATGAGTTTGAAGAAGTGGGTCGTTTAATCGAAAGCTTTGCTCATCCTGAAGCGATGATTAAAATTGGTTTGGCGTTCGACGAAAACCTGGGTGATGAAGTACAAGTCACCATCATTGCAACGGGTTTAACGTTGTCAGTTGCTAAAGCACAACCTGTTGCTGAACCGGTTAAACCTGTTGCTGCTGAGCCAGCGCCTGTGGCAGAAGCAGCTCGTCCTTCTCGTTGGGTAACGCCAAATCTGACGCCTTCTGCAACCGCACCTATGCCGAATATTCCTGGTTTGGTCGGTGGCAATATTGCTGGATTGCGTCAGGGCGCTCCTGGTGTGATTGGTGCACCTCACAATGAAAGTCATGCCTACTTAAACATTCCTTCGTGGATTCGCAAACAAGCCAATTAATGGTTTGCTTTGCTGAATTCACGCTTTAGATGATGAAGAACGCCCCGTTACCCGGATTGTCAATTCTGTGGTCATGGGGCGCTTTTGTCTGGATTTTACTGATTGTTTCGCTCATCACCAGTGCAATTGCGGTAGTGTGGGTAAAGCATCAGGTCCGTCTTACCTCGACACAGCTTCATAAAAGCGTGAAGCAGGACTATGCCCTACGCGTAGAAGAGGGGCGTTTGCAATTAGAGTATAACCACTTGTTGTCTAGTACTCGTATTGAACAAATAGCACGCAACAAGCTTGGTATGTCGCCTATTACAGCGGCACAAGAGCGGGTGTTGTTGTTGCCAGAAGGGTCGATTCAACCATGATGCGTGGTAGTCAACGCGATCGGGTGATTTTTGCCTTAATTGTGCTGGCCTTTGCTGCACTCCTCTTTGGCGCTTGGCGTGTCATGATTGAACAAGCCAGTTTCTTGCAGCAAGAAGGGGATAAGCGTCAAATTCGTCATGTCACTTTGCCAGCAGCACGGGGTCCGATTTTAGATAGGCGTGGTCATGTGTTGGCCATGAGTACGCCGATGATTTCGGTCGCTATCGACCCTAAAACCTTACAGGGGCAGACGGATTATCAAACTTCATTGGCATCGGCATTACGTATGCCGCTGGAAGTGGTTCAAGAAAAAATCGAAGCCAATGCGAGTAAACGCTTTTACTATTTGAAGCGTGGTTTGACACCAGAAGCAGCTAAGTTGATTGAGCGTTTACCTTTGGAAGGGGTGCATTTAGTTCCTGAGTTTAAGCGTTTTTATCCCTCTGGTGAAGTGATGTCGCACGTGATTGGCTTTACCAATATTGATGATAGTGGCATTGAAGGCATTGAGCTGAGTTACAACGATTGGTTGAAAGGCAGCCCAGGCGTACGTAAGGTCATTCGTGATAATTTGGGTCGCGTGATTGAAACGGTAGATGAGATTCGTCCGGCGCATGAGGGTAAAGCGCTGACCTTGTCGATTGATCGCGATTTACAGTTTTTTGCCTATCGTGCACTGAAGCGAGCCATGATTGAGCATCAGGCGAAAGCGGCTGGGTTAGTGCTGTTAGATGTGAAAACAGGTGAGATTTTGGCTATGGTCTCTCAGCCAGGTTTTAATCCTAACGATCGCTCGCAGGTGACGGCTAATCAAACGCGCAATCGCGTGGTAACGGATGTATTCGAACCGGGTTCTACCATTAAACCGGTTATTGTGGCTGGTGCGTTAGAACTGGGAACGATTAAACCCGATGCGGTGATTGATACTGGAAATGGCAAATATATGTCAAATGATAAGCTGGTTAAGGACCATCATGGTTATGGTCAGTTGGACTTGGCGGGCATTTTGCGCAAATCTAGTAATGTGGGCATGGTTAAAATTGTAGAGGGCATGTCGCGAGAGGAAGTGTGGCGTTTTTTACATTTCTCCGGCATTGGTCAGGAAACCGGCATTGTTTTTCCCGGTGAGCAAACAGGGCGATTGCGCGATCCGCTAGAGTGGTATCCGGTAACGAAAACAACGGCTGCCTATGGTTATGGTTATAACGTGACCTTATTACAGTTGGCACGATCTTATGCAGTATTAGCCAATGATGGGGTGTTGTTGCCATCGAGCTTGATCAAGCTTGAAGGGCTACCCACGCAGGGTAAGCGGGTATTTAAGTCAGAAAATGCGCGTTTGGTGGTGCGCTTGATGGAAGAAGTGGTCAGTATGCAGGGTACGGGGCGTAAAGCGGCGATTCCGGGCTATCGGGTAGCAGGCAAAACAGGAACGACACGTAAAGCGAATAAGGGCTATGATTCGGATAAATATCGTGCTTTGTTTGTGGGCATTGCACCAGCAACAGCTCCCCGTTTCGTAATGGCGGTAACCGTGGAAGAACCCAGTCGCGGAAAATATTATGGTGGGGATGTGGCCGCGCCCATTTTCAAAGAAGTGATGGAGGAGGCGCTACGCTTGATGGCAGTTCCCCCTGATGATGTGGCGAGATAACAAATGAAGACAACGCAAGTGAAAACTTGGCAAGCCTTATGTGAATGGTTGGGGGTTTTGGGTGAGCAAGATAGCGCGCCCTTGGCGCACTTGACCCGTGATTCACGCCTCTGTCAACAGGGCGATGTGTTTATTGCTTTGCCAGGAGTGCATCAGCATGCTGCTCATTATGCCCTGCAAGCGCGTGCACAGGGTGCATGGGTCGTCTCTGATGTGATGCGCGAAGGAGTGCATCTGTGTGTGCCTGATTTGGCGCATCGTTTGGGCGCATTATTGAATTGGTTTTATGATAATCCGAGTCAATCCATGCGCTTGGTCGGTATTACAGGTACCAATGGCAAGACGTCGGTGAGTCATTATGTGGCGCAGTGGTTGCATCAGCTGGGGGATTCGGTTGCGGTATTGGGCACGGTGGGTAATGGGCGTTGGGGGCAGTTGCAATCATCAACCCATACCACATTAGATGCGCCTTTATTGTATCGGCAATTGGCGCAATGGCGTGATGAGGGTGTTTCGGTGGTGGTGATGGAGGTTTCTTCCCATGCCATTCATCAAAATCGGATTGCGGGCTTGTCCTTTGCTGTCGTGGCGTTAACCCAAGTAACGCGAGATCATTTGGATTATCACGGTTCGATAGCGGCTTATCGTGCCGAAAAAGCGCGTTTATTTACCGATTGGCCAGCACAGGTTGCGGTGTTAAATCTGGACGATGGACTGGGTGCTGAGTTGGCGTCAACTGTTTCATCAGTATTAACTTATGCGGTGAAGCATGAGGCAGCGCTGATGGCAAGGTCAGTTGATTGTGTCTCTGAAGGCCTGCGTGTTGATCTCAACTTGAGTCAAACGTCATGGCAGGGGGTGTTGCCGCTTTATGGGTTATTCAATGTTGAAAATGTGTTGTGTGCCTTGGGTTGTATGCAGGGTCTCGGCATTCCTTTAGCCTCTGTTGTGAAATGCTTACCAACAACGCAACCCGTTGCGGGGCGGATGCAATGGATGCGTCAGCAACCGCGAGTGCTGGTCGATTATGCGCATACGCCAGATGCGTTAGAAAAAGCGTTACTGGCACTACGCGCTCACGTGCAGCATGGTCGTGTATGGTTGGTTTTTGGTGCAGGCGGTGACCGTGATCAGGGTAAACGTCCCTTAATGGGTGCGGTGGCTAACCGTTATGCTGATGTGGTGATTGTTACCGACGACAATCCTCGCTCGGAGGTTCCAGCTGACATTGCCGCCGCAATATTGCAGGCATGTGATAAAGACAAGGCGACCTATATTGCCGATCGCGCAGCAGCGATTTGTCGTGCTATTTTTAATGCCAAGGACAATGATGTGGTGTTGATTGCCGGAAAAGGTCATGAAGATTATCAAGAGATAGCGGGTGTGCGTCATCCTTTTTCAGATAGGGAAGTGATTCAACAATGCATGGCATGAATTGGACATTGGCTGACATAGCATCGGTTTTAGCGGTAGAAGTGGTTGGCAACCCAGAGGCGTTGATTCAACGGGTCATAACCGATAGTCGTATAGCCAGTGCCGGCGATTTGTTTGTTGCCTTAGTGGGTGAACGAGCCAATGGACATGATTTTGTGGCTTCGGTAATTGAACAAGGCGCCCTTGCCTTGTTGTTGACGCAAGCGCCTAAACAGCCTCTATCGGTGCCCTATTTGCTTGTCGAAGATGCAGTAACCGCCATGCAACAATTGGCTGCCGCTTGGCGGTTGAAACATCGGCTTAATCCGGTGGTGTTGATCACCGGTAGCAATGGTAAAACCAGTGTCAAAGAAATGATTCGTGCTGGCTTATCGGCACGAGATGGAACAGGCGTACTGGCGACGCAAGGTAATTTGAATAATCACCTTGGTGTGCCGATGACGCTTTTGTCTTTGTGTGATGAGCATGATTCGGCGGTGATTGAGGTGGGTGCGAATCATGTGGGTGAAATCGCTCAGCTAGGAGCTTTAGCCGCCCCCAGTGTGGCGGTGATTACCAGTATTGGACGAGCCCATGTTGGAGAGTTTGGTTCTTTAGATAATATTAAACGAGCTAAAGGCGAAATTTGGCAGGCCTTACCCGCAACGGGTGGTGTGGCAGTCGTTCCTGTGGTTGAAGCTGATAGTGAGTTTGACGGTTGGTCTTTCTGGCAAGATGCCTTAGCACCGCATAGAGTGATTGCCTTTGGTGACATGACTAACTTGAGTGTTAATCGGGGCTGGCAAGCGTGGGTGGGTGTGGTTGAGCGTCAAGCAACAGCCGATGGTCAGCTGGTTCGTTTAGCCACCAGTGATTGGGGTGATGCGACGCTTCAGTTACCGATTGCGGGAGCGCATCAAGCCAATAACTTTGCAGCGGTGGTGGCTGCTTTGTTGGCATCGGGGTTAAGTTGGCAAAGCATTCAAACTGGGTTGAGTGAAGCTAAGCTACCAGGTGGGCGTTTACGGTTGTTAACGCCTTTACCAGATTTACTGATTATTGATGATACCTATAATGCCAACGCAAGCTCCATGAAAGCGGCGATTGGTGTGTTAATGGAACAATCGGCGAAAACTCATGCCTTTGTTATGGGGCCGATGGGTGAATTGGGTGATGAGTCGCAAGCTTTGCATGAGCAAGTAGTTGATTTCGCTTGTGAAGCTGGAGTGAAAGCATTCTTGGCTTCAGGGCCATTGAGTGCGTCTTTAGTGCAACGATTTGATGTGCAGCAGCCTTTAGCTGATGTGACTTTGGCTAGTGAGGATACGCAGCGATTGGCGGAAGCCTTGTGGCAGCTGTATCAACAAAAAGGCTCGATGGCTGTTTTGGTAAAAGGTTCTCGCTCTGCACGTATGGAACGGGTTGTTGAGGCATTAGTCAAACTGGCCAGTCAGTCGGCCAATTAATTTAATGGGTTAGTAATGATTTTAGAGCTCATGGCTTGGTTGCAGCAGTGGTTTGGTAGTTTTAATCTATTTAACTATGTTACGTTTCGCGGGCTAATGGCGGCCTTAACCGCTTTGGTGATTTCTTTGTGGGCAGGTCCGGCGGTTATCCGTTGGTTAACGCGCCTAAAAGTGGGTCAGGCGGTACGTACCGACGGGCCGCAAACCCACTTGGTGAAAAGCGGTACGCCGACGATGGGTGGTGTGCTCATCTTGTTGTCTGTGATTGTCAGCGCCCTTCTGTGGAGTGATTGGGATAGCCGCTACGCTTGGCTGTTGATTGTGATGACACTGGGATTTGGTGCTATTGGTTTTGTCGATGACTATAAGAAAGTGGTGTACAAAGATCCCAAGGGGCTAGCTTCGCGTTGGAAATACTTTTGGCAGTCGGTTTTGGGTTTGCTGGCCGCTTATTTGATGTTCCAATGGGCGTATTTACCAGCACATACGGAACTGCTGATTCCGTTCGCTAAAAATCTGGTATTTGAGTTGGGTCCTTGGTTCGTGCTGATGGCTTACTTTGTTATTGTCGGTACTTCTAATGCGGTCAATTTGACCGACGGCTTGGATGGCTTAGCCATTATGCCAGCGGTATTGGTGTCAGCGGCCTTGTCGGTGTTTGCTTATTTATCGGGACATGCGGTGTTTGCCGATTACCTGAATATTCCCTTTATTCCTGGTGCAGGAGAAGTGGCTATTTTTGGCGCGGCATTGGTCGGTGCTGGGCTGGGTTTCTTGTGGTTCAACACCTACCCAGCGCAAGTGTTTATGGGCGATGTGGGTGCTTTAGCTATTGGAGCTGCCTTGGGACTGATGGCGGTTATGGTGCGACAGGAGCTGGTGTTGGTCATTATGGGCGGTATTTTTGTTATGGAAACCTTGTCGGTGATGATTCAGGTCGCCTCGTTCAAATTGACAGGCAAGCGCGTGTTCCGCATGGCACCCTTGCATCACCACTTTGAGTTGAAGGGTTGGCCCGAACCGAAAGTGATTGTGCGTTTTTGGATTATTACGCTGATTTTGGTTCTGGTTGGCCTAGCCAGTTTGAAGGTTAGGTAACTTATGTCGGTATTAGTGGCAGGATTGGGTTTGTCGGGGCAAGCGGCATTGCGCTTTTTAGTAGCGCAGGGCGATGCCTGTATTTTTGCTTATGATACGCGTGCCGACTTGGATATTCAGTCTTTGCAGCTTAGTTTCCCTCAAGTCACCTTTGCCTGTGGTGAGTTGCCAGCAAGCTGGGCAAGGCAAGTGCAAATGCTGGTACTCAGTCCAGGCATTGATCCTAAAGCGCCTTGGGTTCAGTCATTGGTGAATGCGGGCGTGAGTTTGGTCGGTGAAATTGAACTTTTTTGTCGTTCTTTGCCCGCGGACAAACCGGTCGTTGCCATTACTGGCAGTAATGGCAAAAGCACGGTCACCACTTTGGTGGGCGAATTATTGAAAGCGCAGGGCTATCAGGTCGCAGTCGGTGGTAATTTGGGTACACCCGCCTTGGACTTACTCATGCAGTCTGCTGATGTTGATGTGTTTGTGCTGGAATTGTCGAGTTTTCAATTAGAAACGACGCAGAGTTTGTTAGCAACGACGGCTACAGTCTTGAACATCAGTCCCGACCATCTCGATCGTTATGGCGATATGGCGAATTATATCGCGGCAAAAGCGCCGATTTATCATATGACCCGTTTGGCAGTAGTAAATCGTGATGATGCCGTCGCGGCTGGTTTGGCCGATGCACGAGTGCCTCAGTTGCGTTTTGGGCTACAAGCTCCTGAACAAGCGGGAGATTATGGCTTAACACAGGTGGATGACGCGGAATGGTTGAGTCAGTGGTTGTTTGATGAGCCAGCGCCGCGTTTGCTCATGAAAACGGCACAGGTAGCACTGATGGGGCGGCACAATCTGAGTAATTGCTTGGCCGCTTTGGCCTTGTGTCAGCCGTTCGGCTTGCACATTCAGGTGATTGAACAGGTGTTGTCGCGTTTTGGCGGTTTAGCCCATCGTGCCCAGCTGGTTCGTAAGCTCAATGGTGTGCATTGGATCAATGATTCTAAAGGAACGAATGTCGGCTCGACAGTTACGGCGTTACAGAGTTTGGGTGCGCAGGCGCGCATTATTTTATTAGCTGGTGGTCAGGGTAAAGGGCAGGATTTTTCTGAATTGTCGCAACCATTGGCTGAGTTCGCGCGCGCGCTGATTGTTTTTGGTGAAGATGGCGAGCAAATCGCACTTTGTGCACCTGATGGCTGTCCGGTTTATGCTGTTTCAGATATGCCGGCTGCGGTCACGCTGGCAAACAGCTTGGCGCAGGCGGGTGATGTGGTGTTATTGTCGCCAGCCTGTGCCAGCTTTGATCAATTCCGTAGCTACATGCATCGTGGCGAAGTCTTCACGCAAACGGTGATGCAACTGTCATGATGAAGTTGATGAAACGTGGATTTCAAATCCGTCCTTGGCGACTTGAGGATAATGCCTCCATTGATTGGACTTTAGTGGGTGTGATGCTCATGCTTTCTTGTCTTGGCGTGGTGATGGTGGCGTCCGCATCGGTGGCCATTGCGGAAAGACGCTTTGGTATGGAACTACGCTATGCGTTGCAACAGCTGGTGTTTCTGTTGGGGTCACTGGTCGTTGCTGTCTGGGTCGTTCAAAAAACAACGCTCAGTTGGTGGAAAGAAAATCGGGGGTTATTGTTACTGATTGCGATGGTATTGGTGATGATGACTTTGGTATTAGGGCGAGAAATCAATGGTGCTAAACGCTGGCTGAGTTTGGGTTTTTTTAATTTGCAACCGTCCGAGTTTTTGAAACTGATTGTCATCGTGTTTATGGCAGCCTACATCGAAAAGAACTTCCAACAACAGCAGGATGCACAGGGTAATCGCGATTGGAAATTAGAAAAAAAACAACAAATGCAAGCCATTAAGTTGCTGATGTTGCCCCTAATCCCTATTTTCTTACTACTGTTACTACAACCCGATTTCGGTAGTCTGATGGTAGTGTTGTTGCTGGTTTTTGCCATGTTATTGATTGCGGGCGCACCCTTGCGGCTATTGCTGTCAGTGGTTCCGTTAGGTTTGGCGCTGGTTGTGGTGATTATTATCGAGCCTTACCGATTGGCTCGCGTGGTGAGCTTCTTAGATCCGTGGAAGGATGCACAAAATACCGGTTATCAATTGACCCACTCGCTGATGGCGTTGGGGCGGGGTGATTGGTTTGGTGTTGGTCTGGGTAACAGTGTTGAAAAGCTCTTTTATTTGCCCGATGCCCATACCGATTTTCTGTTTGCCATTTATGGTGAAGAATTTGGTTTCATCGGTGTTGTCGCCTTAGTGTTGCTTTATTTAGTGATGATCTGGCGTATTTTCCGCATTGGTCGCGTGGCCGCCGAGCGTGAACAAACCTTCGCCGCGCTGATTTGTTACGGTGTGGGCGCTTGGGTCGCGCTGCAGGCATTGATTAATATGGGCGCCAATTTGGGGCTGCTGCCGACTAAGGGTTTAACCTTGCCGTTGGTCAGCTATGGCGGTTCCAGCTTATTAATGTCAATGCTGGCACTGGGCTTGGTGTTACGCATTGATTGGGAAAATCGCCATGCCCATTTGGTGGTGGTCATGCCGACCGCTGCCCCTGTGTCGAGCGATCTGGTGGATACCAAAGGTCTGAGAACGAAAATTCATGCAACGGAGAAGTCGGCATGAAGGTGATGATTGCCGCAGCAGGAACGGGTGGTCATGTGTTTCCCGGTTTAGCGGTAGCTGAAATGCTCAAACAACAAGGTCATGCTGTGGTGTGGTTGGGAACAGAACAGGGAAAAGTGGTGCAGTGGGTGGAGCAGGCCAGTGTGCCCTTTTGTGCCATTGCCATGCGGGGTGTGCGTGGTAAGGGCTGGCGCGGCTGGTTGGCGGCGCCCGTTCAGTTGTGGCAAGCCTTTCGACAGGCTTTACAGCACTTGCGTGAGCAAAGCCCTGATGTGGTGTTGGTGATGGGGGGGTATGTCTCTGTTCCAGCTGGTTTGGCAGCTCGTTGGTTGCGCATTCCTTTGGTCGTGCACGAACAAAATTCCATTGTGGGTTTGAGTAATCGTTTGTTGGCGCCGCTGAGCCAGTCCTTGCTATTGGGCTTGCCTTTGCAGTCAGTGCCAATGGGATGGGCTCGAGCGCATTGGGTAGGTAATCCCTTGCGTGCTATGTTGCAGCGTCAGGTCAAGACAGCTCCAGCTCGACCCTTACGCGTTTTGGTTATCGGTGGTAGCCAAGGAGCGCAGTTCCTCAATGAATGCTTGCCAGAGGTGATGCGCGATTGGTCAGCGCGTCACGAGCTGAGCTTGTGGCATCAAACTGGCTCACAGATGCAGGTACAAGTTGAAACAGCTTATCAGCAAGCTGGTGTGAAGGCGCGTGTTACCAGCTTTATTCAGGATATGGGTGAAGCCTATGCATGGGCGGATGTGGTGATTGCGCGAGCAGGGGCGTTAACGGTCACAGAGTTGCTGCAAGTGGCACGCCCAGCCGTGTTCATTCCTTTTCCCCATGCGGTCGATGACCATCAGTACACCAATAGTCTTGTGCTGGTTCAGATCGGCGTGGCCGATGTGCTGCGTCAATCAGAAGCGAGTGTTGAGGCATTACGTGACCGATTGAGCGATTACCTTTACAATCCTCAATCTTTAAGTCATCGCTATGCACTGCTCAATCAGCAAGCGGAAAACAAAGCAGCGGAAAAGGTCGTGCAAATTTTAATGGACGTGGTGATGTCATCGCATACCGAAGGTCTCACAACGAAAACCACAACAGAAAAAGAATAATAGGAATAGTCAACAATGAGTATGTCAAAGCGAGTCAGTCGCATTCACTTGGTGGGCATTGGTGGTTCGGGAATGTCGGGCATTGCTGAAGTGTTGCTGACGCAAGGCTTTGTTGTGAGTGGTTCGGATGCGAAAGCGTCGGCGGTTACCGCTCATTTGAGTGCCTTAGGTGCTCAGGTCAGCATTGGTCATGACGCTAGTCTCGTACAAGATGCCGATGTGGTGGTGGCTTCGACTGCCATTGCTAAAGACAACCCTGAACTGGTGGCGGCACGAGCGGCACGCGTGCCTGTTATTCCGCGTGCCGAAATGTTGGCCGAAATGATGCGTGGTAAATTTGGTATTGCTGTCGCTGGAACACACGGCAAAACCACCACCACAAGTTTAGTTGCCAGCGTACTGGCAGAAGCTGGCTTAGACCCGACTTATGTGATTGGTGGTCGCTTGAACAAAACGGGCACTCATGCCTGTTTGGGAGCAAGTAATTATTTGGTTGCTGAAGCGGATGAATCGGATGCTTCCTTCCTCTACTTAAAGCCGATGATGAGTATCGTCACTAATATTGATGCGGACCATATGGAAACCTATGGTGGCAGCTTTGAAGTCTTGACCGATACTTTTTCACAATTTTTGCACCACTTGCCCTTTTACGGGCTGGCGATTGTGTGTATTGACGATGCAGGCGTGCAGGGCTTACTGCCACGCATTACGCGTCCGGTTGTACGTTATGGGCTGAGTGAAGGCGCGGATATTCGTGCTATCAATATTCAGCACCAAGGGTTGCGCTCGACATTCACCGTGCAGGCATACCAGCAGACACCTTTTGAGGTCACCTTGAATATTCCCGGTGAGCATAATGTGCGAAATGCCTTGGCGACCATCGCTGTTGCCTTAGAATTGGGTGTGTCCATTGAGGCCATTCAACGCGCCCTAGCACAATTTCACGGTGTGGGTCGTCGCTTTGATGTCTATGCCAATCGTTCTTTGTTCGATAAACAGGTAACGCTGGTGGATGATTATGGGCATCACCCGACCGAATTAGCAGCGGTGTTGAGAACAGCGAGAACCGCGTTTGCCCAACAGCGTCTGGTTTCTGTTTTCCAACCGCATCGTTACACACGCACACGCGATCTGCTCGATGATTTTGCCGCTGCCTTGATGTTAGCCGACTTAGTGGTACTACTGCCCGTTTATTCGGCAGGAGAGTCTGCTATTGCTGGCGCAGACAGTAAAGCCATTGCTCAAGCCATGCGCTTGCGAGGCTTCCAAAGTGTGGTGGTAGCGGACAGTATGGCGCAACTCAATTCCGTTGCCAAAGGTCTGCTCTTAGCCGGTGACGTGGTGTTGACCATGGGGGCGGGTGATATTGGACAACTCAGTAAACAATGGCGGGAGGAAGCCTGATGCAGAAGAAACCAATCATTGCCGTATTGCGTGGTGGCAGTGCTAATGAACGTGAGATTTCATTACGTTCTGGCGCGGCGGTTGTCGAGGGCTTGCAGCAAGCAGGTTATGAGGTGCTCGACTGGCCTGTTGATGGGTTGACTGATGTGATTGCCTTAGTGCAACAAGCGCCTCGTCCTTTATTGGTGTTTAATGTGTTGCACGGTCGCGGTGGTGAAGATGGTCAGTTGCAAGCCCTGTTAGAGGTGCTGAAGGTGCCTTACACGGGAAGCGGTTTGTTGGCGAGCGCCTTGTCAATGGATAAAGTGGTCACCAAACGCATTTGGCAAGCGATGGGCTTGCCAACGGCAGATTATTACCAAGTGACTCAGGCATCTCTAGCGACTTTTGATGTTGATGCAGTGCGCTATCCAGTTATGGTGAAACCGGCACGAGAGGGGTCGAGTATTGGTATGTTCAAAGTGGACTCTGCCGATAATATGCAATCCGCTTTGACGCAGGCGCTCACTTTTGACGATCATGTGTTAGTTGAATCATGGATTGATGGTGCCGAATATACGGTCGCGATTTTAGGCGATCAGGCTTTGCCGATGATCCGCCTGAAAACGCCTAATGTGTTTTATGATTATGAAGCCAAATATCAAGCCAATACCACTGAATATCTCTGCCCCTGTGGGCTGTCTGCGGAAGCAGAAGAAGCTATTCAAGCCTTGGCATTGGAAGCTTTCCATGCGTTGGGAGCTAAGACGTGGGGACGTATTGATGTGATGATTGATCAGCAAGGACAACCTTGGTTGCTGGAATTGAACACCGTACCCGGTATGACCGATCATAGCTTGGTTCCCATGGCAGCAAAACAAGCAGGGCTCAGCTTCGATCAGCTGGTTGACCGTTTGGTGCAGTTATCGATATGAATTGGCTTTCACGAGCATGGCAGAAACTAGCCCGTTGGTTCTTGTGGTTTGGTAAAGCGATTTTGCTTACCCTATTCGCGGGTGTGCTCACTTGGGGTGGACTGCAAGCTTGGCACTTGTGGAATGGTCACCAACAGGGTGAGCTGATTCAGGTCAAACTGGTGAATGAAGGTGCTAAAGTAACGGAAGCCGAATTGACGGAGTTACTGCGACCGCAATTAGGTATTGGCTTTTGGCAGCTAGATTTGCCCAGTATTCGTAAGCTGGTTGAAAGTCACCCTTGGGTAGCTCATGCCGAAGTGTCTCGTTTTTGGCCTAGCACTCTGCGTGTAGAAATTGTTGAGCAGATTCCAGTGGCGCGTTGGGGGGATACGGGGTTTGTCAATCAAATGGGTGAGATTTTTTATCCCAGTCAGGGGGTTGAACTGCCAGATTTGATTCGTTTATCGGCGGTGAATCCAGACCCTTTGGCGGTATTGGCTATGCTCAAACAGGTATTAGCATTGATTAATCCCTATGGTTTGCATGTTGTAGCCATGCACCGATTAGCCGATGAAAGTTGGCACCTTTGGTTGGTTAATGGAGATGAGTGGCTACTCCCCAAGCAGGAAGCGATACTTGGTTTAAAACAATTGTTGGTGCTTTACGGCACTATTCCGAAACAGGAAGGGACAAAGATGCGTATTGACCTTCGTTATCGTGATGGTTTTGCGGTAAAATGGCAACCAGTAGAAAATTCCACACCGTCAGAAAGTCAACCTTAGGAAATATTATGGCTCGCAGTAAAAAACAAGCACCCAATGTTGTCGTTGTGTTAGATATTGGCACTTCAAAAATTGTTGCCCTAGTTGCCAAAGTGAGTCATCACGGCCGCATGGAGTTGATTGGCATGGGACGTCACCCCTCGCGCGGTTTGCGTCGTGGTGTGGTGGTGGATATTGATGCGACAGTGGATGCCATTCAACACGCAGTGGATGCGGCAGAGCAAATGGCTGGTGTGACTATAGAGCATGCTTACATTGGTATCGCTGGTAGCCATGTGAAGAGTTATAACCAGCACAGCATGGTGACCGTTTCAGGTGATGAAATCGGCATCAATGACGTAGAACGGGTGGTTGATGATGCAGTAAAACGTATTTCCATACCAGGGGATCAAAAGCCACTGCATATTCTGACGCAGGAATTTATTGTCGATAATCAACCCGGTATTCGTCAGCCAGTGGGTATGGCAGGCGTTTCTTTAGAAGCGCGTGTACACATGATTACGGGTGCGGTTTCAGCAGTGCGTAACTTAACGCGTTGTGTTGAAAATTGCGGTTTGAAGGTTGATGATGTGGTGCTAGAGCAACTTGCCTCCGCAGAGGCAGTGTTATTGCAAGATGAGAAAGATTTGGGTGTCTGCCTCATTGATATTGGTGCGGGTACGACAGATGTGGCTGTTATTCTGCAAGGCGCGATGCACTACACCACGGTGATTCCCGTTGGTGGTGATCAGGTCACCAATGATATTGCTGCCGTATTGCGTACACCGATTCACGCTGCAGAAGACATTAAGCGCAATTATGGTTGTGCCTTGCCGCAATTAGTTAGTCCAGATGAAGAAATTGAAGTCGCCAGTGTCGGCGATAGACCTGCACGCATGATTAAGCGCCACACCTTGGTCGATGTGGTTGAAGCGCGTTTTGCCGAGATTTTCCAACTAGTGCAACAAGAGTTGCACGTCAGTGGTTACGATCAGGCGATTCGTGCTGGCGGTATCGTCTTAACAGGCGGTTCTTCACAAATAGAAGGTTGTGTTGAGCTAGCCGAGGAAATCTTTGGTATGCCTGTTCGCTTGGGGCTGCCAGAAACCAAAGGTGGTTTAAGTGCACAATTACAAGATGCATCCTATGCTACTGGGGTGGGCTTGTTGAAATATGCAAGTGAGCATTTAGACGGTATTACCTTAGTGGAAGATGACGATGATGTTACTGAAACGGTTATTCATGCACGTCCAAATGCGCGTGAAGAAGCAGGCATGGTTGATAAAATGAAATCTTGGTTTGCGCGTCATTTTTAATGCCAATGCCAGCGGCTTGAACGAACCTTAGTCAGTTTAAGTCATCGCTTATGCTATAATATGCCAATTTTTTTATGGAAAGCGAACCGATGCTAAAGCAACGGACGATTAAAAACCCAATTCGAGCGCGCGGCGTGGGTTTGCATACCGGTCACCACGGGTTAATGACCATGCGTCCCGCGCCTGTGAACACAGGCATTGTTTTTCGTCGTGTCGACCTAGATCCTGTCGTTGAAATTCCCGTTAATCCTAACGCGGTTACCGAAACTGTATTGTGTACAACGCTCAGCGAAGGCGAAGCCAAAATTTCAACTGTCGAGCATCTCATGTCAGCATTAGCTGGTTTTGGTATTGATAATCTTTACATTGATTTAGATACCGATGAAGTGCCGATTATGGATGGCAGTGCCTCCCATTTTATTTTTCTGTTGCAGTCAGCCGGTATTGCAGAGCAGGAAGCTGATAAGCGATTTATTCGTATTAAAAAAACCATTCGTATCGAAACGGACAAAGGAGATTGGGCGCAGTTTGAACCTTATGAAGGATTTAAACTCAGCTTCAGTATTGACTTCGATCATCCTGCATTTGATGAAACGGCTAACCATATCGTCATTGAGTTTTCCTCGACCAGCTACTTAAAAGAAATCAGTCGTGCACGTACCTTCGGTTTTATGAAGGATGTTGAAGCACTGCGCAGACGTAACCTGGCCTTGGGTGGCAGTTTAGAAAATGCCATTGTACTAGACGAAAATGGTGTTATGAATCCTGAAGGATTGCGTAATCAAGACGAGTTTGTACGCCATAAGGTGTTAGATGCAGTAGGGGATCTCTACATGATCGGTTCGGGCATTGTGGGTGCTTTTTCTGCTTACCGTTCGGGGCATGCACTGAATAACAAATTATTGCGAAGCTTGTTGTCTCAACCGGATGCGTGGGAGTACACCAGTTTATCTGATCTGGCTGCTACCATTAGCTACGAAGAAAATCCGGGTGCGATCAGTTAAGCTGATTCACTCACTGATTCGTTAAGGTGTCACTAGGCTTGGGATGAACGACCTCAATGAGTTTTTGTAGAGAGCGTCTGAAGTCATCCTTAGGATCTAGCTGCTGACTGAGCGACAGTAAATTGGTTAGGGTGTCTTCATCGGGTTGCGTGCGCGTAAACAGGGTTTTAGAGTTACTTTTCTCTGCTGTCTGTGCGGCAATATGAACGCTGATTTGGTGGACATCGGGATCAGCGCAGGCTTGAATGAGCTGACGAGCGCTTAAGCGTAATCGACTTGCCCAGCTCGCATTGGTAGTGAGCAGATGCAGACTATGATCTTTAACATAGGCATCTAATAAGGCTTGTTGTGCTTTGGGTGAAAGACAGCTGCACAAACGTTCGCGTAGGCTCAGTCGATACTGTAATTGTTTCGTGAGACTGGCGAGCTGATGTTGATGACGAGAAAATAGGGTTTGCATGTTTTTAGCAACACTCACAGAATGAAATGCGTGATGGGCATGAACTTTGCCATATTGACGAATTGATAACCACATTGAGTAAATCGTAAAAAATATTCTACTGGAAAAATGACATGATCTCTCGACTCATTAAAACAATTTTTGGTTCACGTCATGAGCGTTTGGTGAAAGGATACCGCAAGCGGGTTCAAGCCATTAACGCCTTAGAGCCGAGTATGCAAGCCTTGAGCGACGAAGCTCTAGCAGCAAAAACTGATGAGTTTAAGGCGCGTTTAGCACAAGGTGAACGTCTTGATAATTTAATGACCGAAGCTTTTGCCGTGGTTCGTGAAGCCGCCGTGCGTGTGTTTGCTATGCGTCATTTCGATGTACAGCTGATTGGCGGCATGGTGCTGAACGATGGCCGTATTGCTGAAATGTTGACGGGTGAAGGTAAAACCCTGACCAGTACCTTGGCGATTTATTTGAATGCACTGACAGGCCAAGGTGTGCATGTCATTACCGTCAACGATTACTTAGCGCAACGTGATGCGGCGCTCATGGGGCAGCTTTACGGCTTTTTGGGCTTGACGACAGGCGTTATTCTATCCGGCCATCAACAAGGTGCCGACGAAAAACGCGCTGCCTATGCGTGCGACATTACCTACGGCACCAACAATGAGTTCGGTTTCGATTACTTGCGCGACAATATGGTCATGTCATCGGCAGAGCGCGTGCAGCGTGGGCTAAATTATGTCGTTATCGACGAAGTGGACTCGATTTTAATTGATGAAGCGCGTACGCCGCTCATTATTTCGGGTGCCAGTGAAGATCAAAGCGAACTTTATCGCGCCATTAATCTCATTACACCGCATTTAAGCAAGCAAATTGGTGAAGGTGATGAAGTCGAAACACCGGGTGACTTCACGCTGGATGAAAAAACACGTCAGGTATTGTTAACGGAACAAGGCCACGCACGCGTTGAACAGCTCTTGGTCGAATCGGGTTTATTAGCAGAGGGTTCAAGCCTTTATGATGTGGGCAATATTGCCCTAATGCATCATGTGTTAGCCAGCTTAAAAGCGCATCATATTTTTGTGCGCAATAAAGATTACATTGTTAAAGAAGGTGAAATTGTTATTATTGATGAGTTCACGGGTCGCCAAATGGCAGGTCGTCGTTGGTCGGAAGGCATTCACCAAGCGATTGAAGCGAAAGAAGGGGTGTCGATTCAAGCTGAAAGCCAAACCCTAGCATCCATTACCTTCCAAAATTATTTCCGTCAATACAAGCGGTTATCGGGTATGACGGGTACAGCCGACACCGAAGCGGCTGAATTGATGCAAATTTATAATCTGGAAGTGGTACCTATTCCGCCCAATCGTCCAGTGCAACGTATCGACAGCCAAGATGCGGTTTACATGACGCAAAAGGACAAATATGCTGCCATTGTTGATGATATTGAAAAACGTCGTGCAGCGGGTCAGCCAATTTTGGTCGGTACGGCATCTATCGAAGCCTCAGAGTTGTTATCGGCTTATTTGACACAAAAAAATATCGCCCATGAAATTCTGAATGCCAAACAGCACGAGCGTGAAGCTTATATTATTGCGCAAGCGGGACGTCCCGGGGCTGTCACTATTGCCACCAATATGGCTGGTCGTGGTACCGATATCGTGCTTGGTGGTAACTGGGAAATGGAAGCTAAGGCCTTGGGTGATGCCGACCCAGCACACATTGAGGCAATGAAAGCGGAATGGAAAGCACGCCACGAAGCGGTTAAGGCATCAGGTGGGCTGCATGTGATTGGTACGGAACGCCACGAGTCGCGTCGTATCGACAACCAGCTGCGTGGTCGTTCGGGTCGTCAGGGTGATCCTGGTTCAAGTCGTTTTTACTTGTCATTGGAAGATGATTTGTTGCGTATTTTTGCCGGTGACAAGTTGCGTGGCATGATGCAAAAATTGGGTATGAAAGACGGTGATGTGATCGAACATCCTTGGCTTAATCGCTCCATTGAAAACGCGCAACGTAAGGTCGAAGGACGTAACTTTGATGTGCGTAAGCAATTATTAGAATACGACAATGTGGCGAACGACCAACGCCAAGCCATTTATGCACAACGTAATGATATTCTCGACGCGCAAGACCTGAGCGATTGGATGAGTGAGATGCGATTGGATGTGATGAATCGTGTCATTGATCTCTATATGCCTGCCGCCAGTTTAGAAGAGGAATGGAACCTAGAAGGGCTAGAGCATGCCTTAGCCGAGAACTTCGGTCAGTCTTTCCCCGTTAAGCAATGGGCAGCAGAAGATACACGTTTGAATGAAGCGGGTATTCGTGCTCGCATTTTGGAAGGTTTAGAAGCCAGTTATGCGGTTAAACGCGAGTCGTTTGGTGCTGAGCTAATGAATCATCTTGAACGTGTTTTCTTGTTGCAAACGCTCGATCATTTGTGGCGTGAACATCTCGCCAGTATGGATTATTTACGTGCTGGTATTCATTTACGGGGTTATGCGCAGAAAAATCCGGTACAAGAATTTAAGCGCGAAGCCTTTGAAATGTTCCGCGCCTTTATGGATAACGTCAAGCTGGAAACCGTTAAAGCGCTATCTTTAGTAAGAGTGCGTAGTGAAGAAGAAATCGCGGCACTGGAAGCCTTAGAACGCTCTCAACAACCCGATCTGGTGGCAGAACATGATGAAGCGGCTAATAATGTTTACGGTCATGAGCCGGCGGCTGAGCCTAGCTTTGCCAGTGATCCTTTGCCAGAGGGAAATCGTCCGTTAGTGCGTCATGATCCTAAGGTCGGACGCAATGATCCTTGCCCTTGTGGTTCGGGCAAGAAATACAAACAGTGCTGTGGGCGTTTAGTATAAGCATCTGCTAGAGACTCTAGGGAAGGACTGAATAATGCACTTCACTTCTTATTCAGACTTCCCATTTTTCGTTTTTTGAGTGGTTGTAAGGGCATCAATCAACCCGTTACAGGTTATTTGAGTGAAGCCCTTCCTCCGCACACCTATTCCTTTGTATGTTTCAGATGCTTCCTGGCGCTTTTTGAGTAAAAACTAAGGAAGTCTGTTCGATTTTGCATAAAAATTGTTATGATGCTCAAAAGACAGCTTATGCGAAGGTTACACGATGACTTAACCTTAGTTTATTTATGCCTTTATGCTTGAATTGTCATTATTTGACGAGTAGAATGAGATAAGCATAAGTTGAGTAGAATTTTAAAGTTATTTTATATCGAAATAATTTTTGTTTTAGAGGAAATAACAATAATCAGCTTAGCTTAGCAATACTCAGGTTAATAAGAGGATTATGAAAAATGACCATTAAAATGAAGCTCATTTTGCTCGCCCTTACCGGCTTGCTGTCTAGTCTACTCATTGCTGGCTTAGGTTTGTGGGGTATGAGCAGCAATGTGCAAACGGTAAATAGTTTGTATAACGATCGGGTTGTGCCCTTGCGTGACTTAAAGCAAATTGCAGATAGTTATGCAGTGAATATCGTCGATACCAGTCATAAGCTAAGAAATGGTAATATCGGTTGGGCAGAAGCGAGTAAAAATATTAGTGATGCGCAAAAACTGATTCATGATAAATGGGAAGCTTATTTGGCAACGACTTTAGTCGCTGAAGAGCAGGTGCTTATTGGTCGCATCAAGCCCTTGTTAGCTAAGGCTGATGAAAAGGTCGCACAATTGGAAACTATCCTGCGACAGAAGGACATGTCAGCCTTGGAGCAATTCACCATTAACCAGTTGTATCCGGCTATTGATCCTATCTCTGAACAGATTGCCAAGTTAATTGAAGTTCAACTGAATGTTGCGGATCTTGATTATCAGCAAATGAGTAGTCAGTATCAAATCAGTAAATGGATCATTATCGTCGTTTTATTGCTGAGCCTGGTGTTGATTTTCAGTGTCGCTTTCACTATTATTAAGGAGGTGATTAATGGTACGACGCGCATGAGCGCGGCGATGAAAGAAGCCATGAGCGGTAATTTCAAGCATCAAATACTCGTGTCAGGTCATGATGAAATTACCACTTCCATGCATGCACTGAATGCACTCATGAGCTCTCTCGATCAGGCGACCTCTGAAGCCAACCGTGTTGTGGGTGCTATTGCTAATGGAGATTTTAGTCAGCGTATGAAGGGCAATTACGCTGGCGATTTGGATCACTTAAAACAAGGTATTAATGCGTCGGCCGATAACGTTGCTTCGGTGATGAAGCACCTAGAAGCGGCGATGGTGGCGCTTAAAGAAGGTCAATTTGGCGTTACGGTCGAAACCAATGCCCCCGGAAGTTACGGCGTGATGCTGAACAGCGTGGCCGATTCAATGAAAGTCTTATCTTTGGTTATTGCCGACATCAACCAAATCATGCAACGCCTGAACGACGGCAACTTTCACGCCCGTGTTAACGCCAATGCCCAAGGCGACTTATTACAGATGAAACAGGCCGTTAATGGCACCCTAGACACACTAGAACAGCTTGTTGATGATTTAGTGCGCATGTCCAAAGCACAAATGGAAGGCGATCTTACCTTCGTCTCACAAGGCACCTACAAAGGACGCTTCAAAGAGGTACAAGACTCCTGCTCAGTCTCAAACGCGCGCATTACCGAAGTTGTCACCCTAGCACTTCAAGCATCACACGTGGTTTCCGATTCTGCCGCGCAAGTATCACAAGGCTCAAGCGACCTCTCCTCACGCGTACAAGAGCAAGCCGCCGCCTTAGAACAAACCAGTGCCACCATGCACCAAATGACCAGTGCCGTGCAAGCCAACACCGAAAACGCCAGCAAAGTAGCCGAACTCGCCCACCAAGTTCAAGGTCAATCTAACGACGGCGTACACGTGATGCAACAAACCATCGAAGCCATGAAATCCATTCAACAAGCCAGCAGCAAAATTGCCGACATTGTAGGCATCATTGACAGCATCGCCTTCCAAACCAATCTACTCGCGCTCAACGCCGCAGTAGAAGCTGCGCGAGCTGGCGAACACGGACGTGGTTTCGCCGTAGTAGCCAGCGAAGTGCGCGCCCTAGCTGGCAAATCAGCCGACGCTGCCAAAGACATCAAAGCGCTGATTGAAGAGAGTGTGCAACGCATTGACGCCGGCACCCAGTTAGCCGACAAATCTGGTGAAATGCTCACAGGCATAAGCGAATCGATAAAAGAAGTCGCCAACATGATCGAAAGCATCTCATCAGCCTCTAAAGAGCAGACCACTGGCATCTCTCAAGTGAATCTCGCTATTGCCGACATAGATCGCGTCACGCAAGAAAATGCCGCTTTAGTTGAACAAACCACCGCTACTGCCGAAAGCCTCAGCCACGAAGCCAACGAACTGCGTCAGAATATGTCCTTCTTCAAAACAGGACAAAACAACCACTCAAAAGCCATACCAGCGACCAAATCAGCGCCGAATCAGCAGCCCAGCCAAGCGCTACCACCCCCCAAATCGAGTGGCAACACCGATGAGTGGAATGAGTTTTGAGATAAAGCCTGATTACTAAGGTATCAAGCAAAGCGACCGAATGGTCGCTTTTTTATTGTGCCTAGGCCTGTCAGTGCTCAGTTAAATTCCTCAGGATCATAGCCTAAGTTGGGCGCTAACCAGCGTTCTGCTTCGGCAATGCTCATGCCTTTGCGTTGGGCGTAGTCTTCTACTTGATCACGCCCGATGGCGCCGACGCCAAAATAGCGCGATTCTGGATGGGCAAAGTACCAACCCGATACCGCCGCCGTGGGGTACATGGCATAGCTTTCGGTAATGGCCAGCCCGATGTGATCCAGCGGGTTAAGCAGCTGCCACAATAAGCCTTTTTCGGTATGTTCTGGGTTGGCAGGGTAACCTGGAGCGGGGCGAATACCACGATACTGTTCAGCAATCAGCGCTTCGTTGTCTAGGGCTTCGTCTGGTGCATAGCCCCAATATTCTTTACGAACTAGCTCGTGTAAGCGTTCGGCAAAGGCTTCGGCCAAGCGGTCGGCAAGCGCTTTGAGCATAATGCTATGATAATCATCGTGCTCGGCTTCAAAGCGGGCGATGTGCTCATCGATACCGAATCCGGCACAAACGGCAAAGCCACCGATGAAATCTGCTTTGCCACTGCTGCGGGGCGCAACAAAGTCCGACAAACACTGGTTATAACCACCCCGTTTTTTATCCATTTGTTGACGGATATGGTGCAAGTGTAGCCGTTCTGTTTGGCGGCCATCATCGGTGTATAAAATGATGTCGTCTTTGTTATCGGCCTGATTGGCAGGGAAGAAGCCGAATACGCCGCGTGCCGTGATCCAGCGTTCATCGATGATCTGTTGCAACATCTGCTGCGCGTCGGCGTAGAGTTTGCTGGCTTCTTCACCCACCACCTTGTCGGTTAAGATGGCAGGGAAAGTACCAGCCAATCCCCAGGCATTAAAGAAGGGCAACCAGTCGATGCGTTGCACTAAGTCGGTAAGCGGATAGTCGTTTAATACCTTAATGCCCAAAAAGCTGGGTTTAGGTGGCGTGTAATCTTCCCAATCCAATTGAATGCTATTGGCTCTGGCTTGTGAAAGGGGAATACGCGCTGCGCCTTCGCCACGTTTTTTACGTTCTTCACGTACCTGAGCGTATTCTGCTTTGGTTTGCGCTTTGAAGGCATCGCGCAGCTCTTGAGATAAGAGTGATTGCGCGACACCGACGGCACGAGAGGCATCCTTGACATAAACCACAGCACCTTCGTAGGCGGGGTCAATTTTGACTGCCGTATGCGCACGACTGGTGGTGGCACCGCCAATGAGTAATGGCATGGTGAAGCCCTGACGTTGCATTTCTTTGGCCACGTGTACCATTTCATCTAGGCTGGGTGTAATCAGACCAGATAAGCCAATCATATCGGCACCCCAGTCTTTCGCTGACTGTAAAATCTTCTCGCTCGATACCATTACGCCCAGATCGAGCACTTCAAAATTGTTACACTGCAGTACCACGCCAACGATATTTTTACCAATGTCATGTACGTCGCCTTTTACCGTCGCCATGACGATTTTTCCCTGACTGTTACCGCAGCCATTTTTTTCTTTTTCAGCCAGCAGAGCAGGTTGTAACCAAGCGACGGCTTTTTTCATGACTCGTGCTGATTTAACCACCTGTGGTAAAAACATTTTGCCAGCACCAAATAAGTCGCCAACCACGTTCATGCCGTCCATGAGCGGCCCTTCAATAACGTGCAGCGGACTGCCGATTTTCGCCAATGCTTCCTCGGTATCGGCATCAATAAAGGCATCAATGCCTTTAACCAATGCGTGTTCCAGACGTTTTTCGATGGGTAATTCACGCCAAACCAAGGTTTCTGTCACCGCTTCGCTGGCACCAGAATGAGCAAATTCTTGCGCAATATCCAGTAGGCGTTCGGCCGCACCGGCATCGCTGTTGGTGACCACATCTTCAACGGCTTGGCGTAGCTTAGCGGGAATGTCGTCGATGATGATCATAGCACCGGCATTAACAATGCCCATATCCATGCCAGCTTTGATGGCATGATAGAGGAAGACACTGTGAATGGCTTCGCGTACCGGATTATTACCTCGGAAAGAGAAGGAGACGTTACTCACACCACCTGAGATATGACAATGTGGTAAGGTTTGTTTAATGGTGCGTGTCGCTTCAATAAAATCGACGGCATAGTTGTTATGTTCTTCGATGCCAGTGGCAATGGCAAAGACGTTGGGGTCGAAAATAATATCTTCGGGTGGGAAGCCGTTTGCTACCAGTAAATGATAAGCACGCGTACAAATTTCCACCTTGCGGGCATAGGTATCGGCTTGGCCGACTTCATCGAATGCCATCACTACCGTGGCGGCACCAAAATAGCGCAATACTTTGGCCTGCTCAAGGAACTTTGCTTCGCCTTCTTTCAACGAAATGGAGTTAACGATTCCCTTGCCTTGCAAGCAGGAAAGTCCGGCAACAATCGCTTCCCATTTAGAGGAATCGACCATGACGGGGACGCGGGCAATGTCGGGTTCTGAGGCAATTAAATTGATGAAACTAGTCATTTCTTTCACCGCATCTAACATGCCTTCGTCCATGTTAATGTCGATGATTTGTGCGCCGTTTTCCACTTGTTTGATGGCAATGCTCAAAGCTTCGCTATAGTTACCTTCTTTAATGAGACGGCGGAACAATGCCGATCCGGTGACATTGGTGCGCTCTCCGACATTGGCAAAAATAATGCGCTCGTCAAGAGTCAATGGCTCCAGACCCGAAAGGCGCGTGTAAACTGGAATTTCAGGTATAACGCGCGGTGGGTGAGCCGTCACGGCGGCGGCAATAGCTGCAATGTGCGCCGGCGTTGAACCACAACATCCGCCAGCAATGTTTAACCAACCATTTGCAGCCCATTCACCCACTTCTTTTGCCATTTCGGCAGCGGCAAGGTCGTATTCACCAAATTCATTCGGTAAGCCTGCATTAGGGTGAACCGAGACACAACATTCGGCAATGCGGGATAATTCTTCGACATAGGGGCGCAGTTCGGCAGGGCCTAAGGCACAGTTTAAGCCAATGGCAACGGGTTTGGCGTGACGTACGGAATGATAAAAGGCTTCCAGTGTTTGTCCTGATAAGGTGCGACCCGAAGCATCGGTGATGGTGCCGGAAATCCAAATCGGAATGTCTTCACCACCTTCGTCAATCAATTCCAAAATGGCATAAATAGCCGCTTTGGCATTTAGGGTATCGAAAATGGTTTCAATCATCAGAATATCTGCACCTCCTTCGAGCAGGGCAATGGCTGCTTCTCGGTAGGCGGCTTTGACGGCGGCAAAAGTGGTGGCACGATAGCCGGGATCATTGACATCGGGTGAGAGGGAGAGGGTTTTGCTCGTTGGACCTAATACGCCTGCTACCCACGCAGCTTTGCCCGTTTCGGCACTAAACGCATCGGCAACTTTGCGAGCCAGTGCCGCACCTTCCCGGTTCAGTTCCGTAACCAGATGCGCCATATCATAATCTTCTTGAGCGACACTGGTGCTATTAAAGGTGTTGGTTTCGATAATTTGCGCACCCGCATCTAAATAGGCACGATGAATAGCGCCAATGACATCGGGACGGGTTAAGGTGAGTAGGTCGTTGTTGCCTTTCAGGTCAATGGGGTGATCGACAAAACGCTGACCGCGAAAGTCATCTTCCTGCAGCTTATAACCTTGAATCATGGTGCCCATAGCACCATCGAGAATCAGCGTGCGCTCATTCAGGGCTTGGCGAAAAGAGTGGCGTCTGGCAGTGGTTGTATTCATAGCAGGTCGTCGATGTATTAGCAAAAGGGTTGACCATTATAACGGATAAGAGCAAAGGATGCGCTTGCCATGTTGTTATAACAGGTTCAAAAACAAACAGCGCCATTAAAGGCGCTGTTATGTCATGCCTCGAACTTGGCGATTAAGCGTAAGTATCTAAACGGCCTGTTTGTAAATATTGCTCATAGGCAGCATTAGACGAGGTGCTTGCCTGAGTTTCATCTCTGGCTTGCACGCGTTGTTGCGTTTGCGTTTCACGCACTAAACTCGCTGCTTCCTGCGTACGACTTTGTCCCGCGCTTGCTAAGGCTTGTGGTGTTGATGATGCACTGTCTGGTGTGCTCATCACCGCACTTTGCAATTGTTGCATACCTAATAGGTTGCTATTGGTTGCGCTGTTAATGTTCATATTCCTTCCTCCCAAAAGGGGTTTCTCACACTGCCAGATTAGAGCAAAATGATTGGAATTGCAATAGCTTAATGACAATCAATTGCTAAGGAACATCTGAAAAATACAAAGGGATGGGGGTGTGGGGGAAGGGCTTCACCAAAACAACCTGTAACGGGTTGATTTATGCCCTTCCAACCACTCAAAAAACAAAAATAGGAAGTCTGAATAAGAAGCGGAGCGCATTATTCAGACCTTCCTTAATGTTTTGTTGGTATGCCAAAGATGCCTTGAACATCGGTTAGACTAAACACATAGCTTCGATTGCACAGCTCATTGCTCATAATCAGCCTGCCTTCTTCGCTGATAATGCGTTCACACTCATCTTGACCGAGAGAGCGAATCACTTCGATGAGTTTGTCACGCTCATCGGGGCAGTGGTAGATGGCTGGTGTTGGTTGATAGCGTTGAATGACTTCCTCGTGAAATAGGCGATGCAATAGGGTATCGAGCGAGCAGTCACGCAGTTCTTCATCGGTAAGCGTGCTGGCTAAATGGTTGATGCGTTGCCAGCCATCTGGGTCTTTGGCGTCGGTATCGGGCATTTTTTCCAACAGCAGTCCGCTGACGTGCTGTTCATCGGCCATCAGCCACAAACGGGTCGGGTGCTGAACGGATTGAGAAAGGTAATCAGCGAAGACTTGCGTGGCGCTGTCGCCTTCAATGGGAACGATGCTTTGGTAGTTGGTTTGCGTTAATTCGTTGTAGAGCGTTAAGGCCAAATCACCATCGGCAAAGGCTTCACTCAGAAAGTTGACTTGTTTGAGTTCAGGCGCTTCAATCATGCCACGCAGTTTTAGGTCTTCACGGTCGATTTGACATTGCACTACCAGCGTTTTCACTGGGCCGTGCCCGCGTAATTGTAAGGTCAACTTGCCTAAGCTTTTCACATCACTGGCGACTAATACCAAAAAGGCAACACATTCGCCCAATAGTTGAGTCGCAACTGGGGTGGTGTGGCGATTGGTTTGCCATTGCTGCCATTCACTGGTTAAGCGAACATAACGACCGCGAATGTCGAGTTGGTCGAACAGAAAAGTGGTGACGTGATTGTTCATAACAAGCTTCGGTTCCGTAAGTGAGAAGCGACCATTATAACCAACTTTACCTAAGCATCGATTTGCCTTAATGTCAAGTTGTTAACAAGAGCGTGTTGACTGGTTGTTGCGATAGGTGGGGCAGGTTGTAAACTACTGTACATGTTGTTCAAGTTAGTAACGTGTAACCACTTGATTTAATGTCCTTCCACCAACCCAAAAATGAAAATGGAAAGTCTGAATGAGAAGCGACGCTTTAGCGCTGCGAAGCAGAAGCCATTATTCAGACCTTCCTTAAGATTTGTTACTAAATAAATGCCAAGAGTTAC
>JACXUY010000162.1 GCA_014763665.1 Gammaproteobacteria bacterium
CCAAAAGAGCCTGCATTTCCCTGAAATCTTCAGTATTTTCAAAAATCACTTTGCTATTTTTAGGATTGAGCAGAAAACTCAAAGCAATTTTAAGGATTGGGCGAACCAACTGCGCCTTTAAGCCTTGCCCCGCAAATACATAACCCAAACCAACCGGCGCATTAATGACAGGACTATTACGCAAAGTGAAATTACGCGCCAATGTTCCTAACACAATGGGTTTAACTCCAATTTGCCATATTATATCCGGCTTAATTCTTCGATAGATTTTTACCAATTCAAAAATAGTCTTTAACTCGAAAAATGGATTAATCCCATGCCTTTCCAATTTAATCTCGATAAATTCAAACTCACAGTCAATGATTCGCGCTGCATGCCCTGTATCGGGCGTAACAACGATCACCTTAAAGCCGTGTTGCAGGGCGTGCAAAGCACGATCCAAAAAATGCGATAGGAAAAATTTATCGCTCATCGTATAAATGAGCAGTCGCTTAGAAATAGAACGATCTATTCCTTTTCGCAGAGAGCTCACCGTGACACCTTGATCAATGCACGCTTCAATGCAATACGAAGACCTTGAGACCGCCATGATCCAATAAATTGAGCGCGTAAAGACGGGTTTTTAGCTAACCGTAAAGCTTTCTTGATATTTTGCAAAGAAAACAAGCTGCGCCCGCCATTAACCAGATTCGTTGCGTTCATGCCTGAAGATGCTTCATGGGCGCGCTGCAAATGTAAAGCATAGGCCAATGCCATACCAAGGCCATTGGGGTCATGTCGAAGAAAGGGACGCACACTGCGTGCATGATCTGCCTGGGTGTCACCAGCGCGCAACATACCCGACGGGTTAACCCGATACCAATATAATGGCATAGGAATTAACATTATGCGCAAACCCGATAAAACCGCATCAGCAAACAACTCCCAGTCTTCGTGCCCTACGCCATAATCCGTTGTGTAACCGCCGAGTTGCTCAAATGACGATTTTCGCCATAACGCATTAGCGTCCCCGAACGTATTGCGATAAAGCCCTGCACCCAGTGCTCCGCCTAAAGTAATCCACAAACGCTCGGGCCGCATAGGTGGGGCGCTACTGGAAAAAGGCATCATAACGGCCGTCAATACATCCGCCCCACTATTCATCGCGGCATAGACAAAAGTCGCCACCATTTCTGGCAAAGCCACATTGTCGTCATCCATAAACAAGAGGTAATCACCGCGCGCAACCAATGCCGCATTATTCCGAGCTGTGCCCAGATAGCTGTTCTTTTGACGGATGATTTGCCAATCACGCCTTTCAAATTCAAGACTCAAACCATCCAAATAAGCCTGAGCATCTATACCCGGGCTGCCGTCATCGACCAATACAACCTCGATATTGGGATAAGTTTGCTGGCGCAAAGAGTTCAGCGCTTGGGTCAATAAATGGGGACGGTTGTAGTGAACTAAGCAGATGCTAACCATCGGTTGAGGATCTGGTACCAATGCAGATGGCTCGAAGTTATCCGCTTCACACAGTCGAGAAATAAAGCCCAACCATTGATCACGCGCCTCAGCCTCAGACCATGCGCAATGCGCAGGTTGCACTCCCTCTTGAATTACCTGGGTCAAACGATCTGCCAATGCTTTGGGGTTGGGATCAAACAAATGTCGATCATGGTCGTTGAGTGCAATCATTTCTGGAATCCCACCCACCTTGGATGCCAAAAAAACCACTCCGACACGCAGGCACTCTAGGAC
>JACXUY010000061.1 GCA_014763665.1 Gammaproteobacteria bacterium
CAAGCGTGATGTACGCCGTTTTATTACCGATGCACGTGTGCTGGATATTTGGTCGCGTGATTATTTTATGGAATTGGCGCAGCGTGTGACGTTTAGCGATTGACATCCTCCCCCGCCTGAAGGCGGGGGATTCCTACTGCGCTACGCATAACAACTGTGTAGTCGCTTCGGTGGGCTCCTGCTTCACAGAGCGGCCTAACTGCACCATCTCTCCACAGGCTGCAACGCGGTGCCCCCGCGCCAAAATGTTGATCGCGCCGACAACATCGGCGTTTTCCTCATAACCGCATTCGACGCAGGCAAAGCGCGCCTGGGTCTGTCGGTTGTCCGCCGATACATGTCCGCAGCACGGACAGGTACGGCTCGTGTTCTGCGGCGGTGCGCCCATCGAGATCATTCGCCAGTACATCGAACAACAACAGACGCCACACTGACCGACCAAAGGACGCCTACGGCGTCCGCGCTATCCTTCCCCGCCCTGAAGGACGGGGCTTGCCGCGCATTCTGGTCAGGGTCCCCTGCCCAACTGATTTCAGGCCCCATGTTTTGTGTGGACAATTCAATTTCGATTCCGAAAGTGGTTTTGCCGGGAAGGAAGCCTTCTTGGTTGATGAAATGCTCCAGCGCGGTGTCCAGATCGGTTTCAAGCATGTAGACCAGTTCATCGTTGTCGGTTTGGATTTGAATCAGGATGTGGTCCTGATCTCGACCTCCTCAGAGAGTGCGTGAGCAAGCAGGGTTTCGTGGATAACGAGGGTTAAAACGATTTTTTTAGGCATGTGGGCGTCCCCTTTTCTGAGATGAAAAAAAGCGACCGCCCGAGCGAAGGGGCTATCCCTTCAGACGACCCAATCGCATTCGCGTTCATTTTGGTAGTCGTGCAACAGGCGTAAAAAAACGCGAGCGCCCCCCAGAAGCCCCCACCCCTAAACACCCTTTTGCGGACATGCGAGAGGGAAATGAAACGAGCCGTTTTGCGATTTCGTGTTATGGGAAAACGTGAAAACCAAAATACCCAAAACGCACAATTCAAAAATGCAGAAACTGAAAATGCCAATTTTCATAAATCGAAAAGGTGGAAAGAACAAAAACGCGAATGCGCAATTTCACAAAGCCGGCAGTGGCGCGAGTCACAAAATCAAGAATGGGTAATTGGTGAAATGGAAGTGAATCGAAACGCGAGAAATCAGAAAAAGCAAAACATCAAAATGCTCACTAAGGAACATTTCAAAAATAGAAAGCGCAAAATCAAAAAAGGCGGTCTGAAAAATTCAGCCCCGCCCCTTTTACATAAACACCCAAATGGTGCGTATTAGAACTGCCTTTTTATAGATCACCGTAATAGCCGTTGCGTTGTAGGTTATCCCGTATCTGTGTACGAAGGTAGTCGAGTTGTTTGTTACTTTGTTCACAGAGTTGGTTGATTTTGTCTTTGTCTATATGGCGGCTTCTACGTTTGTCTATTAGTCGGTTAAGTCGTTCACAGGATTTGTCCCATTCTGTCTTTAGGGTGTAGAAGAGTTCAATAAGCAGCTGGGTCTCTACGGCGTTAATAGACCATACACCTTCGGCTTTTATTTTCCGTGGAGGACGCTTAAACGGGACGGGCTTCATAGCGCCTTTTCCTGCGCGGGTAAACTCCCAGTGTATGAGTGTAGGGATACGCATAGCCGTTCGGTCTGTCTTCCACCAGCGTATTCCGATCTTACCTGGGGCGTTATTGGGTTGGCTGTGATCGAGTAGATGTCCTACGCGGTTAATGGTGTCTTCTATATCCGTTATATGGGTGCGTAGGTCCATTAGGATGGTAAGGTATTCTTCTATTCTGTCTGTAATGGTTTTCTTGTTATCGCCTATATCTTTTCTTTCAGACATGTACGCTAGCTCCGGTCTTTTTTGTCATAGCTAATTGGACGGTGAGGACTGTTAGCGGTATGACGGGTGTTCTCTTTTCTCTGGTTTGTTGGTAGCACTTTTCGCTTGGCGAAATGTGCGGTTGCGCTGCGTAGCCAACTGGACGGTGAGGACAGTTGGCGGAATCCTTTGTTGCTGATTTTCTTTATAGCACAACACGTCGTTCGGGTGGGTGTTTTGTCCGTAGAGCCAATCGGACGGTGAGGACGTGCGGCGTTCATGTGACGACCGCCTCTGAGTTGGGGGTCGGTAGAGCCAGTTTGACGGTGAGGAAAACTGGCGGAAGGATGGGGTTCTCGGTTGCTGCCCTTTCGGCTGATGCTGTAGAGCCGCTCGGACGGTGAGGACGTGCGGCGAGAATGGGATGGTTGTTGGCTAGTAAATGTAGATATACAAGTTATAGGCTAGTCTGCTTCTTAAGTCTTATTTACTAACCGTTTGGGTTTGGGCGTTGGCGTAGCTTCAGTTCATTTTTAATGTTCTTTTTCTCCTACAACCTGGCGTGGCGCTGATGCACCGTTGATAGTCTGTTTGGTTCGTTCTGCCAGGGTTCTTCTGCCCTGCTGTGGTTCTCGATTTTTAGGGGGCGTTGGCTATAATACAGGTAAATGTCGGCTTACTAACGTTTATAGTGAAGATAATGCTGATATACAAATGAATGTAATCCATTAACAAAAACGACATACTAATCTGAAAATCAAACTAAACAGCCTTTGCGCTTTACCATAATGGCTGTGTTTAACTCTCTAGGTGGTGCCGATTTTGCACCGTTCGCTACAAGTAGCCACTAAATGGCCAGCATGCCTTTTTCTTGCTGCGCCCTACCCCTTTCCTAGCCTTGAATTCATTTTGACTTCCTGTGCCCCACACCACACCTCACAAACCTGTCCTTGCTGTAATCATGTATCGAGTGAGAATAGACAGAGTCAAGGCGTCTTTGTCTGTACCGAATGCGGTTTCAGTGAAAACGCCGATCTTGTCGGTGCATTGAACGTATTAGCGCGAGGACATCGCGTGTTGGCCTGTGGAGAAAGCTCGTTGGAGCGTTCTGCGAAGCAGGAACCTGTTACAGCCGAAAGCTTAATTGCATAAGGTTGTAATACCTAAGCGGCAAAGCCGCTCAGGAATCCCCATCCTTCAGGGCGGGGAGGATGTCAATTTTTGAAAGGAACGAGTTTGCCAGTATTCGAGTTGAACGACTGAACAGTTTCCATAATGAATTGAGGGCCAATAAGGTGTTTGTGCAGTAACTTTCTAATTTGATTGGCCTCGGCAGTCAGTAACTCTCCCTTGTGCGCAGAAATTCGATGTTTAATTACTTGAATTGTGTTGTACGCATTGGGTAAAAGACGAATTTCTTCAATGGTCATTGGGGTGTGGATGCCAAGAGAACTCATTTCTAACATTTCAACGTCATTTGATGCATCTGCATTGCCATGTGCATTTTTTGATAGCAGACTAGCAAGCAAGGCGTGAACAGTTTCATCATCCGTGACAATGGAAAGAATTTCGCTATTGCTTGCGTTTTCAACTTCATGCTTGTATTCAATCAAGTCTAAAAAAGAGTCATGTCGTGCAAGTTGCAATCTGCGAATTTCTTGAGGCGAAGTTTTTTGGCTTGCAAAAGGGTTGTTGTCTCGTTTCTTTTGAGCTTCTGCAAAGCAAATAACTTTAGACATTTTATGAGCTCCAGCTTAACTGCCTGATTGTATTATCTCAAAATATTTATAAACTGCGAATAAGAAAGTTGTTCTTGATAGAAAAAAAGGAACTGAAGCCACGGCTGAAATTAAAGAGGCTTTTAACCTTATTTCGGACAGAAGCCTTTAAGTCGAAAATCGATTTGTGTAAATCCTGGTTCCTCAAAATTTTGACCTTAATAAACTGCACACAGAAATCGAAAAAAGACTGAATCACGAAGGATTTAAAATAGCTAGAATTTTAAAGGAATGAAATGAAAGGTATCATTTTAGCTGGGGGGTCTGGCACGCGCTTATATCCTCTTACTCGAGGCGTCTCAAAGCAGCTGGTTCCAATTTATGATAAGCCGATGATTTACTATCCGTTATCTGTGCTTATGTTAGCGGGCATCAAAGAAGTTCTAATTATTACAACCCCAGAAGATCAAAGTAGTTTCCAACGTCTGCTGGGTGATGGTTCAGAGTTAGGTATGCGCTTTGAGTATGTTATTCAGCCATCACCCGATGGTTTAGCTCAGGCTTTTATTTTAGGCGCTGACTTTGTCGGAGAGGATGATGCCTGTCTTATTCTAGGTGACAACATTTATTACGGTCACGGTCTATCAGATATGCTTGAGTCGGCCGTCAATAATGCCAAAAACAATCAAGCCACGGTCTTTGGCTACCATGTCCAAGATCCAGAAAGATACGGTGTCGCCGAATTTGACTCGGAAGGTACGGTCATCAGTCTTGAAGAAAAGCCTGATGTTCCAAAATCGAATTACGCAGTCACAGGCCTTTATTTTTATCCTAATGACGTCATCCAAAAAGCCAAAGCAGTGAAGCCCTCGCATCGAGGTGAATTAGAAATCACCACCGTCAACCAAATGTATCTTGCCGAAAAACGCCTAAAACTAGAAACCATGGGTAGAGGTTACGCTTGGTTGGATACAGGAACGCATGAATCACTATTAGAGGCTTCCACCTTTATCGAAACGATAGAGAAACGCCAAGGACTCAAAGTGGCGTGTCTAGAAGAAATTGCCTACGAGATGGGCTACATCACCAAATCCCAGTTGATAGAACTTGCGCAACCGCTTAAAAAGAACCAATACGGACAATACCTCCTTAAGCGCGCCGAAGAGGTGCTTCACTCATGAAATTCATCCCTCAAGCGATTCCAGAGGTGATGCTAATCGAACCTGTCGTGCATGGGGATCACCGAGGTTATTTTGTCGAAACATTTAGGCAAGACAAGTTCGAAGAAGCGCTGGGCTACACGGTGAATTTTTGCCAAGACAACGAATCCAAGTCCACTAAAGGTGTGTTGCGAGGCCTTCATTTCCAGCTGCCGCCGTTTGCCCAAAGCAAATTGGTTCGAGTCATCGAAGGTGAAGTGCTCGATGTTGCTGTGGATATTCGCGAAGGCAGCCCAACCTATGGACAAGTGGTCACCGCACGCCTAAATGAAACCAATAAACACCAGTTGTTTATCCCTAGAGGTTTTGCTCATGGCTTTCTTGTCTTAAGCGAAGCAGCCACCTTCGCCTACAAAGTAGACAACTATTACTCCCCTGAATGTGACCGAGGGCTCGCCTACAATGATCCTCAACTCAATATTGACTGGCAGCTACCTAAAGAGCTGCTCAAGCTCTCCGAAAAAGACCAAAAACAACCAGGCTTGGGTGATTTAGGGCAATGTTTTGTCTATGGTGAGGATTATTATGCCTAATACCCTTCCCAGTACATTGCCTAAGCAACGCCTACTGATTACGGGAAAAAGTGGACAGTTAGGCCAAAGCTTCGCCAAACTCGTTAATGAATATCCCCAATATGATTTTATATTCTTGGGAAGAGAGCAGCTTGACCTAAGTCAGCCAGACAGTCTAGAGCGTGCACTTGAAAGCATCGAGTTCGACACAATCATCAACTGCGCCGCCCATACCGCAGTCGACAAAGCCGAATCTGAGCCCGAACTCGCCGATGCCATTAACCACCAATCGGTCAAGCAACTTGCCCAAATAGCCAAACAACGCAATGTTGCACTGATACACATCAGCACCGACTACGTCTTTGATGGCAAAAATCACAAGCCCTATATCGAAACTGACCCTGTAGACCCTCAGAGCATCTACGGCCTCACCAAGCTCAAAGGTGAGCAAGCCCTACACCGAATTAACCCCAAAGGCTGTATTGTTCGCACCAGCTGGGTCTACTCCGAATTCGGCAACAACTTCGTCAAAACCATGCTCAGACTCGGCAAAGAAAGAGATCAGCTAGGTATTATCTTTGACCAGGTCGGCAGTCCAACCTACGCCACCGATTTAGCCCGGGCCCTACTTGAACTGCTCAAGCAAATAGGCACAGAAGACGACAAGTCAGATAACCAAACCGATGAAGTGTTACCGATTTACCATTACAGTAATGAAGGGGTTTGCAGCTGGTACGACTTTGCCAAAGCCATTTTTGAACTGGCCGAGCTCACCGTCAAAGTCAACCCCATAGAAACCAAAGACTATCCCACTCCGGCCAAAAGACCGCACTACAGTCTGATGAATAAAGCCAAAATCAAACAAGACTTTGGCTTGGACATTCCCTATTGGAAAGATTCTCTCCAGGCTTGCTTAAACGAATTACAAAACACAAATAAGAACTGAAACCTATGCAATCGAATACTAAAAATCAGACCTATAAAATTCTCGTCACCGGTGGTGCAGGCTTTATCGGCTCAGCCGTGGTAAGACACCTCATTAACGACACCAAACACTCAGTCGTCAATGTCGACAAACTCACCTACGCAGGCAACCTAGAATCCCTAAAAACCGTCAGCGACAATGACAGATACGCCTTCGAACAAGTTGATATCTGTGACGCAATCGAACTCAAACGCGTATTCAACCAACACCAACCTGACATCATCATGCATCTCGCCGCAGAGTCTCATGTAGACCGCTCAATAGACGGACCAGGGGAATTTATCCAAACCAATATCGTCGGCACCTACACCCTGCTAGAACAAGCCCGAGCCTACTGGAACACCTTAGAGGGCGACAAGAAAGCTAGCTTCAAATTCCATCACATCTCAACGGATGAAGTCTATGGCGATTTACCGCACCCAGAAGAAGTTGAAGAAAGACAAAGAAGTGATCTTCCCCTTTTTACCGAAAAAACTCCCTATGCTCCGAGCTCACCCTACAGTGCCAGCAAAGCCAGCAGTGACCAGCTAGTCCGAGCTTGGCAAAGAACCTACAAACTGCCAACGCTCGTGACTAATTGCTCCAACAATTACGGCCCTTATCACTTCCCAGAAAAGCTCATTCCGCTCGTGATACTCAATGCCCTAGAAGGCAAGCCTTTACCCGTCTACGGCAAAGGAAATCAAATTCGCGACTGGCTCTATGTTGAAGATCACGCCCGAGCGCTAGTAGTGGTTGCCACCACAGGAAAAGTAGGCGAAACCTACAACATCGGTGGACACAACGAAAAACAAAACCTAGAAGTCGTCAAAACTATCTGTGCCATACTCGACGAAGTCAAACCCAAAGAAACCAAATACGCCGAACAAATCACTTACGTAGCTGACCGTCCTGGTCACGACATGCGCTATGCGATAGACGCAAGTAAAATTAAGAAAGAGCTGGGCTGGACACCGCAAGAAACTTTTGAGAGCGGCATAAAAAAGACAGTGCAATGGTACTTGGACAATCAAGCATGGTGTCAGCATGTGCATGATGGTAGTTACCAAAGAGAGCGTTTGGGTTTTACTAGCGCAGTTCCAAGTAATAACTGCAATTTTTAAATTATAAGCCTTCGCCTGATAAACGCACCCACTCATCCAGACGCAGGTAAAACGCGATCCAAACCGTCAGGACGATCAAGCCGGCATCCACGGCCAGCGCTACCGCGCGCTTGGCCGGGCGCGGCAGGGCCAGCAAGGGAAGTGCCGGGTTTGTCAGCGGCATGTATTAGCTCCTCACGCGCCGATCATGAGGCAAACAGGGCTCGGGCCTACCTGCACCCAGCCATAACGCCGCCAACACCAGCGGCAAATAGGCCGCCACCACAAACGCCACAGATCCGGCTGGCCATTGCACACACGCCCAGGCCCAAGGCGCGAGCCACAGCCCATTGATTGCAGCCACGAGCAAGGTCACCGAGCGATGCCCTACCTTGCGGTCACCCTTCCAGCGTCGTGACAAATGTTGATACGCATGACTGCGATGCGCTTCATACCAACGCTCCCCGCGCAGCATGCGGGTGAGCAGCGTGACGCTTGCATCGGTCACAAAAACAGCCGCCAGCACCAGCCAGGTCGCGTAACTCAACCAACCGGCCTGAACACAAAGCAGCGCCAGTACAAACACCATGAACGCCAGCCACGTGCTGCCCACATCGCCCATGAAGATTTTAGCGGGCGGCCAATTGAGCAGCAAAAAACCCACCGTTGCCGCTGCCACGCACAGCATCAGCATCCAAACGGGACTGTGAATCGCCTCCGGCACAGCCCACATCGCCATCACCGCACCGGCCAGCAACATGAACACCGCCTGCACCCCAGCAATGCCATCAATACCGTCCATGAAATTGAACAGGTTGATCCACCACACACCCGCCAGCAGCAATAGCCCAAACAGAACCCAACCAGTCACCTGAAACCCCAGCCCACCACCCAAGGCCAATGCGGGCAAATCGCCCAGCGCGATCAGCCCTCCAGCGCAAACCACCACCTGCACGCCGAACCGCACCCGAGCGGGCAGGTGCGCCATATCGTCGCGCAACCCCACCGCAGCCAGCACGGCAGCGAGCCCGAGCAACAACCCACCGACCATCCAGCCAGAGAGCAGCACCAAGGCGATACCGGCGAGGCTGCCAGCCACCGCAATGCCCAGACCACCGCCATTCGAGGTGGGATGGTCATGCGATGAGCGGTGATTGGGCATTTGCACCAAGCGCAGCGCCTCGGCACGGCGTAGCACCCACGCCGTCACGCCCCAGGCCAGCAGGGCGGTCGTCGCGAGCAAGGCCAACAGAGTCACCAACAGGTTCATCGCGGCACATCCTCTGCCGCCAGCGCAAAATCCCTGGGCTTGAAGCCAAAATCCCGTGCTGCTTCTGTGTGGTCGAACACCAAGTCCCGGTTCATGCGCTCGGCCATGGCCGCCGACCAATGCCGATAACGCGGCAAGCGCCGCAGCATGGCCACCGCCAGGCGGAAGGCCCACAGCGGCACAGTCACCAAACGCGCCGGGCGGCCCAGCGCCGCAAACACGCGCGCCACCATCTCGCGGTAAGCCAGCGTTTCACCACCCGATAGGTTATAGGCCCGGTGAGCCGCACCCGGCGCCTGCAAAGCCGCCACACACGCCGTCGCCACATCCTCGGCATGGATGGGTTGGCGCAGGCCCTGGGCGGAACCAAGCAATGGAAAAAAACCAAACCGACGGATAAAACGCGCCATCTCACTGATGTTTTTGTCCCGCCCCTGACCATAAATCAGCGTGGGCCGCAAAACCACCCACTCGATACCTCGACTCTCAGCCCACGCCTGCACTCGCGCCTCCGCATCGATCAGCTTTGCCGCGATAGCGTTCTCTGCCGTATCGCCAGAGCCGACTTTCGTGAAACGGCTGGTGGAAGACAGCGCCACCACCCGCCGCGCGCCACTGGCCTCGATGAGCGGGAAATAATCCGGCAACACCCAGATGGGGGCCACACAAATCCAGTGACTGATGGCGCTCGTTTGTGCGGGCCTTTGGTTTACATCGTTTTGCTAATCGCTGGCCAAAGCTGTTTTACGATTTTCATCTGCACAAGCAACCCTTGCCTGA
>JACXUY010000163.1 GCA_014763665.1 Gammaproteobacteria bacterium
CAATAACCCCAATACGAGACAACTAACATGCACAGCCAAGACCGCCTAGCTTACAGCCCCGGCCCGCAGCAAACACGCGGCGCGGCGCTGATTATCAGCCTCATCTTGCTTCTCGTCATGACACTATTGGCGATTTCCGCCTCCAACAGCACCGTCATGGAGAGCAAAATTTCCGCCAACCTCACCGACCGCAATACCGCCTTTCAAGCCGCGGAACATGCCCTGCGCCAAGCCGAAGCCCAATTAATTGAGCTGATCAGTGCAAACGACCCCAAACTGACTTATGTTGCACCCGCCAGCGGTGTAACCACCATAAACAGCAATGATACCGGGATTTTTAATCACAACCCTGCTGCACCCGAGCCGAGCTGGGACCTCCCTTGGACAAACACAAACTCCATTCAAGACACCCAGGCCGCTACTGACTTGAAAAGCCCCGACGGCACCCCCTTAATCGCCAAAAACCCGCGCTACCAAATCGTGATCTACCCCCCATACGCAGGGGCGAAAACCATCCAGATCGACGGCACACAACAAGGCGCGATCCCCGTGACCGGGCAGCGCTTTATCATTACCGCCAAAGGCTGGGGACTGCAACCCGAAACCGAAGTCACTTTGCAAGTCCAGATGTATTCCGGTGTCTAAACGCACCCAGCGTTAACCACTGTTATAAACCACCGAGAGGAACCGATCATGAAACTGCTCAACTCACCCCGGCGCGCCCCCTGCCATTTAGCTCTCGCTTTTGTTATGACTCTATCCGGGGCAACTTATGCCGCTGAACCGGACGCATGTGGTGTTGCGGGACCTTCAGTCTTTAATGTTAAGGAAGATGGAACGATCAGCTTTGGCCCTAACAATAATTCAAACGACAAAAACACAAATTGCAATATCCAGTTTGTAAACACCACACTCGTTAACGTAACCGACCCTAATTATTACGCTGGCCAAAATCATAGTGGATCAACATGCTCACTGACCGCCAGTGGCATAACCTTGGATGATTTGCCTCTTCCCTCACATTTATGTACCTATGCAGGCTGTGTCGTCAGTGAGCGCAATAACCCCGTGCTATGGTTTGGCAGTCACGGTGCGGGGCAATACGGATCGACCGCAGTTTCTTTGTTTGATAATACTTTTTATTACACCATTAATAGTGAATTAAAGTATTGCAGGCCAAATACAAACTGTAATTCTGCGAGCGATCTTACAACCGTTAATAAATTCGATGGCGTTTCTGCCTCCGGTCCAACCTCTTTTGATATTTCGAATCAAGGAAAAAACGGCCATAATGACACGAGCAATTACAAAAAAATCACGGTGGGCAACGGCAATAGCGTAACCTTAGTTAAAGAGGACCCATCGAGGGGTTTCGTTATCGAAGAAATACTCTTACGCGACACAGGTTCTAGCATCACGCTTATAAACGGAAAATACGGCACCCTTAAAAATGAAGGGAACAGTGAAGTCTATTTTAAGTACAATAAATACACGCCCAACGTACCTTATGTTATTGACAAGATGGCTTTTAATAACAACACCGTTTTAAATATTGAGCCTGGTGACTACTACATTAACTCATTTGAAAACACAAATGCATTAGTGCTTAATGTCGTAGGCGAAGGTGACGGCAGTGGAAAAGTTCGTCTATATATTAATGGCGGCACGTCCACTAGGTTGGCTGCCAATTCTGGCAGTTGCTACAACATTAAGAA
>JACXUY010000018.1 GCA_014763665.1 Gammaproteobacteria bacterium
TGAGGGTCATGGTGAGACTCCAGAAAGCGTATTTAGTGGGGGTAATTGTAGCATGAGTTGCGTTTTTTGAGCCTGTTGGGCGAATGGGGGATATATGTCGGGAATCGACTGATTATCAAAGTTTCTTATCAACAAATCAGGACTGTTTTTTGCCATTCTTCTCAGTTTGGTCATGGCAACTTATTGGTGCTGGTATCTCTCTTTGCCCATTGAGTGGCAGTACGACGCCGACATTGTATTTTTGCCTCTTGTTGCAGGATGGTGAGAATCTCAGCCGTCAATGAGGTACAGGAATTTTAAGTAATTGCAACTCATTTAATTAGTGGAGTCTCGATATCAAAAGAACACAAGGGATTGGTCACAGATCAAAGTAGTGATGAATCCTGAGAATTAGGCGCGCGTAACCTTAAAAGGCGCAGCATGATTTTTACGACAACTAGCTTGAAAAACACCGCTTTCCTTAGCCGCTAGCGTGCCAATTCCTCTATAATAGTTGGATAACTTGCTAATACTTACCTAATCACTTAATGAAAATTGCCCTTGCTTGGTTAAAAGTTGTTTTTTCGATTGGCTTATTGTGGCTGATTTTTGATCGACTTGATAACGAACAACTCTGGTCTAATATCAGCCATATTGGTCTAGCAACCTTACTATTAGCCCTGCTACTGCAATTGGCTAGCACACTAACCGCTGCTTATCGCTGGAGTTTGATTCAACAATGGTTAGGCGATCCACCCGATACCCGCTTCTATGCCAAAAGCTATTTTAAAGGTTCGTTATTTAACCAATTACTACCAACCAGTATTGGCGGTGATGCCTATCGTGTTTTGGAAAACGGTCATCGTATCAATAGCCCTAAAGAAGCCTTTTTTGGCGTCTTTATTGATCGCATTGCTGGTTTATTAGGACTATTACTACTCAACGCGCTCGCCTTGTTTTGGTTGCCCGATTTGCTGCCCAGCAACATTACGATCACTATTGGTATCATATTGGTTATCGGGTTTTCTGGTGCACTTTTTGGACTTTGTTTACATAAACTACCGCGCTGGAAACTACCACTTTGGTCTAGCTTACAAAAATTATCTCGCCGATTCGCGCGCGTTTATCGTAATGCTCGAACCATTAGCATCCAACTCGGATTATCGGTGCTCACGCATTTATTTTCGATGTTAGTATTGATGACACTAGGACAATCTCTGGGATTAGAGTTTGAATTGATGGTTTATTTAGCGGTCATACCACCCGTTATTTTACTAACCCTACTACCTTTATCCTTTGCAGGCTGGGGCATTCGTGAAGGTGCTATGGTCGGCATTTTTGCCCTGATCGGCGCACCAGCTGAAGCGGTTTTAGCTATGTCGGTGATCTACGGACTAACGCTTGTTGCTGCCAGCTTGCCCGGATTATGGTTTTTTATTCACGACAAACAATGGTGGCAAAAGGGTCAATCATCTGTCACACCCCGCTAACAAGGACGATTAACCATGCGCGTTGATACCATGCGCCAGCTCGATTACTGGCTCGGCATTCCCCTAACCTTTATCGCTAGTTTATGGGTTGCTGTTCAAGATTGGTTTCGCAACCAAGCCAGCCAAGAAGCACCTGCCATTCAGCGCATTTTATTTGTTGAACTCTCGGAAATGGGCAGCACCATCATTGCCGACCCGGCCATGCGACGCGCTCGAGACAAGCTGAATGCGGAGCTCTATTTCGTTATTTTTGCTAAAAATCGCCCCAGTTTAGAGCTGTTAGATACAGTTCCGCGTGAAAATGTCTTTACATTAAGAGAGGACAATCTATTCACCCTACTCTGGGATAGCCTGCGTTATCTCGTTTGGTGTCGTCGCAATAATATTGATACCGTCATTGATCTTGAACTTTTCTCGCGTGTTAGCGCATTACTTACGGGACTATCGGGTGCATGGCGACGTGTGGGCTTTCACAGCTTCAATAATGAAGGGCTGTGGCGTGGGTTTATGCTGACCCACAAAGTGGCTTACAACGCGCATCAGCATGTGGCTAAAAGCTTTGTTGCCTTGGTGTATAGCTTAGAGTGTGAAACTGATGAAGTGCCTTATGCCAAAATCCACATCAGTGACGATGATATTGAACTGGCACAAGTCAGTGTCAGCGAGCAAGCCCAAGCGGAAATGCGCCAACGTATTGCCTTGCTTTGTCCCGATCAAACCCTAGCACATAAGCGAATTGTGCTCATTAATCCGAATGCTTCTGAGCTACTACCCCAACGTCGTTGGCCAAAAGAACGTTACGCAGAACTCATGCGCCGCTTGCTTGCACGTTTCGATGATATTGTGATACTGATTACCGGCGCACCAGCTGAACGCGAAGAAGCCGAAGCACTCAAACAACAGTGTAATAACGAACGCGTCATTAACTTTGCTGGTGGCGTTAAGTTTGCCGAATTGCCCACGCTATATACCATCAGCACCCTAATGGTCACCAACGATTCGGGACCAGGACATTTTTCGGCCATCACGCCACTGAAAACTTTTGTGCTATTTGGACCCGAAACTCCGACACTTTATGGCTCTTTAGGTAACAGCACACCCATTTGGGCTGGTCTAGCTTGTGCGCCCTGTGTATCAGCATCAAACCACCGTAAAACACCCTGCTCACAACCCGTTTGTATGACTGCCATTAGTGTGGAGCAGGTTGAGTATATGGTCGCTTTTGAGCTGAGTCATTAAAGCCGATTGCACTAAATTCGTGAATTCAGGTTATAATTTCGTTTCTGATTTATTTATTAAGGAGCATGCCAACATGCGTCGTTTTTTAGCTGTGTTAGGAGTTTTATTCGCCATGTCAAGCACCGAAGTCTTAGCTGATAACCCAAAAGTGTTATTCAAAACCAACCATGGTGATATTACAGTGGAACTTTATGCCGATAAAGCCCCTAAAACGGTTGCTAATTTTTTAACTTATGTCAAAAACGGCCATTACAATGGCACTATTTTTCATCGTGTGATTAAAGATTTCATGATTCAAGGTGGTGGTTTCACCCCAGATATGAACCAAAAACCCACCCTTGCACCCGTTGAAAATGAAGCCGATAATGGACTTAAAAACACTATTGGTACCATCGCTATGGCTCGTACCAATGACCCGCATTCTGCGACTGCTCAATTCTTTATCAACACCAACAATAACGACTTTCTCGACTTCCGTGAGAAAACGCCTCGCGCTTGGGGGTATGCCGTATTTGGTAAAGTGGTCGATGGCATGAAAACAGTGAATGAAATTCGTAGTGTCGCAACCGGTCGGAGTGGCATGCATCAAGACGTACCTAAAGAGCCAGTCATTATTCAAGAAGCACGTCAGCTTTAACCCTTTGCAGTTTAAGTCAATGTCCCAACATATTTTATTCATTGCCGACGTTCATCTGCCCCTGCAGGTGGACGCTTCCATCAGTCAGGTATTCCTAAACTTTATGCAGACCAAAGCGCTGGAAGCGCAGACTTTGTATATTTTAGGTGACTTGTTTGACGGCTGGATTGGCGATGATGTCGGGTTAGTGGCTTACGCCCCTTTCATTTCAGCGCTCGCTAAGTACACAGGAAGTGGACGATCGCTTTATGTGGGCTTGGGCAATCGAGATTTTCTCTTGAAGTCTGACTTTGCTCAAGCCACAGGAGCCATTTTGCTTGGCGATGAAACTGAAATCGAGCTAGGTAACGAAAAAGCAGTGCTACTGCATGGTGACACGCTATGCACCGATGATGTGGATTATCTAAAAATGCGCACTTTGTTTACCAATGCCGATTGGCAAGCGCAAGCCTTACAGAAAAGTCCTACAGAACGCATGGCCATAGCTGAGCAATTAAAAGCGGCTAGTGAAGGTCAAAAAAGCATTAAAAGTGCTGTAGTAATGGATGCAACTCAAACTGGTATCGACGAATTACTCAGTCGCCATGCCAATGTGAAACACATCATTCATGGACATACCCATCGCCCTATGCAACACGCACCTTATCGAGGTGTCACACGTTGGGTGTTGGGTGATTGGCGTCCAGAAACAGAGTATCTCTACTGGAATGGCCAACAACTCAAGCTAGAAAGCTTCTAAGAATAATTAACGTTCTGGCACTGCTTTCCTAAGCAGTCCCTAAAGATGAGTAAGTTTGTAATGCCATACGAACACCTTTAATATCTTTATCATCCAACATCAACGTATCGATACCATCATTAAACTGCTCAGTCATTTCGACACCAATATAAGAACCCATTGAAGTCTCAGAGACTATGCCATTTGCCGTCTTGATCAACGCAACAAGAAGCCTAACCTTTTCATTTGCAATTAAATCGCATCGAACCATATGATGATCGTAAATGGCTTCAGTTATCTCTGGAGATAAACTCCATTTTTTAGCCATTAATAAGCCCACAACAGCGTGATTGGTATTAAATAAGGCTTCTTCTTTTTCGATTGACGTTACTGGTAAGCTCAAAGATTGAAAGAAAACTTCGCTATAAGTCTTAGCATCTTTACAAGAGAGTAAGAAAGCACCACAGTTATGGAAAAGACCACATAAATAGGCCTCATCAGGACTAACGCCATGCACACCATTAGCCAGTTCAGCCATGCAAAAAGCCACATCGACCGAATTATCCATAATCTCACGAATCGTACCATTACCACCAAAAGCTTGTTTTAAAGCTGAAGCTAGCACCATGTTTTTCAAATTCACCGTACCCAGAATGGCAACGGCTTGCGGAATAGTTTTAATGACTTGCTTAGGACGCATAGCTGGTGAATTGGCAATACGTAGCACACTCGCTGCTAGTAATGCATTTTTACTAATAATCGCTACCATATTCTGCGTATTAGGATAACGGCTAGAAACTTCATTATTAAGTGCAATGACTTCTTCGGGCAAATCGGGAATTTTCACACCCTGGATAACTTGGAAGGCGCGACGTAGTTTCTGCTCAAAAGTCTCTGACATGGTTTCCTCTCAAAAGCCATCCTAGTTAGGTATAGATATTACACGCATAAACGATTGCAAAGCAACCCCTAAGTCGTTAACATCAACACCATTAGAGTAATTGTTATATACTTATTTTTTATTACTAAGGTTATGATACGCTAAAATGGCTCAATACATTTACACCATGAATCGTGTTGGCAAAGTCGTGCCACCCAAAAAACACATTCTGAAAGACATTTCTCTCTCCTTTTTTCCGGGTGCTAAAATTGGTGTACTCGGTCTGAATGGCTCAGGTAAATCGACTCTGTTAAAAATTATGGCAGGACTAGACACCAACATTGAAGGCGAAGCTCGCCCTATGCCGGGTATTAAAGTCGGTTACTTACCTCAAGAACCTCAGCTTGACCCGAATAAAACGGTTCGTGGTAACGTCGAAGAAGCGCTATCTCATATTAGTAATGCACAAGCAGAACTCGATGCTGTGTATGCGGCCTACGCCGAACCCGATGCTGACTTTGATGCTTTGGCAATTCGTCAGGCTGAATTAGAAAATATTCTACAAGCCAGCGATGGACATAACCTAGAAAATCAACTTGAAATTGCTGGCGACGCCCTGCGCCTCCCACCATGGGATGCTGATGTGACGAAACTTTCGGGGGGTGAACGTCGTCGCGTGGCTTTATGCAAGTTACTCTTGTCTCGACCTGATATGTTGTTGCTGGATGAACCAACCAACCACTTAGATGCGGAATCCATTGCTTGGTTAGAACAATTCTTGCATAACTATTCGGGTACCGTCGTTGCCGTTACCCATGACCGTTACTTCTTAGACAACGTCGCTGGTTGGATTCTAGAGCTAGACCGTGGCATGGGTATTCCTTATGAAGGCAATTACTCTGCTTGGTTAGAAGCAAAAGAACGTCGCCTAGAGCAAGAGTCTAAAGCTGAACAAGCTCATATCAAAAGCATGAAACAAGAATTAGAATGGGTGCGCACCAATCCCAAAGGTCGTCATGCCAAGTCTAAAGCGCGTATGGCTCGCTTTGAAGAATTATCAAGCGTTGAATACCAAAAGCGTAATGAAACGAATGAAATTTTCATCCCTGTTGGTGAACGTTTGGGCAATAAAGTCATCGACTTCGATAACATCAGTAAAGGCTTTGCCGATCGTTTATTGATTGATAACTTCAGTGCCAGTATTCCACCTGGTGCGATTGTTGGTATTATCGGTCCTAATGGTGCGGGTAAATCTACTTTCTTCAAAATGATTACGGGGGTTGATCAGCCCGATAGTGGCACAGTGAGTATTGGAGATACCGTTCAGCTTTCATATGTTGATCAAAGCCGCGACTCGTTAGACGATAACAAAACGGTTTTTGAAGAAATTTCTGACGGTTCAGATGTGATCACTGTCGGTAAGTTTGAACTTTCGGCACGATCTTACTGCGGACGCTTTAACTTTAAGGGCGGAGATCAAGGTAAATTTATTAAGGACTTATCGGGCGGTGAGCGTAATCGAGTGCATTTGGCTAAAACCTTGCGCACTGGCGGTAACGTATTGTTACTCGATGAACCAACCAACGATCTAGATGTTGAAACCCTACGTGCCTTAGAAGAAGCGCTACTGGAATATCCGGGTACAGCCTTGGTCATCTCGCATGATCGCTGGTTCTTAGACCGTATCGCCACCCACATTATTGCCTTTGAAGGTGATAGCCATGTTGAGTTCTTTGCTGGTAACTATTCTGATTATGAAGAAGACTACAAACGACGCAAAGGTAGTGATGCTGGTCCGGTACGTATTAAATACAAACCCGTTATCCGCTAATCTAAAATGAACAAACTTATTGATACTCAGGGCGCTGTTCAACAGCGCCCTTTGATTGTCGGCTTGACAGGTGGCATTGCCAGCGGCAAAAGTATGGTCAGTCGTTATTTAGCCGAAATCCATGCTGTTCCAATTGTCGATACGGATGTGATTGCACGAGATCTGGTCAAGGTAGGAAGCCCAACACTTGATGAAATCATAGCTCACTTCGGCGTATCGATTGTGGATAAACAAGGTAATCTCAATCGACGTCAGCTTCGCGATATCATTAGTCAGCATGCGCATGAGCGCCTCTGGCTCAATGCACTCATGCATCCGAGGATTTACGATGCAGTCATGGCACATGTGAAGCAACTTTCAGCTTCACCTCACCCCTACATTGTGATTGTCATTCCCTTACTGAGCGCTGACAGTCCTTACCTAGACCTACTCAACGCAGTTTGGGTCGTTGATTGCGATGAAGAACAGCAAAAGCAACACCTCATCGCACGCGATCAAATGAACGCCCAAATCGCACAACAACTGATTGATGCTCAACCCAGTCGACAAGAAAGGCTCAACCTAGCAACAGCCATTATAGAAAACACTGGGTCAACTGATGAGCTGTTAGACAAGACAGAGCGGCTGCACCAACGCTTTATAAGCAATCACTGAAGCTTTTCGACCAACTTCTGCACATCGGAAGCCTTACGAATCCAAGGACTAACCCCCAACTCCTGCTTCAAACGCTCCGATGCTTTACGAGCTTCATCCCTTGACGTAAAACCGCCATAGGTTAACACATAGCGCGTTGAACCATTTGCCGTAACAGGTAACACACGAGCCAGGTCTGGTTTCTGACGAATTTTCTTCATCATGTCACTAAATGCATCCGCTTTGACACTACTGCCCAATTGGATAACCAGCGCATCTTTAGGCAAGTCAAACAACCACTGATTAGGGTGTGCTTCTTTAGTGCTGGTCGCCGAGCTCTGGGTAGACCCAACCGCCATTTCGGCAATGACAGGAGCTGTTGGCTCAGTTACGGTCGGTGCTTGCAATGGCAAGTTAGTCGTTGCACCGCTGTTTGTTAAAGGAGCTATGGGTTGTATGGGAGCAGGCGACTGCACACGCATACGTTGATCCAACAACTCAATGAGTTGTTTAAAACGCGCATCTAGCAAACTTTCGACTGAACTTGCTGGTGGATTAGTGGCTTGTGTCGTAGCAACATCAGTAACGCTATTTACGCTTACAGCAGGTGCGGCTGATTCAGTTAACTTTGCTTCACTTTTGTTGCTAACTTTTTCGGCAACTTCAGCCAATTCTTTTAAGTTGGTTTCTAATTTGGCCAACTTCTCTTTTAAGGCCGCATTTTCACTGCTCACACTTTGTACTTGCTGATTGAGTTGGTAAAAGCCAAACCCACCTACCCCTACAAGCGTAAGCAATAGGGTTCCACCAAGTAACACACTCAACAACGTTGATGATGAAGAACGACCTTCACCAGCAGCCATTGACATGGGTTTTACCGTTGGTTTTTTTACTTCTGGCATCACTTCCTCCGCTGCATTCAGCCAATCACTCAAACGATGTTGATTCGCACCCCGTGCCATTGACATATTCTTAGCTTGCTCTTCAATGGCTTCTAAAATACGATGACGGTCATCATCTTCAAAAAAATGTTCATCTTTAGCTTGCAATTGTTCGATCCTCTCCTAGCATCGCCATGATTGTCGCTCATTCACACAAATATCTCCTATAATAACCTATTGGACTAGACATCACAAACGGGGTTTCTCGATGGAACAACTCTTACAAGCTTTGGGGCTAACTGCTCTCTTTACCATTGTATCGATTAGCGTCGTCGGATTACTGATGTGGTTACTCTATCGTCATTTTAACCGTTATCTACCAAAAGAGGACGAAAAACCATGAATGAATTATGGTATCAACACATGGAGAACCAAGGCGCTGTTTGGCATGAAGATCGACAAAGCATCGCGAATTTTGGCATTCCAGAAATTGAACGTCATATTATGAAGCACGGTGCTGTCATGACCAGCCTCTCCCACATGGGACTCATTCGTTTCAGTGGCGAAGATGCTAAAACCTTTTTACAAGGTCAACTAACACAAGACATCAACCTAGTCAGTGAAACTCAGGCGCAATTAGCGGGCTATTGTGACCCACAAGGTAACGTATTAGGGTTGGGAGTCTTATTCCTATTTCATGGCGCCTATTACTGGCAAGTACCACGCAATAGCGTGCTTCCTTTACTCAAACGCCTGAAAATGTTCATTATGCGTAGCAAAGTCGATTGTGAAGACTTTTCAGACCTGCTACCACGTTTTGGCTATGCTGGTATTCATGCTGCGCAAGACATTGTCGTGTTACTCAACGAAAAACTAGACGAAACGGCTTATGGTCAACATTATTTACAAGCCGAAGAATTTGCTGATATTGCTATGATTCGCCTACCGACCGCTCATCCTTGTGCCCTATTCGTTGGTCCTTTACCGGCCATTGGCATTTTATGGGACAGACTGGAAACAAATGGCACCAAAGTGGGTACAGACGACTGGAATCTAATGGACTTAGCCTATGGGCTGCCTCAAGTAACTGGCGAATTACAGGGAAAATTTAACGCGCATCAACTCAATCTCGATCGCATCGGCGCCGTCAGTTTCAAAAAGGGCTGCTACCCTGGTCAAGAAGTGATCGCACGTACCCATTATCGAGGCAAACCCACTAAACGCTTGATGCGCTTCCATACACCTGCTGCGATTCAACCCACTATTGGAGAAGAGCTAGTGGTACATTATGGCGAAGATCGTACTCAAACCCTAACGGTGATTGCGACTGGGCCCGATCTCAATGAAGGAGCACTAATACTGGCTATTGCCAGTATTAAAGGCGTTGATGATGCCGATGGTCAATTTCAACTGAGTTCAGGCGAACCCTTAGTGATGGAACCGATGGGATACCGACTGGTTGACTTATCCAATCCGACTTAAGCAACACAAGGTCACTGATGAGATTCAGTGACCTTTAACCAATGCGCCAACTTTTCTGCTAGGATGCTTGGGTTAACAGGCTTAGCGATATAATCATTCATGCCAACCGCATAACAACGCGCATCATCGCCCTGCATCGCATTTGCTGTCATGGCAATAATCGGCACCTGTTGGTTAATACCAACATTAGCACGCAATTCAAGCGTCGTATCAAAACCGTCTTTGACTGGCATCTGGCAATCCATTAACACAAGATCAAATGGCTGTTGTGCCAAAATCACTAAGGCTTCCTGACCATTGTTTGCCACCGTTGCCGTCAGCCCTTGTTTTTTTAACAGAGCCAGCGCCAATTTCTGATTAATTACATTGTCTTCAACCAATAATATTCGCGACTGATCTGATAACACCATAGCTTGATCAGACGAAATAGTCTGACTGGGGCTAGCTTCTGTCTGTTGAACTGATAATTGAAACGGCTGTACCCAGTGTGCCAGTTTACCATACTTAAGTGGTTTAATACGCATTTTGAAATGCAGACGTTGCGCGTGCTCTCGCCACTCACAGGCTTGTTTGTGTGTAACAAACAGACTGACGTGATGATATTGCACACATACATCATGTAACAAACTCAGCGGATGCTCAACAAACTGAAGCACTGAGTCTAGATCAAGCCAAATAGGTGTATTCAATTCGACACCTGACTCCATCAGCAACATCAAATCTTCAAACACTTGCACCTGAATATTTAGAGATGCAAGTTGTTCAATGCAACGAGACACTAATGTTGAAGGGCGCATAATGCAAACCAGTTTAGTGGGCTGCGCCATAGGTTGAAGACAGGGAGTTTTATCAAACACTCGGCATGGCAAGGTGAAGCTAAAAGTAGAACCCTCCCCAACACGACTTGTTACTGAAATCTCGCCTCCCATTAAGGATACTAATTGCTTGGAAATGGCTAATCCAAGTCCAGTACCACCGAAACCTCTCGTTGACGAACCATCTACCTGAGAAAACGCACTAAATAGTTTCGCCAGCCCTTTGGGCGAAATACCTATCCCTGTGTCAGCCACATCAAAGCGCAAACTATCCCCAGATGCCGCTACATCAAGATAAACATGACCTTTTTGAGTAAACTTAATCGCGTTTCCCAGCAAATTCAACAAAACCTGACGCAAACGAACCGCATCAGTCATAATAACCTTGGGCAGGCTGGGTTCAATAAAGTAAGCTAAATCTAACGACTTAACCTGAGCCGAAGAAGCAACCATATCCATAATACCATCAAGCAGTGGTACCAATTCAACAGGGTCTTCAGTCACTTCGAGCTTACCCGCTTCAATTTTAGAAAAATCTAAAATATCATTAATAATTGATAGCAAAGACTCTGAACTGGCTTTAACCGTCTGAGTTAACTCTTTCTGTTCTTCTGTTAAAGGCGTATCGAGTAGCAACTCTGTCATGCCTATCACACCATTCATAGGTGTTCTGATTTCATGGCTCATATTGGCTAAAAATTCAGATTTTAACTTAGCAGACTCAAGTGCTTGGTCGCGTGCTTGTTCCATTTGCAGCCTTGCTGATTCGCGCTCAGTGACATCGCGAACCACACCAGTAAAACGACGTTGTCCGTCTTGCATCATTTCAGTCACAGCCAAATCAATGGGAATCAACTCTCCTGATTTTTTGACTGCCTGTAGATGTTGCGTGAAACCAATTAAACGGGGATCGCCTTCTTTCAAATAACGCTGCAAATAACCATCATGTGCGCTGTGATGAGGTTCTGGAATGATTAAATTAATATTCCGTCCCACTAACTCTTCAGCTTCATAACCCAATACGCTAAATACAGCGCGATTGGCTTCTAATACTATGCCTTGTTCATCAGTAACAATAATAGCATCAACCACCGAGTCCATAATACTTTGTGTTTTGTGTTGTTCTGCCTGCGCTTGAGACACAGCCAATCTATTACGACGAATAACAACACCAAGCAATGTTAACGCTAATAGGGCAATACCCAACATAGCCAAGAATGTTTGCCAAGCTTGTGCATCATTTTCTGAATGCAAACTAGAAATGGGGCGAATAACTTCAAGCACCCCGCGAACATCCCCTTCTTTCCAGTCAGTTTTAGGGGTTCCAGGGTAACTATTATGACAAGCCACACAAGAAGCTTGCATCACATCCGCAACAGCATATCTAAGTACTTTTTTACCTTCCAATACTTCGTAGCTGGTTACAAATCCGTTTGGATTTTCACGCAAATAAGCCATTGCCTTTTTTTCAAACTCATCATGCAGTCCGCCATTTTCTCTCCAACTAAATGGCATATCGCTATAAAGTCGAACACGATATTCGCTGTTTTGTGAAATCTTGTCACTGAAATCAATGGCAAAAGTAGCAGGTAACGGAACCGCACCCGGAATTTTTAAATAGTCATGTGTGATGGGAATATTGTGCATACGCAAAGAAGGAATGATGGTGTTAGCGTAAAAGTTACGGAATTCAGCGACTGATTTAGAAAAATTGCGCGCATCGTCGATAGCCACTTCTTTCATGTGAACATTGGAGCGCTCGTAATGCCACCAAAAGACAGATGAAATTCCAAGAATTAAAACGAAAGCAATGAGTGGCGAGGCGTAATCAACCAACCAAATCGTGAAACGTTTCATAATGCTCCTCGTCTGCAGCACTGCTAAGGCTGTCAAGAAATTCCGTGACAATAATTAACCTGAATATTTTTATCATCCCCTAACCCCATTATACACCAACTTCCCGAGCTTGCCGCAAGCAAGCACAGAACATAAAAGCCAGCAAACTGCTGGCTTTTATGTAAGGAAATTAACACGATCAGCTGTGTTCTTCGTGTCGCATTTGGGGGAACAAGAGTACATCACGAATCGAAGGTGCATCGGTGAGGAGCATCACCAAACGATCAATACCAATGCCTTCACCAGCAGTAGGTGGCAAGCCATACTCTAAGGCACGAATATAATCCGCATCATAATGCATGGCTTCATCATCCCCTGCTTCTTTTGCTCTTGCCTGCTCTAAGAAGCGCTCAGCTTGGTCTTCCGAGTCATTTAACTCAGAGAAGCCGTTGGCAATTTCACGTCCACCAATAAACAACTCAAAACGATCGGTGACTTCTGGATTGTCATCATTACGGCGCGCTAAAGGTGAGACTTCCGCTGGATACTCGGTAATAAAAGTGGGTTGAATGAGTTGATGCTCAACCGTTTCTTCAAATAAAATGTTTTGCACCTTTCCTAAGCCTGAACCGGGTAGTACTTTGAAGCCTTTGGCTTCGACGATGCGTGTTAGGGCATCCATATCCTCCAAATCAGCCGCTGTGACATCGGCATTGTATTTCAGAATAGACTGCTTAATGCTCAAACGTTCAAACGGTCCAGCAAAACTGATCAGTGTTCCTTGATAGTTCAGCTCGGTTGAACCGGTCACGTCTAAGGCCAACTTCGATAGTAAGGCTTCCGTCATATCCATTAAGTCCTTGTAATCGGCATAAGCCCAATAAAATTCCATCATGGTAAATTCTGGGTTGTGACGCGCCGACAAGCCTTCGTTACGGAAGTTACGATTGATTTCAAACACCTGCTCAAAACCACCAACAACCAAACGTTTCAGATAAAGCTCTGGAGCAATACGCAAGTAAAGGGGCATATCCAAGGCATTGTGATGCGTGACGAATGGCTTAGCAGCCGCTCCGCCCGGAATGGGATGCATCATTGGCGTTTCCACTTCTAAAAAGCCACGCTCAATCATAAACTGACGAATACCAGCAATAATCAACGAACGGCGACGGAAAGTCTCACGGCTAGGCTGATTGACAATCAAATCGACATAACGCTGACGGTAACGTACTTCGGTATCGTGTAGTCCGTGGAATTTATCGGGTAATGGTCGCAGGCTCTTTGTCAATAACTCAGCTGAAGTGGCATGAATGCTCAATTCACCCGTATTGGTACGGAATAAAAAACCCGTAACGCCGACGATATCGCCCAAGTCCCAGTGTTTGACTTCTTCGTAGCGACTTTCACCAATATCCTGACCACGTAAATAAACCTGCATTTGCCCGCTCGCATCTTGCAGGGTGAAAAAGCTGGCTTTACCCATCACGCGTTTGAGCATAATACGACCCGCCAAAGTAGCGGTTACGGGCGGAGTTAACTCAGCCAAGGCCGCCTTATCGTAATCGGCATAAGCCTCGTGCAATGCTTGTGCTAGGGTATCTCGCTTAAAGGTGTTGGGGAAAGCAATACGTTGCTCGCGAATATGTGCTAATTTAGCACGACGTTCGGCAATAACATGATTTTCATCAAGATGCTCAACGGCGTTAGTTTGTTCGCTCATTATTTAATCCTTTTTTCTTTATTACAAATAAGCGTCATGAGCTGGCGTATTAGCGAAGCGGTTACAACGCCAATTAACATTGCTGGGCGCACAGCACACAGAAAAATGAGTGTATAAATGATACATAACTTTTTCGAATACTGCGCAACAAGGCAAGATAACAGCGCAATCGCTTACAATCCAGCTTTTAAGCTGGCTTCAATAAACTGATCTAAATCCCCATCTAACACGCCTTGCGTATTGCCGACTTCAACGTTGGTACGTAAATCTTTGATACGCCCCGAATCGAGAACATAAGAGCGGATTTGACTGCCCCAGCTCACTTCCGATTTGCTCTCTTCTAAGGCTTGTTTTTCCGCATTGCGTTTGAGCATTTCTAACTCATATAACTTAGCACGCAACTGCTTCATCGCTTGGTCTTTATTTTGATGTTGCGAGCGACCAGCCTGACATTGCGTTACCGTATTGGTCGGAATGTGGGTAATACGAACAGCCGACTCGGTACGGTTAACGTGCTGACCACCAGCACCACTAGCACGATAAACATCGATGCGCAAATCGGCTGGGTTGATGTCGATTTCAACATTGTCATCAATTTCAGGCGTCACAAAGACAGAGGCAAATGATGTATGACGTTTGTTATTCGAGTCGAAAGGCGACTTACGCACCAAACGATGCACCCCAGTTTCGGTGCGCAACCAGCCATAAGCATAGTCCCCTTTCACCGAGATGGTGGCACTTTTAATACCAGCCACCTCGCCCTCTGAGACTTCCATCAACTCGACTTCAAAGCCTTTGCCTTCCGCCCAGCGCAAGTACATGCGCAACAAAATGTTGGCCCAATCCTGAGCTTCTGTACCGCCTGAACCCGATTGAATGTCGATGTAGGCGTTATTCGGATCCATTTCGCCGCTGAACATGCGCGCAAATTCAAGCTTTTCAATCGCTGCCTGAGTTGTTGCAACCTCTTCAATCACAGCATTAGCGGTATCTTCATCATCTTCGGCTTCGGCCATTTCGAGCAATTCAAGCTGTCCCGTTAGTTCTTCATGAATGCGGTCAAGGTTAGTCACGACCTTCTCTAAACTAACGCGCTCTTTTCCTAGTAACTGTGCTTTTTCTGGCGTATTCCAAATATCAGCGCTTTCTAGTTCTCGCGTAACTTCTTGTAACCTTTCTGACTTACCTTCGTAGTCAAAGATACCTCCTAAGCGATTCGCAACGATCGTTTAGATCACGAATGCGGGCAAAAACACTGGCTAACTCCACCGAGCTCATCCTTGTAACTTAATATCAAACTGTTCATTTTAGCGCATTTTATATGATTACATAAAGCAGAATATTCAGTATGAAATTAAAAGCGATTAAATTAGACTTTAACAAATCTCAGCTTTGCGCTAGACTTTGATGCATCGCGTAACCAACATGGCTTAGGAGTCGTTTTCATGTCTAAACATTGTCAAGTTCTGATTTTAGGTTCAGGTCCTGCCGGCTACAGTGCCGCTGTTTATGCTGCGCGTGCTAACTTGAAACCCGTTATGGTAACTGGGATGCAACAAGGCGGACAATTAACGACCACCACCGAAGTCGATAACTGGCCAGGTGATGACCAAGGTGTCGAAGGTCCAGCCCTAATGGAACGCATGCAAAAACATGCCGAACGCTTTGGCACAGAGATCATTTTTGACCATATTAACGCCGTTGATTTATCTCAACGCCCCTTTACCCTAAAAGGTGATGTGGCAGAATACACAGCGGATGCGTTGATTATTGCCACTGGCGCTTCTGCTAAATACCTAGGCTTGCCTTCGGAAGAAGCCTTTAAGGGCAAGGGTGTTTCCGCTTGTGCCACTTGCGACGGTTTCTTCTATCGCAATCAAAAAGTAGCGGTCGTTGGCGGTGGTAATACCGCAGTGGAAGAAGCACTTTACCTATCTAACATTGCCAGTGAGGTTTACTTAATTCACCGCCGCGACACCTTCAAAGCGGAAAAAATCATGATTGACCACCTGATGGACAAGGTGAATAACGGCAATATTAAGCTGGTACTGAATAGCCAAGTGGATGAAATTTTGGGTGACAATACTGGTGTCACAGGAGTACGCGTGAAAAAAAACGATGGCTCGACGGAAAATATAGCTACGCAAGGCGTGTTTATCGCTATTGGTCACAGCCCCAATACGGGCATCTTCGAAGGTCAACTAGAGATGGTCAATGGTTACATCAAGGTGCAAAGTGGCATTATGGGCAATGCTACCGCCACCAGCGTTGCAGGTGTTTTTGCTGCTGGTGACGTTGCCGATCAAATTTATCGTCAAGCCATTACTTCAGCCGCTTCGGGCTGCATGGCCGCTCTAGACACTGAGCGTTATTTAGCTGAACACGCTTAATCTACAGGGTTGTTATGTCGGGTTGGGTGGTGTTGAATAATGGCGAGCAAGTGCATTATCAACACCCCAACGCGAAACCGGCCTTTCCCCCCATCGAATGTTGCTTAGATGATCCCGAAGGATTAATTCAAATTGGTGGCGCTTTAACGCCTGAATGGTTACTGGCTGGCTACCGAAGGGGGATATTTCCTTGGTTTAGCGAAGGTGATCCTATCTTGTGGTGGTGTCCCAATCCTCGCACTATCCTCATTCCCAGTGAATTCAAACAATCTCGCAGCTTGAGCAAGGTATTGCGCAATGCGGGCTTTTCCGTCACCTTCGATCAAGACTTTAGCACTGTGATTCGACTTTGTGCTCACACTCGTACCGAAACCTGGATTATGCCCAATATCATCGAAGGCTATAGCGCATTACACGAGCAAGGCTATGCTCATTCAGTCGAAGTATGGCTGGATGGGAAGTTAACTGGAGGGCTTTATGGCGTTTCGCTGGGCGGTGTTTTCTTTGGTGAGTCTATGTTTAGCCTAGTAAGTAATGCTTCCAAGGTAGCACTGGCTAGCTTGTGTCAGCGGCTCACAGACTGGCAATTTGACTTCATCGATTGCCAGTTCAGCACCGATCATTTATTGTCATTAGGTGCTAAATCCATACCAAGAGAGGACTTTTTGATCTTGCTCAATCGTGCCTTTGATAAGCCAGATCGATTAGGTCTGTGGCATTAGGCTTTTCTTAAGCAAACACTGGCGCATCATAGTCTTCTGGTTCATCGCTGTAAACACAGACGTTCCATTGCTCAATTAAGCCGTCTTCAGCTTCACAATATTTAGCAAAAAACTCAACAATTTCCTTACGCTGACAATGTGCGTTAAAAGCAGCTTCATCGCGCCAAATTTCATTAAATACAATCGGAAAGCTCTGACCATCCGCATTAGGATTACTGACAAGACGCGTAACTCGGTAACTGATACACCCATCTTCTCTCAGTGTGTTGGGTTCTAGTGCCTGCAACAGACGAAACACTTCTTTCTCTTTACCCGCTTTGGGCAAAAATTGGGCTAAACAATAAAGTTGACGAGACATAGTTTACTTTCCTTACAAATGCTTGCGGCCTAAAATTTCCTGACTGAAGCCCAAGGCATCAGCATCATCGCCTGGAATCCATCCCAAGCAGCTGCGTACTTTCATCGACTGGTAATTACGCCAAATTGGCATAAGGGTCACAATACCCCAGAGCTTTTGCCCACAACTCCAACCCACTGGCGATGGATGCGCGGCCCACCAATCGTTGTTAACTCCGAAATGTTTGGTTTTTAGCACCAAATGAATGGCTAACTTCCAGTAGCGACGCATAAACGCAATGCGCGTTGATAATTCATTCATCAGGGTTTTGCCTCAATTTCAATCATTTTCATATTTTCGTGGAATACAGTATCGCCGAGTTGAACCCAGAGCTTAGTCACCACCCCATCGACGGGCGATACTATCTCGTAATAAGCCAATTTAGCTTGTACCTCATTCAATTCTGCACGCAAGGCATCCACCTTAGCTGTCGCTCTATCCTTGAACAACAGCGAAGCTTCGTAGCGACGTTTTGCCGTCGCATTCTGGTCGAACAAAGCTTTTTCTGCTTCAAAATCGACTTTCGCATCTTTAAGCTCTGATTCAGCCAAGCGCAATTTGGCTTTAATTTGTGCAAGCGATGCCTGCAATGCCCGCGAATCAATGGACAATAACGCCTGGCCCTTGTTGACCTTATCACCCTCTTTAACTGAGAGGCTGGTAATTTGTCCATCCACTAGAGCACCAATGGTTGCAGCTTGACTGGGCACAACACTGAATATACTAAAAAAGCTTGTGACGAAGAGTATTTGTTTCCAGTTCATGATTTATTCTCCTAAAAGCTTCGCCAGGCTATCCCACAATAACGCTCTATCTCGCTGTAATTGCAGTGCTTCAAATTCGGCACGAGTCACTCTAACCAAGGAATCACCCAAATCGGTTTTACGTTCAAATTGATACTCAGTACGGCTTTTATCTAAATAGCGCTCAGCAAAATCTCCGGCCACTTTAACTTGGGCTTCTCGTACATTCAATCTTTCTATCGCTAATGCTGTTTCCAGTACCGCCTGACGTGTTTGTCGTTCTAATGCCAATCGCAAGGCTCGCTGTTTATTAAGCTCTGCTTTAGCTTTATCCACTTCGGCATCTTTCAAACCACCGTCAAAAATAGGCATCGAAATGGCTAAATCGGCTCGCCAACGTCCCTCATAAAGGGTATCTACATGACTATGCCAACCCGCACGACCAATGGCATCAACACGTGGCATATTCAGCTTTTCAGCCGATTGTAATGACAGTTCTGCGGCTTCAATCATTAGCTGGGCAGCTTTAAGTTCGGGGTTGTTATCCAACGCCTTAGCTTGCAGGCTTTTAGGGTCGTCTAGCTTGCGTTTGACCAGTTCTGATTGCTTTGGCGGCACCAAGGTTTCGGGGAGTTTATTCGGAAATCCCAACAATTCAGCCAGTGCGGCTCGGGTATTACGCTGCTGACTTTCAGCCAGTGCCCGTCTCACGAGCGTACGTTGGTAGTGCTCTTCTAAGGCAGCAATATCGAGTTCCGACAATTTACCGACAGCGAGTTCCTCTTTAGCATTATCTAGGGCAACATATTCAATCGCTAACTGTTCATTTTCAACCGCATAAGCAGCATCGGCTAACAATACAGCGTAAAAAGCTTTAATCACCGAATGTCGATAATCACTCAAGGCCAAACGTTCTAAGGCTTGTTCTGCTTGGTATTTCGTTTGCGCAGCAGATTGCGATAAGGCGGTACGGTTAAAATCGTAAAGTTGTTTTTGCAGCGTGACATAGGCATTGTTAAAATCTTCTTCGTGCCCATTAAACTCACGTCTAACCACACCACCATTAAACTGCATTTTGAAACTATCCAAACTGGATAGCGCAGCCAGTTGTGCACTCGCTTGCTGACTTTTTGCCTGTGCTAACATCACGCGCGGATCTTGCTCTGCTGCAATGGCCAGTGCTGCTTCGAGCGTTAGCGGTTCGGGCAATCGTTGTTGAGCGTTTGCGGCTGACCATGCGACCTGGCTAATCGCAACCAAGCCGAGCAACCAAACAGACTGCTTCCATGTTTGGCTCATGAGGATCACTCCTTGGCTTGACGTTTATACCGTTCAAAACTCATTTTTTCGTATTGTTTTTCAACCACAAACTTACCCAATAGCAACATCTCTTCTTTATTGCGCGTTGCACCTGTGTAACGCGCTACTGGCTTACCCGTTAAATCAAAAAACACCATCACGGGTGTAGCACGGACACGAAAATCTTTCTCGGCAATCTCTTTCTGTTTTTTCGATTTACCATTAAAGTCAATGACTTCAACATCCCCTTCAATATCAAATAGAAAGTTTGCGAAATGTTGTTTGAAATAGGCTTGGACGTCGGGTTGTGACAAGATGGTTCTCTCCATTTTGTCACAGAAAGGACATTCATCCATCATGAAGAACATAAAAACGCCCGACTTACCCTCTTGCTTGGCGGTTTTAAGCTCTTCCTGATAATTGCCAAAGCTTTCTTGGAAAAATCCTTTCGATTTGTCGGCATAAGCGACCGAAATAGACAGACAGGCTAATAAAGCCGTGGTGAGTAATTGCTTCATGATCCTTACCTCTTATCGGGTTTAATGTGTCTATGTGTCTAAGTTTATTATTATTTTTTGCTGTTATCAGCTATAAACTTTTCTAAAACAGCCTGGTCAACCAATCCCGTTCTGGCGGCTACCAATTCTCCTTCAGGCGTAACCATAAAAGTCGTGGGCAAGCCTTTTAAGGTACCAAAAGGTGTACCACTGCCCAGCTTCCCTTTGCTACGTACAACAGGATAGTTAACGAAGCGATCGTCGGCAAATTTTTTCACTTCTGCGACCGGGTCTTCTTGATGATTGACCCCTAACACCACCGCATCCTTCTTAGCATGTACTTCATGAAAAGAAACTAGCTCAGGAATTTCTTTGATGCATGGCGGACACCAAGTTGCCCAATAGTTAACCACCACCCACTTGCCTCTAAAGTCGGATAGTTTGACTGTTTTACCGTTCAGGTCAACAAAATCAGCATCAATAGGTGCAGCCACCACGGTTGACGAGAGCAAAAGAGAAGCTGCCACCAATAAAGAACGCAACATAAATAACTCCTAAAAATAATTTAATTCCATTGTATAGGAAATGAGTGCCAAGGTCATGTTCTGTTTAAGACTGTAACAACAGCTTTTTTGCAAAAGGTAAGGTAATGGGATGTTTTAATGTCATGGAACCATGATCTAAATAGGCTAAGACATGCATCAGCTGTCCAATATCCTCTGCGTAAAGCTTCATCAGCCAGTTAGTTACCTCTTTGCTTAATTGAATGCTACGCTGCTGGGCCCGTTCGAGCAGCAGTTGTCGTTTTTCGGCATCATTACTCAAGGCAACCAGTGAGAAATTCAATCCTAACAGCTGGTCATAAGCTGCTGCGGTTCGTTGTACTAATAGAATCATACCACCTGAATCACGCATTAAACTCACCAGTTGCTCAATGGCGGTCCTCCATGCAGGCTTAACCAATAAGCGATCTGCATCATCAATACAGATTAAGGAAAGTTGCTCCATGCCCTGTAAACGCTCTGGGCGCAAACCTGCACTATCCTTAGCTGAAATGAAAGCACATGGCAGACCTTGCTGACTGTGTTGCGAAAGAATGGCCTGGGCCAAATGTGTCTTTCCGGACGAAGCTTCACCCGTCAGATAAGAAACGGTTGGACTGGCAGCTTGTAACCATGCGGTCAATTGTTGCAGTGTTTTTGCATTTTCACCGACAATAAAACTGTCCAAAGTCGGCCACAATGGCGCAGATAAGGTAAGTACGCCCTGAACTAATTGAATCGGAGCACTCTGTTGTTCTGCCATTTAGTACCAAACACCTGTAAAAAATTAAAAGATTACTTGCCAACCTAAAAAGCCACTAGTTCAGTGACTATGGCTGCCAAGGTGACACCATGTTAGGGATTGTTCGCTTGTTGACTCATCATTAGCCCCTCCAACCATTGGTGATGGGCATACGCCAATCTTTATCGAAACTGCGTGCGGTGATTTTAATGCCTGGTGCTGCTTGCCGACGCTTGTACTCACTCAGTCGCATCAAACGCATACTGCGATTCAGTAGCGCATCATCCTTGGGCAAGTGAGCTGCTTTTGCCAATTGCTCGATGGACTGACCTTGCTGCATACGCTGCTCAATCCAAGCGTCTAGCGTTTCGTAGGGCGGCAAACTGTCTTGGTCTGTCTGATCGGGACGTAATTCAGCCGATGGTGGACGGTCAATGACACGCTGCGGGATCACGCTATTTTGTTGGTTGCGCCAATTCGCAAGGGCATATACCCAGGTCTTAGGCACATCTTTTAAGGGCGCGAAACCACCATTCATATCACCATACAGGGTGGCATAACCCATGGCCGACTCACTTTTATTACTGGTGGTGAGCAACAAGGCGCCCGTTTTATTCGACAAAGCCATTAACAACAATCCACGAATACGCGCCTGTAAGTTTTCTTCTGTCACATCAGCGGCTAAGCCGGCAAAGCGCTCAGCTAATGTCGCTTCAACTGCTGCATAGGTAGGTGCAACGGGCAATTGTGTATAACGTACACCCAATTGGGTCGCTTGTTCGGCAGCATCCCATTGACTGATGTCACTGGTGTAAGTAAAGGGCATCATTACCGCTTCAACCGAATCGCTGCCCAAGGCATCGACCGCTAAAGCCAGCACCAGCGCCGAATCCACCCCCCCCGACAATCCCAAAAGCACCCGTTTAAAGCCATTTTTACGCACATAATCAGCCAATCCGAGTGTCAGCATCGACCAGATGGCCGCCCAATCGGTGCTAGACGGTGGTGCTTGTGTTAACCATGACGTCCCTTCGCAGGTGAAGCCCGAATCAGACCAAGTGACTTGCGCCTGTATCGACTGAGCAATGGGCAAATAACGACAACCCTGAGCATCGAAAACCAAGGAGCGACCATCGAACACCAGCCCATCCTGTCCACCCACTTGATTGACATAAACGATGGGCAATTGCGTTTCAGCAAAGCGTTGTGTCAGCACAGTATGGCGCTGATGCCATTTACCCACCTCATAGGGCGAAGCGTGCAAACTCAGCAATACTTCGGCGCCCGCCTGTTTGGCTAAGAACGCTGGCTCTGGCTGCCATAAGTCCTCGCACACTAATAGACCTAAGCGCACACCCTTCCATTCAAGAACGCTGGCTTGCTTACCCGCGCTAAAATAGCGTTGTTCATCGAACACACCATAATTGGGTAAGGCTTGCTTGGCATAGCGCGCCAAAATCTTGCTTTGCCCTAACGCGATGGCTTCATTGGTTAAACGCCCTTGTGCATCACGTCCGACCGACCCCACCAGCCAGAGCAAATCATCATCGGTTTCAGCCGCTAACTGCGTTAACAGAGCCTCGCACTGACCGATAAATGCGGGAAACAACAATAAATCTTCGGGTGGATAACCGGTCAGCGATAGCTCAGGAAAAACAATCACCTGCGCACCAGCCAACTGGGCTGTTTTCGCCGCTTGGCGCATTAACTCAGCATTACCCACTAAATCACCGACCAAAGGATTCAGCTGGGCTAAGGTAATTCTTAATTGAGCCATCATATTAGAAGCCATAAACCAAGGTTAAGGCCGTTAAGGTGTCTAGGTTTTCTCGTCCCACCAATAGCTACTGTTAGTTTCATTTGATAATGGTAACCACTGAATAAGTCTTTGTCGTAGCGTAAATTACCGAAACCATAATAAACCTCTGAAAAAGTGCGTGGTGCCTGACCATCGAGCAAATAGCGTTCGCGCGTATTAACGCCTTCATTTTGTGCCGAAACCGCGCTTAAATTTAAGCTGTGCTCCCAATCTGCCTGTAAATAATTGATACCCAACTTGGCATTCAAACTACTGCTGTTGCTATTACTGGCGGTACTGTTATAACCCAATTCGCCTTCACCATTAAACTCTCCTGATTTGGGCGATTCCGTCGCGTAAGCACTAGCCGAAAAAATACTGAAAACAGCCAGCAAAAACCTTGGGTAGCTCAACTTAGCACTCATCATCGTTCCTAATGTCATTCTATTGTGAGGCTATTATAAAGCAGCTCTGCACTATTTCGCCGAATCGGGTAGACCAAAGATACGATCGAATGCGCAAGTAAAGGCAATCGAGTAAATGAAAAACACCAACAATAAACTGGCATCGGTGATCAATGCCACCCACCAACTAACCAATAACCACCAAGCAATTAGGGGCACAAAAACAATGCCAAACCCCCTTCAAAACCGACGCCATGCGCTAAATGACGTTGCCAGCTACGCCCTTTAACCGACTGTTTTCTTTCTCATGCCTCAAAGCCAGAATTAAACAGGTAATTCCACGCCACTGCAATCGTGGACATAGCCACCGACAACCAAAAACTGGATGCAACATCGTGATCGAACACCCAGACAACAATGGGCGTGACGACAATCACCGCTCCCGTTTCATACAGCAATGCTTGCACCAGTTTGCGTTGATTAGCAGTCATGAAGATGAAGCCAGCAACTCACTCGCCGCTTTCACCATATCAGCATGGTCAAAGGCTAAAGCTATTTCGCCATTCAACACCGATGATAAAGTAAACCAACGTGCCTCGGCGGCATCATCACCAGCCTGTACTTCGGGCATAGCCTGAACACAATACAAAAACGCCTGCGTCACCACCCGCTGATCGCCTTCCGCACGCGGATCTCGACCCCAAGCGTCATAGGTTGCAATCAGTTGCAATTCCGTTTCAGCAACGGCTACACCCGTTTCTTCTAGTAACTCTCGTTGCGCTGCCTGCACATGGCTTTCGGCAAAAACAAAGGCTTCACCCGCTGGCGTTAAACTGTTAACAAAACCACCGGGTAACGCCCAACAACCCTTAAAAGGTTCATGTTTACGACGAATCAGCAACAGCTTTCGTTGTGCTTTTTCCCCGCTAATCACGACGATATCGGAAGTGAAATTATCACCCAAATGCCACAATGCCATATCATAGCAACCGTTAAATGCGCGTGATAACGCGTTCTGCGGGGAAACGTGACTTGGGTAACTTCGCATTCGCGTCTGACTCGCTACGATAACCCAAAGCCACCACCACCGTGCTGCTCAGCCCTTTATCACGCAAACCCAAGGCTTCGTCTAGTAACGCGTTATCAAATCCCTCGATTGGGCAAGCATCTATTCCCATCGCCGCCACACCTAACAACAGTGTTCCCAAAGCTAAATAAACTTGTTTATCTGCCCAATGTTGCAAATCTCGATATTGAAAGCGGTGCAAATTGAGAAAGAGTGAACGACCTTTGTAGGTCGCCAGTTTGGCCGCTTCATTGGCAATGCGTCCATCGACATCCTCTTGATCAATCACGCGCTGTAAATACTCGCCATTCAGCTCCATACGTGTACACAATACCACCACATGAGATGCGTTGAGAACCTTAGGCGCATTGCTGGCATAAGCCCCTGTTGTGCCTTGCGCGACCAACGCCTTACCTGTCTCAGTACCGGCAATGACAAAATGCCAAGGTTGCGAGTTGATCGATGATGGTGCTAGTCTGAGTAAGGTTTCGATTTCTACCATTTGGGCATCGCTAATGCGTTTGCTCGCATCGAATGCCTTAGTGGTGTAACGTTGTTGTGCTGTGGTTAAAATACTGCTCATTCACCTACTTCCTTTAACGCCTGCTTAATTTACAATGACGACAAGAAAACACATTACAGATACCATAATATCCATTTATTGATATTGTTAGCTTAAATAGATATGGTAATTTCCAATTTTATGACTTGAGATAAATAACCATGCCACCCTATCTCTCGCTCCTTTAGGTTACTGATCTACAAGCTACCTAAACAATTCAGAATGCGTTCCTGTCCGAACAAAGATGACTTGCCCATTTTCGATACGATAGATCAGCAAAAAATCCCCGCCCGCATGGCATTCTCGATGATCCGCATAGTTACCTTTCAATGGATGATCTAACCATTCAGGCGGTAGTGGAAATGCATTAGCCATAATCAATAACATCACTTCTTTTAAGCGATTCATATCGTAACGCCCTGAATGTGATAGCCTTGTCCAGTCTTTCATGAATGCGTTGGTGTAACCGAAGACCAAAGGAATAGTAGTTCTTTTTGAATTAGTGTTTTTGCTCGAGCTCATCAAACATTGCCTGTGCATCGGTAAATGCTAATGACTTTTCCGCCATTAACTGACGAGCCTCTTCCATTGCGGCAACCGTTTGCGCATTAGGAACTTTTAACTCTAAGGGAAAAGCCTGTTCAGCAATCACTCGTTGCAAAAATAATCTAACCGCATCAGATACAGACATACCGAAGGAAGCGAGGATTTCTGTTGCTTGATGTTTGATCGTGTCATCGACACGGATATGAAGCATAGAAGAGTGTGCCATTTTTCCTTCCTTATTGATTTTGTATCTCAATTGTAATACATAATAAGGAAAGATATAAAGTCTTTAGCGCATTTTTTACATTATTGTAAGGAAATCCGTTGTCAGGCTAACGAATAACAGCTCAACAGGGGGCAATGTATTTGAAACTCCGTCAAGCATTGCTCAAAAAAACCTCACACAGGTTGCGTTTTGCAACCCCTGAATCCGTGTCGTCATGATGACACGGATTCAGGATAATAATTAAAAACACAAATCAACATTATTTCAATAAGTAAGCAAAAAAGTGACCTATAGTAAAAAATGACCGCACAAAGCTATGCGCTAACGAACGTCGTGGCTCAGCCGCCCCGATTTCATAAGCAGGTTTGGTCTAAGGTCGAAACAGAAGTGAAAAACTACGTCAGCGTGGCGAAAGGCGATGTCTATGTTTACACAGGAGCGCTATTCACCTCAATTGATAAGATGCAAATTTTGGGCAATAACCGCGTTTGGGTACCCACACACTTGTATAAGCTGGTTTACGATCCAACTACCAACTATCCTTGGGCTTATGTTGTTGCCAACGAAGCCGATGCACAAATCGGCAAACCGCTAAACTATGAAAGCTGTGTGCGCACTGCTCGCTTACGATTATTGCCTTAATGGTTCAGTAGGCAGCAACGCATCTCGCGTTGCTTTGGCTCTGGCAAAGGCATCGCTTAATCCTTGCCAGTCCTGTTGCTCCAGCAAATGGGCATAGGTTTGTAACTGCTGTTGATAAGCCGCTAATGCTTCAGCGATAGCCAGTGCATTCAAGGCGACAATATCACGCCACATGGTGGGGTCGGAAGCGGCGATACGAGTAAAGTCGCGAAACCCACCTGCCGTATAATCAAATAACCGTTTGACATCTTGACGCTGACTGAACATATCCACCAAGGCAAAGGATAATAAATGCGGCAAATGACTGGTCCAAGCAAAGGTTTGGTCGTGTTCTTCAGCCGACATATAACGAACATCTGCCCCTGTTGCTTGCCACATCTGCGTCACTTTGGCTAAAGCCTGTGCGCCAGTTTGCTCATGTGGCGTAATGACCACTTTGCGCCCGACATACAAATCGGCCATCGCCGCCGCCGCGCCACTTTTTTCAGCACCAGCAATGGGGTGTGCCGGCACGGCATTTTCTGGCCAAACGCCTTGCCACACCGACAACACATCCTCAATCCAACAGCTTTTAGCACTACCTACATCGGTTAATACGGCTGTGGCAGACAAAACCGGTTGAATTTCAGCCAACAAACCGCGCATAGAAGCGATGGGAACGGCCATCACCACCATATCGGCATGACGCACGGCTTCACTGGCAGACTCAACTGCTTCATCAATAATACCCAGCGCTAAGGCTTCGGCTAAATTTGCTTGAGAACGCCCATAGCCAACAACTTGCTTCACTAACCCTTGTTGCTTAAGAGATAACGCCAATGAACCACCAATCAGTCCAACGCCTAAAATGGCTAAGCGGTCGATCACTTGCCTAACACCTTGGTTAGCGCTTCAATGCCATGCACATTTTCTTCATCGCAACCAATCGAAATGCGCAAATGATTAGGCAAACCATAAGCCCCCACCGGACGGACAATCACCCCTTCACGCAACAAGGCTTCATACAAAGGCTGTGCTGGCTGTCCCATATCCACGCACAAGAAATTACCCTGACTGGGAATCGCTTGCAGCCCTAATACCGATAAAGCCTGTTGCCAAATTGCCATGCCCTTTCGGTTAAGCGCCACGCTTTCTTGCACAAACGCTTGATCGGCTAAGGCTGCGATACCCGCCACCATCGCCAAACTATTGACGTTAAAAGGTTGACGCACGCGATTGATATAACCTGCGATTTCAGCAGAACAAGCGGCAAACCCCAAACGGAAACCAGCCAAACCATAAGCCTTAGAAAAAGTTCGAGTGACAATCAAATTATCGTATTTTGCCAACGCTCTCAGCCCATCGGCATAATCCGCTCTTGAGACATACTCAGTGTAGGCTTCATCTAGCACCACGAAAACGTGTTTCGGCACTTTCGCCATAAAAGCATCCCACTCTGACTGCCCAAAGCAAGTACCTGTCGGATTATTGGGGTTCGCTAAATAGATGAGCTTAGTCTTGTCGGTAATCGCTGCCGCTATGGCTGCCAAGTCATGCGCGTAGTCTTTCGCTGGCACGACAACAGCTGTTGCCCCGATCGCTTGTGTGGTAATGGCATAAACAGCGAAGGCATATTGCGAAAAGATCACCTCATCGCCTGCGCCAGCAAAGGTGCGTCCAATCAATTCCAGCACATCATTAGAGCCATTGCCCAACACAAGACACTTTTCGTCGAGCGCAAAATGATTACTGATGGCTTTTTTTAACGCAAACCCAGCGCCATCCGGGTAACGTGCCATGTCTTCTAGCATGGCTTGACAGGCTTTCACGACGTCAAATGAACAACCCAAAGGGTTTTCATTCGACGCTAACTTACTCACACGCGTTATGCCAAGCTCACGTTGTAATTCATCGATCGGTTTGCCAGTTTGGTAAGGGGTAAGACCGCGAATCGCTGGCAAGACAAGAGCATCACATGACATAGTTGCGTTGAAACCAAATTAAGAAATGGATTACTAAAAATGACTAGGGCATTTTACGCTAGCCCACTCGATGCATCAAGCTAATCGACTATGACGGACAATCGCCCATTTCGGGCAAAAAAAAGCCCAGCTAAGGAGCTGGGTCATAAGAGGATACTCATGAAGAAAATACCACAAGACCTATGTTACCATAAATAAAATTAGTTGCAAAATAAATTTTATCAATTACACCATTTAATGATATGAACCCCCATCCTGTTCAAACTTCACAGATTTCAAAGTGTTGCTCTTGCGCCAAGCGCTGTGCCGTTGCCTCATTGGTGAGCACCGCTCTGGTTTTGGCACCAGAAGCCAAATAGGTTTGCGCCACTCGACGTAGGCTATCCAAATTGGCACTCAGCACGCCTTGACGCCAGGCCATACGTGACGCGTGATCCTTGCCTGCTATACCGAGATGGAACAGCTTTTTCACTTCACTGGCCGGTGAACTGGGTTTATCCATTGCACCAATGACACCCAAAATGGCTTCTTCTACCAGCGATTCTTTAGCATCGTTGGATAACAGCCACGCCAAAGCGCCATCAAATATATCGTAGGTTTCTTCACAACGCGGATCGCGGTAAGAGAAGAAGCGGAAGCTCGCACTTTCGGCGTCATAACTCGCTCCGCCACCATAAGCACCGCCCTTCTCACGAATATTCGGGTGCAAATAACCATTACGCAACACACCAGACAACACTGATAGCAAGGGAGAATCGGCGTGTGACCAAGGCACAGCCGCATGAGCTTGCGCACAAAAATGCACTTGCGTACTGGTCACCCAAGCTTGACCCGCTACGCGTTGCGGTAAATCGACCATCAAGCCCTGACCCGCCTGTGTTGCATCGCCCATACGTTGCCACGCTTGCTCTAAATGATCGTTCATCGATAACAACCTATCCGACTCACCGACAATCAACGCCTGACGACTGACGTTGGCAAAAGCATCACGCGTTGAAGCCAGCGTCGCGGCAAAAGCCTCTAGCTCCGATTCATTTTCTAAGCGTTCATCTAAGGCTTTGAAACGTTTTAGACCCAACAACCCGTTGTTAGCATGAGCAAAAGCCGATGACACACCAAAACCCGCACTGGCCGCGAGCATGGCCAGAGTATGCCCGTTACTGGTGATGGATTGCTCAGCATTAATGCGCGTCATGGAAACCAGTTCACGCAAGCGATCCAACTCATCAAAACGGGCTTCAAACAGGGTTTCTTCCATCAATTGCGCTAAGGCTATTGTATTGCTAATCAGTGCCTTACCCGATAGCACCACCTGAGCACGTGACTGAGCTGGATCATCTTTTTGAGCCGCAACCGACAAACTCGCACTCAATCCACCCGTTAAACTTGCTTGACGCATCTGCGTGCTCAAGTAATCATCACTGCCCACACCAACTTCAGCCCAAGTACCGGTTAATAAGGGTAGCAAGTCGGCTTGTTCACGCGTTAGCGCAGGAATATCTAAAATAACTTGCTGATAAACCAAGCCATTGGTCGCCGCAGGTGCTAAGGTGGTTTTTAAGTGATGGAAATACTCACTACGCCCATTAAACTGAGGCAGCTCGGCAGGAATATCGCTTAATTCGACCTTAGGCAGAATATTAACGTCATCTTCCTGTGCTTGGCGTTCTTCTAGCGCCGCTGCCAGTTCAACAACGGCTTGTTTTTGTTCCGGCGTCATCAAGGCTTGAGTGGCATCTAAATGCGCTCGTTCTGTTTGTGCCTTTTGCGCATTAAGGCTATTATCTGGCGACAAAACCAAACGTACACGATGCGGATTATCCAGTAACCAAGATTGAATCAACTGCGGAATAAAAGCAGGATTGGCGATTTCCTGACGCAACTCTAACAGCGCTTCATCAATATCAAGCAATGCCACAGGATCACCACCGTGAATCGCGGCGGGTAAAGCACGTAGGAATAGTTGCAATCCGAAAGGATAGCTGTCACCGCCAATTTCGCGTTGACCCAGCTCTAATTGATGCAACATCGCCGCTAAATGCTCATGCGGAATGCCTTCGCGCACTAAACGACTCAACTCATCCAAAATCAAGGCTTCGATGGCATCAGCATCTTCAGCTTCCGACCCCATCAGTCCCGCAGCAAAAATCATTTCTTTGAAATCGTCTTGCAGACCACATAAAGGCGATGGCGAGGCCCCCAATTCGGTCGTTTCCAGTAAATAGCGCAAGGGCGACGCACTATTATCCAGCAACACCATGCTCAATAAATGACCTCGCAACACATCGCGTACATCCTGGTTTTTACCCAACAGCCAGCCCAACACCACATGGGTTTTCTTGCTCAGGTCGGCTTCATCTAGGGCATAAGACGCGTTCACTCGAATGGGTGCTTTGTAACGTTGTTCATCAGAGACCATGACAGGTTCTAAGCGCTCGCTAAAGCGCGACAAAGCTTGCGCTTGCCAACGCGCGTGATGTTCGCTAGCGGGAATGTCGCCATAAGTAAAGAAAACAGCATTAGACGGATGATAATGACGTTTGTGAAACGCCACCAACTGCTCATGCGTTAAATTCGGAATATCAGCGGGATCACCACCACTGTTGTAATGGTAAGTACTGGTTGGGAAAATAGCTGCGGTAAAGGCCTGCCATAAAGCAGAGGTTGGCGCACTCATTGCCCCTTTCATCTCATTGAACACCACCCCTTTGTAAACCAAAGGACTGTTGCTATCGCCCGGTGTTTCAAAGTCGAATCTATGCCCCTCTTGGGCAAAGTCTAACGAATGAATGTTGGGGAAAAAGACCGCATCAAGATAAATATCAAGTAGATTGTAATAGTCTTTTTTGTTTAAGCTTGCGAAAGGATAAGCCGTCCAATCACTGCTGGTGAAAGCATTCATGAAGGTATTTAACGAGCGACGAATCATCATAAAGAAAGGGTCACGCACGGGGTATTTTTCACTACCACAGAGAACCGTATGCTCTAAAATATGCGCCACACCGGTGCTATCCATCGGCACGGTTCTAAATGCCACCATAAAGGCGTTATGCGCATCATTGGTCGCTAAATGAAAGTGTTGCGCACCCGTAACTTCGTGACGGTATTCTTCAATCTCAATACTTAATGCCGCTAAATGATGACGACGGACTAGCGTAAAAGCGCTCATTCAAAATCCTCAAATAAATGGTACAACTCATCCTGTAAACGAAGATTTATGAATTCGTTTAGGTATTCTTGGTTTTTTCAGTTCTGCTATATTAGCATAAACAAGTAACCTGCTTAGAGACAATTAACTGCCAATGAATGCGCAACATCTTACCCTCAGCTTCCCAGATTTAACAGCGCACATCATCCAAGCGCGATTAGAAATCACACTCAACCAACCTCAAATCCTGACACTGCAATTACCACGTTGGATTCCAGGTAGCTATTTGTTGCGTGATTTTACCAAACATTTGACGATCCAC
>JACXUY010000164.1 GCA_014763665.1 Gammaproteobacteria bacterium
GATTGCCTCTTGCTTTGATTGAAGGAAGTCTATCATCTCTGCTTTACATCCATCCATGAGATACAGGGATTTTGGATAATTATAACTCATTCAATCAGTTGCGTCCCAACAGCTAACCGACGATGATGGTAGCTTTCGTCCACTTTGCCGATGATCGAATGCATAATGGGCGCAAAATAGAAATGTACTTTTGTTTTTCCCCTGTAGTAGTCAGACATGGCTTTACCTTGATAGCGCGCTATCTTTTCATAGGTGTCATCGACATCAACTAAGTCGCAAACGTCTTGTCCATACATAATGGTCAGCCAGTCTTTGAGCAGATCACGGGCGCAGACACCTGAGCCCAGCTCATCTAAGCCATAACTTCTCCAGTAATTAAGTAGGGATTTATTTTCCAGCGGTATAGGTTGCTGTGGTGGGTGCTTAATGAGCGCTTTTAGCTGGGATTTTAAGCGAGACAGATTGCGATATTTATGCCAAAACTGATCCATCCGGTCTAATAGGGGCAATAGCATTATGACTAAAAAAATAAGCGGAACTAGCAGCAGCCCAACCAGTACTTTTAAGAACTTGCCTTGCTTGAGCAAGGCTTTTATATCGGAAAAAGCATCAATGATCAGTTCACGTATGAATTTAACGTCAACCTTCATTCCTTCTATCCGCTCTTTTTTGATTTGCTTAATTTGATTTTGATAGTAACGAATACGCGCCCGTATGACTGCGTGCAAACAGGCTATTTCTTGTTCAGGGGTTATGGGTGATTGTTCTGTGTGCACGGGTTAGCCTTTATGCATGACTTTACACTATTCGTGGAGATCAGACGCTGATGTTAGTCTTGTGATCGTAAGTATAGCCCATGAGTGTCTCAAATCCTGAGACGCCTCATCTATTTTTGCTACAATGTGGTTATCTGTTGTCACTTTTTGGATTGCTTATGGACAAATTAGACCGTATTCATCAACTACATCGTTTGTTAGCTTCTCGTAGTCAGCCTATGGCTTCTGCCGATATGGAGGCTGTTTTAGAATGTTCGCGTGCGACCTTGATGCGTGACATTGATTGGCTGCGCAATTACATGGGTGCACCGATTGAGTATGATCATGCGCAGAATGGGTTTTACTATGATCGGCGTCAGGGGGAGTTTGAGTTACCGGGATTGTGGTTGAATGCGCAGGAGCTGCAGTCGCTATTGTCGATGAATCAGTTGTTATCGAGTCTGCAGCATGGGGTATTGAACAATCTGATTAGTCCGGTGCGTGATCGTATTGAAAAGCTGTTACATACGCGTCAACTGGCTGGGGCGTCTTTAGTCAATAAGGTCAAACTCAAACCCATTAATAACCGCCGTTTGCCCGAAGATACCTATGCCTTGGTAGTTCAGGCTTTGGCGCACAACCAAGTGTTATCGACGGAATATCATGCGCGTCGTGGTGCTAAAGGAGAACAAAGGTTGATTTCACCACAACGGCTGGTGCATTATCGTGATAACTGGTATTGCGATGCTTGGTGTCATAATCGTCAGGGTTTAAGAAGTTTTAGTTTAGATCGTATGCAGTCGGTTGCTTTGGTGAATGAAGCCAGTGTTCAGGTGTCTGAAGAACAGCTTAATGCCCATTATGCTTCTAGCTATGGCATTTTTAATGGCAAGGCCAGTGAAACGGCGGTGCTGAGATTCTCTGCTCATGCCGCTCAGTGGGTTGCTGATGAAATC
>JACXUY010000062.1 GCA_014763665.1 Gammaproteobacteria bacterium
GCACAAACAGCTATGAACATAGCCTATGTACTGTCACGCCAAGCTGATATCATTGAAGCGGTTGCCAACAATGACCGACGTTATCTGCACGAGCATTATCAGAATCTATTCCAGCAGATGAAAAAAGACTATGGCATTAAACAAATGCATTTTCACCGCGCCAATAATGTGACTGTTTATCGTGGCCACCATCCAGATATGCATAGCGATGACCTTACCCAAAGACGTCCTGATGTCGCTAAAGTCAATAAGGAGCAAAAGGGATTCTCTGGGTTGACTGTAGGGAAATCGGGCATCGGCATTCGTGGAATCATGCCCATTTTTAAAGACGGCAAACACGTTGGCGCTATGGAAATTGGTATGCCTTTTAACGACAAGATGTTGACAGAATTTAAGCAACTACACCAGTCGGATGTTGTAGTGCATCTGTTTGATGGCAAAGAGTGGCAGATTGCCAATAAAACCCATGATAGCCAGTTAAGCCCGAATCAAGTCTCGAGCGCCATGCAAACAGAGTTAATAGAAACGACGGGGGATCGCATTCATGTTGCTTTCCCCTTAAAGGATTCAATGCAAAATTCGATTGGTGTAGTTGAGTTCATTATTGATAACAAACACAATGCGGCAATTAAAGCAAACATGCTACAAGCGATTGCTGTTTCTGTGGTGATGGCGCTACTCCTGTTGATACTGATCTTGTGGCTGTTGAAAAATCATGTCAGTCGTCCCTTAAAAAGACTCAGCGCTCAAATCAATGTCATCGCTGACAACATCAATTTTCAGCAAACATTTGACCATCCACACAAGGATGAAATTGGTCATCTGTCGCAGGCATTAACCAAACTCTTCGCCAATACGTCACAAGCCCTCAATGAAGCCAACCAAGTGGTATCGGATTTGGCAAAAGGCAACATATCCTCTCGCATGTCGATGCAGTACACAGGCGACTTATCGCTCTTGGCTAATGGCATGAATCAAAGCTTAGAAACCATTGATCAAGTGATGCAACACATGTCACAGGTAACTGAGCAATTGTCTTTGGGAAGGTTCCATATTCAACCAGAGCAAATGAGTGAGCGAGGCATTTTTGCACAAATATTGACACAATCAACGCACGCCATGCATGAGTTACAGATTATTGTGCAAGATATTAACTTGGTGATGAGAGCTATGGCACAAGGCGACTTTTCGCAACGCATTACAGTGTCAGCACAAGGTGACTTATTGACCATTAAAAACCAAGTAAACTTGACGCTGGATGCCTTAGCACAAGCGGTTTCTGTGTTATCACAACAAATGACAAACATGGCGCAAGGGCAGTTAGTCATCACCAATAGCCAACATGCATTTGCTGGTGAATTGGCAAGGGTAGAACAAGGCTTGCTCCAAGCCAATCATAGTATCTCTGGCATTTTACAACAAGTGGATCGAGCCATACAGACAGTCACCGATACAGCCTATGAAGTGACGCAAGGCACAGAGAATTTATCTCACCTCATGGCACAGCAATTAACCTTGTTATCTGTGGCGCATCAATCCATGAATGACATGGCGACCATGGTTTCAGAGAGCAGCAAAAGTGCAATAGACGTCGAACAACTGGCGCGTCACATGAACACACAATCAGAGCAAGGCAGCGCTGTCATGCAGCAAACCATCGACGCGATGAAATCCATTCAGCAGGCAAGCCATCGTATTAACGATATTGTCAACATTATTGACGGTATCGCATTTCAAACAAATTTATTAGCACTCAATGCAGCCGTTGAAGCTGCACGAGCTGGTGAACATGGTCGTGGCTTTGCCGTTGTTGCCAGCGAGGTGCGAGCATTGGCTGGCAAATCGGCAGAAGCAGCAAAAGATATTCGTGTTTTGATCGAGGACAATGTTCAACGTATTGACTCGGGTACAAAATTAGCAGACGAATCTGGTCGGATGCTCAACAGTATCAATCAATCCATTGGTCAAGTAACAAGCAAAATAGAGTCTATTGCACACACAGCACAAGCTCAACAACAAAGCATCTCTCAGGTTTACGCACAAATCACACAACTTAACCAAGCGACAGAGAGCAATACACAACTCATTCAAAGCAATGCCAACGCAGCGCAAGCACTGAGTGAACAGGCGGGTATTCTGTCTGAAAATATGGCTTTCTTTAAGACATAAGAGCATGTCGGTACTCTACTGATTGGATTTTTGTCATTATCTAAAATCTCCGTACTCCGTATTTCATCGATGGATGCAAAGCGGAGATTATAGACTTACTGCAATCAAACTAAGGGGCGATCATAGCATGAATATTCATGCCAATGATCGCACGCGCTGTTGTTGTCATTGTATGATTTATTAGCGATTAGTTGAGATACGACATCATAGCCGACTCAGGAGAGATTTCTTGGCCATGTTAACAAAAACTTACTTAACCGGCAAAACCGATTATCTTGAGTCGAGCATCGAACGCATGAGTGCGGCTTTATCGGCGCAGGGTTTTGAGCTTGATTTCTCGCAGTGGCTCAATCCCGCACCCTATATTTATTCGGTGCATGTTAAAGAACGTGATTGTCCAGCTTTGTTTGCCAATGGTAAGGGTATTAGTGAAAAAGCCTGTCAAGCGAGTGCCATGGGCGAATTTATTGAGCGTTTGGGCACGCATTATCTGTTTGCGGATTATTGCTTAGGCCAAACGCCCAGCGGTTTTTTAATGCACCCGCAGGAACGTCGTTTGCCTGTAGAGACTTTTAGCAAAGATCAAGTACTTAATCCCGAATTATGGGCTGTTTATGATGCCGAACAACGGGTTGAAGCATCTCAGCTAGTATCTTTGCAAGACGGCGGACAGGTCATTACGGCTATTCCCTTAACCCCTGTTTCGGGTGGGGATGCGGTTTATTTTCCCATTAATTTGCTCAATTCTTTATATGCTAGTAACGGATTAGCGGCAGGTAATAGCCTGTTAGAGGCGGCGGTGCAAGGATTGTCGGAAATATGTGAGCGTTGGGTAAGAATTCAGATTCTAAAACATCACTGGTGTTTACCGCGCGTGCCTGAGTCAGCTTGGAGAGGTTTTACGACGGTTGTCGAAGCGATGGAAAAGCTGGCTATCCAAGGGATTCGTTGTGATATTCGTGATGCCTCTTTAGGTGGGAAATATCCTGTTATCGCCATTATCTTAACCGATGTCGATGATGGTAGAAGTTTTGTCTCTTTTGGTGCGCATCCCATTTTAGAAGTGGCCATAGAGCGGACACTCACCGAGTCCTTGCAAGGTCGACAAGTTACTGAACGAGATGGCTTTGACTATCCACTGGCAGATGACGAACTGGTTGCCAGTGAAGAAAATTGTGAAATGCATTTTATTGATGCCAGTGGTCGTTGGCACTTAGGTTTCTTTGCCGATACACCCCATTTTGAGCCAGCGATTTGCAATAATAGTGGCAGTATTGAAGAACAATGGCAGGTATTGTTAACAGCGGTTGAAGTGGCGGGGTTTCAAGTTTACTGGCAACATCATCAGCGTTTAGCTTTGCATGTGGTGCGCCTAGTCGTCCCAGGTATGTCAGAAATTTACCCGATGAGCGATTTACTAGACGGTAATGCCAATCGGGGTTTGGTGCTCAGAGATGCCCTAAATGCGCTAGACTGGAATAAAGATCGCAGTTTTGAACAACTTCTCACTTTGCTAGAAGAAGAGGGCTACCCAGCCCATACGCGTGTTGCCAGTCTGATTGGCTTGTTGGCCGATCCGGGTTCGCCTTGGTCTTGGTTGACGGTAGCAGAATTAAAGCTGGGTTGTTTGCTCTATTTAGGCGACTTTGAGGCAGCGCAAGCGATTTTAGCGGAAGTGGCTGCGGTGGGTCGCTCAACGCCAGAGTATCACGCACTCGACCTAGCACTAACGCTAATGCAAAACGAACAGCTCGATGCACAAGTTCCGGCGCTGGTGAACCTGTTTGGTGAAGATCGTTGGCAGTCAGTAGTAGCGTGGATTGATGGTAGCTGTTTTATTTGGGATATGGAATTAATCGAGCCAGAGCGTTTTTCTGCACGTCATCAATCCCTACTCAGAGCACATACGCGTATTAACAAGGCGTTAGCAGATGAAGCAACTGTGGCTTAACTACCCGTATTTGTCGGGTTTCTGTTAAAATACAGGAATATTTCGGACTAGGCGATGAGCATGAACTTAAACTTTCTCGATTTTGAACAACCTATTGCAGAATTAGAAGCCCGTATTGATCAATTGCGTCACACGGTTGCTGATAGCGGTTTAGACTTGAATGAAGAAATTCATCAGCTCTCTGAAAAGAGTCGTCAGTTAACGCAACAAATTTTTGGCAAGCTAACTGACTGGCAGATGGTGCAGTTGTCGCGTCATCCGCAACGGCCCTACACTTTAGACTATCTGCGCCATATTTGCGAAGAGTTTCATGAGTTACATGGTGATCGTGCTTTTGCCGATGATGAAGCCATTGTTGGTGGGTTAGCGCGTATTGATGGCATAGCTGTCATGGTCATTGGTCATGAAAAAGGCCGTGATACCAATGAGAAAATTCGTCGTAACTTTGGTATGCCACGTCCAGAAGGCTATCGCAAGGCATTGCGTTTAATGAAAATGGCCGAACGTTTTGGTTTGCCAATCTTAACTTTTATTGACACGCCAGGCGCTTATCCCGGTATTAATGCCGAAGAGCGTGGTCAGAGTGAAGCCATTGCCCGTAATCTGATTGAAATGGCAGAATTGAGTGTGCCGATTGTCGTTACCGTTATTGGTGAAGGTGGTTCGGGTGGTGCTTTAGCCATTGGTGTGGGTGATGTCACTATGATGATGCAGTACAGTGTTTACTCGGTGATTTCTCCTGAAGGTTGTGCCTCCATTCTCTGGAAGAGTGCCGACAAAGCGGCCGATGCGGCTAAAGCCTTGGGCATGACGGCGCCTCGCTTGCTAGAGCTGGGTTTAGTGGATGAAATTGTTAATGAGCCTTTGGGTGGCGCGCACCGTTCACATGAACAAGCGGCCGCCAATTTGAAGCAAAAACTTGTCTCTCATTTGCGAGCGCTAGAAAAAATTCCTAGCAATGAACTGCTCAAACGTCGTTATGATCGATATATGAAGTACGGTAACTTCACAACAGCCTAATCCGATGATGAACGAATACACATCGAAAACAGCCTGCCCCATCGAGCAGGCTGTTTTGTTATTCAAATCCGTTTATGGGCATCATCCGATTGTTTTGGCGTTTAGTGGCGGCATGGACTCGACCGTTCTGCTAGATGCTTTGGTCAAGCAAGGATTAACGCCCAAGATGGTGCATGTTCATCATGGATTGCAGGCAGTCGCCGATGATTGGGTGTTGCACGCGCAGCAGCAAGCTGTGCATTATGGTGTCGAGTGTCATATTGAACGCATAGAGCTAGCCGATAAGCCTCGTCGAGGTATGGAAGATTTGGCTCGTAGCGCACGCTACAGGGCTTTATGGCAACAAGTACCGAATCAGGGTGTGCTATTAACGGCGCATCATCAGCGCGATCAGGCCGAAACACTATTGTTGCGTTTATTGCGTGGAGCTGGCGTGAAAGGCTTGGGCGGGATTCATGCTGAACAAAGTTTCGATCATCAGCGCTGTCTGTATCGCCCACTCTTGCCCGTCAGCTATGAAGCCATGCTGGACTATGCGCAACGAAATCAACTTAGCTGGGTAGAAGACCCTACGAATCAGCAGGCAGTGGCTTTGCGCAATCAAATCAGACATGGTCTATTGCCGATCATGCGTGAGCTTCAACCGGCTTTTGAGCAAAAAATCACTCAAACAGCCTTGCATTGCCAAGAAGCAGATGCCTTATTAATGGAAATGGCAGCTGAAGATTGGCAAAAACTGCACTTGTCTGAACAGAGTTGGTCGTTAAGCCTGTGGCAATCACTCAGTTGGCCGCGTGCGCGTCAGGCGTTAGCTTATCGGTTAACGATGCTAGGGGAAAGTGTAACGGTTGCTCAGTGGCAGCAAGTTAAGCAACAGTTTTATCAGCGCGTTTCGTCCCAAACTCATCCTGAGTTGTGTTTGTCGCAACACAAGCTGGTGCTTGGCGATGATAAAGGTTATTGTTTGCCGCTCTCTTGGTTAGTTGCTCCTGCTGAACAGGTTTTGAATTTAACGCCACAAGCACGACAGTTGGTATGGGTGCCTTGGTTAAGTCTGGCACTAAGCATTAAGCAGGGTAACCTAACTGTTAAGATTAAGCCACGTCAGGGCGGAGAAAAGGTCAGTGTCGATGGCAAGATGAGAAGCTTGAAAAGTTGGTTGCAAAAGGCGCATGTGCCACATTGGCAAATGGCGCTTTGGCCAGTGGTTTACCATGAACAAGGCCAGCTGTTAGGCTGGCCAGGTATGCCATCGCACTGGTGGCATGAAAGCATCGAGTGTCAGGTAATTGTTCCTAGTTGCTAGAGGCATCATCTGGAATAATAAAGCCTTCATTGCGTGCTTGTTCTTTACAGTATTCTTCTGCAAATTCTAACAGCTGAGCAACTGCGCGATGACGGAATTTATGGCGTTGGCGCACGTGCGAAAAAGGACGCATTAACGGCGGTTTCAGTGGAATCGCTTTGAGCGTATTCAGCTTAATTTCTTTGCTCAACGTCGTGCGCGAGGTAATCGCCACACCCACTTCGGATTCAACGGCCATTTTGACTGATTCAGGGCTGCCTAATTCCATGACGATATCAAAGTCGATGAAGTTCATGCCCGCATTGCGCATATATTCATCAATGACCACGCGTGTGCCCGAACCTTCTTCACGCAAAATAAATGGGTATTGCGTCAACTGCTCTGGTTTGATTGAGTCAAATGCGGCTAAAGGATGATTGGGCGGTACAATCACCACCAACTCGTCCAAACGGCAAGTAATCACTTCTAAGTTTTTGTTATACACTGGCGCTTCAACAATACCCAAATCGAGTAAATTGTTTTCAACCATAGAGACAATCGCATCGGTATTGCCCACTTGCAAGCGTAAGGTCACGTCGGGGAATTGTTTTTTGAACACACCCAATAAACGAGGAAGCATATATTCCGCAATGGTGGTGCTGGCACCAATCACCAAGGCGCCAGTAATGTCGCCCGTTAACTCTTTAACATCATTGGCCATTTTGGCATAAGATTCAAGAATTTGTTCAGCATAATCATAGACCACACGACCTGCTTCTGTCAGAGTGATTTTATTGTGTGTGCGATCGAACAATCTCGTGTTAAAAGCATCTTCAAGTTGTTTAATCTGAAAGGTGACCGCAGGTTGCGTCATGTGCAGAATCTCTGCTGCTTTGGTAAAGCTCATGACACGGGCAACAGTGTGAAAAACTTGCAGTCTACGGTCTGCCATTCAAAATATCCTCAGCGTGATTAATCAGCGTAAATTTATGAATATATTATAAACGATAAATAAATTTTTGTCTGTAATCCAAAAAACTTGGGCAGTAGTTCAAATTTCGTAGTGAAATTGTTCAGAACTAATCTAATCTGCTTTCATAGTCACTAGCACTCATTAAGCCGTCTAATTGTGTTCTATTAGACGCTTGAATTTGAAATAACCAACCGTTCGTGTAGGGCTCATCATTGATGAGTTCAGGCGTTGCATCCAGTTTTTCATTAATAGCAACAATGACCCCATCGACGGGCGCATGAACGTCTGAGGCGGCTTTAACCGACTCTAATACGCAGCAAGCCTGTTCTGCTCTAACCTGACTGCCAACGCTGGGTAAGCTGGCATGAACGACATCACCTAAGGCCTGTTGAGCATAGTCACTAATGCCAACGGTATAAACTCCGTCTTGTTCGCTGGCAATAATCCATTCATGCGTATTGGCATAACGACGATCATTAGGATGATTCATGAGGGTGTGCTCCTGTACTGAGGTGGTTGTGTTTTGTCGATGAATGAACAGCATTATCTTCTAATCGTTGTTCTAATCGCTCTAAGCGAGCGGTTAATTCGAGTAATAACCTTTCTAAACGTTGGTCATCACGCTCTTGCATACTGAGCAGTGTTTTTTGATTCTCTTTCAGCGTGTGTAAAAGTTCACGGTCGCGTTCGATTTCATCTTCGCCGACCATGTATGCCGCCAGTTGCGCCGTTAGTAGCGAGAAAAAAACGGTACCCATAATAATGATCAGTGCACCGAAAATACGACCTTCGGTACTGCTGGGTACAATATCACCATAACCGACTGTGGCCATAGTGGCTAGAGACCACCAGAGTCCTTCTTCGACCGTTTTAACTGAAGGGTCGATGCTGTGAATGACAATACCGCTTAACATCACAATCACCACAAAGGCGAGCACAATCGCGCCCAATTGACTCACTTTAAAGAGTCGTTGCAGGCCGCGATGCATTTCGGTGAGGTAGCGCGCGAACACCATGAACTGCACAACGCGTAAAACCACCGCATAAGGAATGTTACTTAGGATTAAAGGAAAGGTCAGAACAACGATAGGAACGTTAAGCCAATTCGTTTTCAGATAGTGCCAGGGATTGTCAACCATAATCAGCATGATCGCCATTTCAACTACTAACACAATCCAGATAAGCCAACTTGCCAACAGCATCCAATCATCTACCAGTTTAAATTCTGGTAGTTGATCAACCAGCCACATGATGGGTACCAACATAATAAAAGTGGCCACCAGCATATTGAAAACACTGCTAAATTTAATGGCGGTAGGGTTCTCGTCTTGAGCTACACCCGACAAGCCAATTTTGTGGAAAATCATCGGCCGCTGTTTAGTCATGCGCGCTTAACCCTGTTAGGCGTCCGTAAAGTCCTTGAGCGGAAATGAT
>JACXUY010000165.1 GCA_014763665.1 Gammaproteobacteria bacterium
CGCCTCATACTTAGACAAAGAATAAGCATCATGTGGGTGCGGCTCATCAGTTTCAGAAAAAGGACGCGTATTTAAATTACCATTCACCCCTATCGAACTGACAAACACAAATCGCTTAACCCCAGCGTCAGCGGCTAAACGCGCCAAAACCAAAGTAGCATCCCGATTCACCCTGCGATACTCCGCCAAAGGATCCGCCACCTCATCGCGCATAATATGCGCCCGCGCGGCGGCATGTACAACCACATCCACACCATTTAAAAAACCGGCATCAACATCTGATAAATATAAAAGATCAGCAACAACCTGATTCACATCAACAGGTAGACTAACGGCCTCCTTGCGAACCAACGCCAAAACTTCGACCTCATCCGCAACCAAACGATCCAATAATGCCGCACCAACAAAACCAGTTGTGCCGGTTAAAAACACTTTCATACGCTATCTCTAATGGAATTATCTTTAAAAGTGTCCATAATTTTATTAACTGCCGATTCCACAGAAAAATGACTACCTAAAAGCTCACGGGCATTTTTACCACTCTGATTACGTAAATCAGAATGCGCAACCAAATCTTTAGCCGCTTTTAACAGCGCCGCATCATCCCCATTTTCGAACACAAAACCAGCATGATGGTTATTGATTATCGGCATCAAATCATTCCCCGGATTCACACTTCCCAAAATCGGTAAGTTATTGGCGATATAACCCAAAATCTTGCCGGGGAAATTATGCGCCGTGTGTGTACGCGCGAGTGAAAACAGACCAACATCAATTTCTGACAACAATACCTTAAACTCAACTTGAGAAATTGAAGGCATTAAAGTCACATTCGTTAATTTATTATCCGCAATAAAATCCGCAACCTCTTGGTAACTCTCGCCCTGGCCCACTATCACAAAATGCGCCTCTGGCACCTCCGAAAGCGATTTAGCTAAACGCATTAAATTTGGCATATCCTGCGCCTTACCGATATTGCCGCCATAAAGAAAAATGACCTTACCTTCCAATCCCAGCTTTTTTCGCCAATAGGGCTGAGACGGCAAACCAGAATCAACAGACACCCAATTGCGCAGCACCTCGACATTGCTGAAAGCCGGTTGCAACTTTTGAAACACCTCAATATTTTTTTCTGACATCAAACCGATACGATCCGCCGCCTCATAATTCTTTGTTTCAAAAAACCTCAAATAATAGGTAACAGGTGAATGCTCACCAATCATCTTCTCATCAATCGCCCATTGCGGAAACAAATCCCGCAACACTAAATAAGCCTTGCAACTAAAATGACGTTTTAACTTGGCCACCAAAAAGCCAAAAAAAATCGATGGTGAGTAATACACAACACCATCGACTTTCATCGAACTCAATTCAGGCTTAATCGCTTGCCATGCTCTGAAGGACAGCAAGCTTTCATTAATTAAACGTTGAACACGCGAAATATCCTTTACTGGCCCTGATTTAAAACGCCAAACCGCAATATCATTCAACTGATCTTTATCCAGCTTTTCAGGCTGCAAAGCCTTGCCTGGTGTAAGTACCGTAACCGCATGCCCCTGGGCCTTTAACTCAAGCGCGAGCTCATGCAGCATTTTGGCGTGAACTCGCGTACTGTTCGGCAAATAATCATCACTTATGATTAATAGATGCATCAATACTTCTTCCACACAACGCGGTTTACATAATCAGTGTAGCTATGAATAATGCG
>JACXUY010000166.1 GCA_014763665.1 Gammaproteobacteria bacterium
ACACAACTTAAAACACTTCTAGCACTTGTACTTTTATCTACTTTAACTGCTTGTGGTGGTGGAGGTAGTTCTTCTAGTTCTTCTGATTCTTCTGCACCCACTCCAACAAATACTGTTCCAACTGCAAACGCTGGGGTTGATCAAAATGTCCAAACGGGTGTTCTTGTTACACTGAATGGTGGTGACAGTACTGATGCTGACGGTGATCAAATTACTTTTTTATGGACAATAACAGATCAGCCTGATGGTGCGAGTGCAGCATTAAGTGATACAGAAAGTGCTATGCCAAGATTTACACCTGATTTAGATGGCCAATATAGAATTTTGTTAAGCGTTAGTGATGGTTCACTTTCTGCGACTGATGAAGTTGTAGTGACAAGTGCAACAGCAAATTCGGCTCCAGTAGCTAATGCAGGGGTTGATCAAAATGTTGCTACAGGAAGTACTGTAATCCTAGATGGAACACAAAGCACTGATTCGGATGGTGATCCGATCAACTATACATGGAGTATTACAACAAAACCACAAGGAAGTGCTGCCACACTAAGTGCTACTAGCGTAGCTAATCCTTCATTTACGCCTGATTTAGATGGTGAATACATCGTTTCATTAGTGGTAAACGACGGAACAGTTAATAGCTTAGAAGATACCGTAAAAATTACTTCTGCTTTTGTGAATTCAGCACCAATCGCTAAAGTAAGTGCAAGTGCATTGTCAGTTATTACTGGTGATGTTGCATTTCTGGATGGTAACCTAAGTAGTGATGCTGATGGTGATCAACTAACCTATAAATGGAGTTTTGTATCAAAACCAACCGGAAGTAATGCAGCGTTAAATAATGACAGTATCGGCTCACCAAATTTTACAACTGATGTTGCTGGTGTATATATAGCATCATTGACTGTAAATGACGGCTTAGAAGATAGTGAGCCAAGTAATATTTCAATCGAGGCAGTTGAGCCTGAAATTAAATTATATAATGATACAAGTTATTTTGGTTCCCCAGTCTATAGTGAAGTCTCAATGCCATACTCTACTTCTGGAGTATACAGTGCAAGTGTATCAGGTATACCACGACCAACAACTTACACAATAGAATCGTTTAAGCTGCAATCAATAGGGGGAAATTTTACTATCATAAACCTTTCTGCTGTTGATAATAATGCTATTGTCGTTCCATATTTTGATGGTCTTTCAGATGGAGCGGTTATTACAGATGGTAACGAAATAGAGTTTGAACTTGTTTCACCTTTAACTGGAAATCAAACTACAGACTTAATTTTTCAGTTTGAAATAGCTGAAACTGGTGAAACTTTTAACGCACGTTATCAGTTAAGAACAAACTAAGATCTTAGTTAATAGGGTCAGAGTTAAATTAATTTAAAACAACTCTGACATTGACCTCTTCACCCAATCAAGCCCCATCCAAGGGGCTTTCCCATAGTTCAAAATAATTACCAATGCAACCGCATACGCAATCATGGATCGTTTTTACTCCATTAAGAAAAATGAACTAATAACTGGGGTCAGAGTAAAGTTAAGGAATAACTGGGGTCAGAGTAAAGTTAAGTGATATATTGGGTTTTTTGATTGCTTTTGTGAGGATCTATGGCTCGATTAACGAGAATCACACCTGCTGGAATTCCGATTCATTTAATTCAACGCGGTAATAATCGACAAGTCATTTTTGCCGATTCCTCAGACTT
>JACXUY010000063.1 GCA_014763665.1 Gammaproteobacteria bacterium
ATTGTGGTCAATCCGCCGTGGACCTTGTGGAAAGAGATGCAAACCGCCCTGCCGTTTCTGGCACAAACCCTCGGCGGCAAAGCGGGCGTTTACAAAATGCAACAACTGGTTGCTGAATGATGCATAAGACCCGCGCTCCTTGGAAAGCGTTTAGCGCAGGCGATAGCGCGGCTCGGCCAAAACCGGCGCGGCAAACTGCACATCCTTGTCGCGATCCAGTTTCTCCAGCATTCGGTCGTAGGAACTCACCGCCCCCACATCAAAAATCGCGGCACTGCCGCGCGGCAAAAGGGTGAGCAGCTTAAAGCCGTAGCGTTCGGCCATTTTTTCCAAGTCATCTTTCTGATACGTTTTGATCATAAAACTCGGCGTAATCACCGCATTGCGCCCGCTGGCGGCATTGAGCAGAACCGGCGCAAATTCAAAGCGCTGCTCATCCACGGTTTTCTGTACCGGCGCGCAGGTTTCATTGCTGAACCAGCTTTCGGGGGTTTGATAAATAAACCACGCGCCGCTGCGTTCCAGCAAACTCAGGTTAAGCGCTGCCGGCAAGGCCTCAGGTGCCAGAAAACTCGCCACCCGTTCCGGCTGGGCGCTGTAAGCCGGCCCCGCCATTTTCGCCACCCAGCGGCATGCCCCGCTAAACGCCTGCGCCGGCGTTATCGCACTCCCTAGCCACAGCCCCATCATCACGATTAAAAGCGTTTTTTTCATCCGAATGCCTTAATGTCCATAAAACTTCAATGACCAAGCCGTTAACTTGCCTTTACCAACATGATTAATGCGATTTTGGGTTGAATTATCCAAATCCCGTACAATCAGCGTCCAATCTCCCTGGATGGATTCACCGTAAAAAGCGTGCGTAATCAACTTAAGGTTCACCATGTCACAACCTGACTGATAAGCGTTAAAAGGCGTCAAAAGAATACTTTCCGTGCCATTGGGCGAACGCAGTACGATCTGATAATCACTCATATCAATTTTATTTGCGCTGCCACTTTCCAGCACATTGTTGAGATCTTCGATACTCACAACCAACTCAACACTCTCTGCAACCATATTCTCCGCGACCGTAAGCAAAGCCGAGGTTCCGCTGGCATCATTGTCCGGAATTTCATTAGTGGTTGGCAGATTACCTGTCAGCTCGGCCGTTTCCCGCATTGCGGGTAAATGCGTATTCGTCGCTCTCCAATCCAGCGCCATTTGTATAGCCGCATTGGTGTTGGGGGCACCAAAACCATAAGCATTGCTAAACTCAAAATCGGCTTTATTCTTGACCCATCCCTGCTCTAAAACCACAGTGCTTGAGCCAATATTCATCGTTTTCGATAACAGCTCTGGATCCAATTTACGCGCTGTACTCGCCAGAATATGCTTAACGTCTCGCCAAGATAGTTGCGGGTTGGCTTGTAATAGAAGGGCGCCGATACCGCTTATGACCGGCGTGGCTGCGGAGGTGCCGTTAAACGCGGAAAAATAGTCGCACTGCTCATTTCCAGAACCGTTGACGCCTATATTGAAATCCGATGTATACGGACGCTGGTCAAAGGGGAATTCAGAAGACTGATTTTGACTTGAACCGGCAACACAACCACTGGCGTCAGTGGTTATCAAGGCTGGCTGGCTGATTCCGAATTCGCCCGCCGGCCCAGCCATCCACAACGCCGAACCGGTATTGGAATAGCTAGCACGCTGGTCATTGGCATTAAATCCACCGATCACCATTTGATAAGGGGTCACGTTTTCATTTTCCATGTTCACGTTGTAACAAGTCACCTCGTGATCAATCGCTTGTCTGCACCAGTCGGTTGAAAAAGCCTCGCCTCCGCTAAACTCATTCCCGCCCGCTTTGAAGTAGAGAGCGCCTTTTCCCTCGCGCAGGACCGACACACCGTTTTTAAGACCTGCGAGTATTTCTGAAAAATAGGCTTCGTTTTCATTTGTGCCTTGATAGGGATTACGACCGTAACTCAAATTAAAAACATCCATATCCTGGCTTTGTAATTCGGGATAGCGTAATGCCGCTTCGGCATAACCCAATGCAGCCAACTCCATTTCGAGGGTAAAATTCGAATAAAGAAGGTTGTAGCCCACCAGCTCCGCCGCCGGAGCAACGCCCCAAATACCAGCATCATTTCCACCCCGGGCTGCAAGAAGGCCCGCCACGGCGGTTCCATGGTGACCATCGGGATTTTCTACGTCTTGCGGTGCCGTCGGATCATGCAACCCTTTGGTATTACTGTAAAAATTATACGACGCATCTGGGAGAATGTTGTCTGCTAGATCGGGATGCGCAATTTCGAGTGAATTATCGACTACTGCAACACGAATCCCCTCTCCACTGAACCCCATGGCGTAAGCCTCCACTTGAGTCGAGGCGCTCTCAAACACGCGAATATCGGCAAACTCGCCTGATGAATTCGCTATCCCGCCCGTATCACTCAAAGCCGCTTGACCGACGTTATAGAGATACCATTGATGCTCAAGCAAAGGATCATTAACCGCCGTGATCGGCTCGTTGTTAGCTGGAATGGGTTCGGTTACAGAGTCACTTGAACCGCCTCCCCCTCCACCACATGAAGGCAGCAGAATAGCCCCCAATAGGATGGTCGATCCCAGTTTCAGTGTTTTTAACAGGGCAATCCGACTAACCATAGCTACCATCTCCCGGCTTGCGAAAATACAGCCTCCATCGGCGAGGTTTTGCGCAACAACCACGCACCCCAGCTGGGCATAGCGGCCTCACTGTCGGCTTTGATAGCGGCATCAATCTCGTAACGCTGCGCGTTCAGGCCTGCGCTTCCCTGCAAATGCCAGTGGCTATCGCCCCCCTGCATCGACAGCACCAGCAGTGCCTCCTCACGCTTAGGCACCAATGTCATCTGGGGAATCTCAACACCCATAGCATTGAAGTTAGACAGGGTTATTTGACCGTTCACCGCTTCCGGCAAAGCGTCTGCAAAGCGCCAATCCAATGAGCGGATGTCCAACGCCAACATACCTTCAAACGCCCCCGGCAGGGGTTGATAAACCGCCAGAATCTGAGCCATCCTCGCCACCGGCATCTGACCTTGCAAAGCCGTAATATGGATCCTATCCGGCGAAAAAAGCTGCACCGTCAGTTCAGCTTGTATTGTCTCTTGCAGAGCGGCTTCTTGCCCCGGGGCCCATTGCACGGCCACGCCCCCCTCCAAAAAAAGCACTTGCCACGGCTTGACCTGCCACTGCAACCGCCCCAGATGCACACGGGTCTGGGGTGTCTGCCAATTCAAAGTGACTTGTCCCTGCCAGAGCGTTCCCTGCCACATGCTTGTGACCAGATATTTGGGAAGGGCCGGCGCAATCTGAGCAGCAAGCCAACTGGCAGGAAGGTGATAAATCAGCGACACCACCACGACCAGGCAAAACAAAATGCCCCTCCTCCAATAGGCTTTTACACCCGGCCTGTTGAGATTTTCTAGGCTCTGCAACCGAATGCCTCGTTTCTCGGTTCTGTAGCCGAGTTCTTCGGCTCCGAAAACTTTTTGCCCATCAACGCGGCACCCCCCATCCGTCAACGCCATCAGTTTGCAACCTCAAACTGCACCATCGCTTCAACCAGGCCACTGCCCAGCGCGACTAATCGTAATTGATGACTGACAAGCCCGTACTCCTCCAACTGCGAAAGCCAGCGCGTCAAGGCCGGCGCTGGCACCCTCGCAAAACGCACACTGACTCCTTTTTGATTAGGCGTCATTGTTTCCATAAATGGCTGCAACCCCGCTTCACGCAGACTTTTCTGTAAATGCGCAATAAGTTGCGAGGCGGTCTTGACTTCAAGTCGTGCGGCCGCATCTGTTTGACGCGGATGCGCTTGCACCTCCCCACTTAGCCACTCCCACTGCGCCTTGGCACTTAACAATGCTTGCTGAGCCGCACTGTGTTGCTGCTGCAAGGGTTGCCATAGCAATGCATAAAACAGTACGGCTACGCCGAAAACACCCAACAATCCCAGCATGCGCTGCTCGCGCGTAGCCAGTTGCATCCAAAAAAGATTAATCTGCTGCCACATACAACACCCCTTCGGCCTGTGTTTGCGATACGTTACGCACTTTAAGCTCTACTTGCTTGAGTCCCTGCACAGCCTGCAGCGCTTGTTGCAACGCCTGCAGATGCTGTACTTGCGTTGCGCTCACCTGCAGACTCACCTGCCCGGCCGCGCTCTTCCACTCCAAACGCTGCAATTGCACCTGGTTCGCGGTTTGAAACGGCGCCTCGATCAACTTAACGATCTGCATGGGACCCTGCTGGCTATTAGGCTCAGCCGTTTGCATAAACGCCGATTTAGCCTGTGCCCGCAAATTGACAATGCGCTTCACTTCCGGAAAGCGCGCTTTGAATAAAGCCACGCTCTGCGCCTCGTAAAGCGCGGCCTCCTGTTGCGCAAAACGGGTTTGGATATGCAGCGTCGCAAGATAACTCACCACCAGCGCCGCGGCCGCCACGGCTGGCCAATACCAAAATCGCCCAATTCGCGCAGTAGACTGTGGCGCATAGTGGCCGCTACGTAAATTAATTGTCTTAGCAACCGCCACCGGTAAAGTGATCTGCAGCGCATCGACAGGCGTGTTTTCAAACTGGATTTCAGGCTGCAAGCTTTGCAGATGTTTCCACCAGGCCGGCTGGCAGGCAAACCCGCCAAATTCAGCACAACGCACCAGCACGCGCGCGGACTCCGACCACGGCTGTGCGGATTGCTCAAAAACCGCCCAGTGCGCGCCATAAGTGCTGTCTACCGCTTCATCTGAGGCTATCTCGGTTAGGCTTGCCGCAACAGGTACTTGAAAACAGTCGGCGACCAGGGCGGCTTTTTCCAACCCGTTACGTTGCAGGGCTTCAACCCATTGGCGCATCCGCACATGCGCTACGGCTGCAATCGACACCTTGGCGTTGGCTTGCCGATTCAAAACCACCAGGTGAAGACTTTCGAGCGGTTCGGCCAATTTTTCTTCAAACGCAAAGGGCAGCGCCGTCAACCAATCTGCACGTCGCTTTCCGGGAACCACTTCCGCCAACAAACTGACCTGCTCACTGGGCACCCAAACCGTCGTCAGCATGGCCAGTCGGCTACGCAGCGTTGCTTTGTCTGCTTTATCGGCTTTATCGTTTGGAACCGCCTGCAGCGCCCACCACTCTTCGGCCGTCTGCCAGCCGTCCGGCAATTCAAACCATAAAGTACCCTGCAAATCAAAACGCGCCTGCAGCACCTGATCTGCAACCGGCGTGTGCTTTGCAACCCCTTTTGTCAGCTTTTGTTTACTCTGCTTGTGCAGCACTTAACCACCTTTGCACCAAATTAACCCTCTCCTGTGCGGTACGTTCAAACAGTGCCGCGACGCGTTGTTGAGATTCACCAAACGCAATCTCACCCAGTAATAAAAAATAGCGGCTACTCACGCCCAACAGACTGTCGGGCAGGTCGGCATCCACTTCGGCCTGCGTTTTTCCGGTCTGCTGCGCTAAAAACAGCTTGAATGTCTCAATGTTTTCAGCCGGCGACTGCTGACGCTGCAACACCCATGCCTGTGCAACACGCTCATTCATCCAGGTTGCCAAGGTCATCAGCACGACTTTGTCGGCAGTATTGACGTTAATCGGCGTCACCGTGGGCAACGCCGTGGCAGTCTCTTGCACAAACTGCCACTGCACCGCTTCCAAAGCCTCAAACCCTTGAATCTTTTTTAATTCGTTCAGCACGACCAACGGCTGGTTGGCAGTGCGATAAGGGGGCTGTTTAAGTAGATAAACATCACTTTCCGCACCCTGCATAAGCGGCTCTTCATCGACATCCACCCAGTCGGTCAGCGCATCGGCGACCGGATTAACCAAACCCGCCGTTTCACGCCAACGCTCAATCAATTGCTGCCACTGGCGACGCTTGCTCTCATCGCTCTCCAGCACATTATTGAGATTGATGCGTGCCTGCAAATCAAACAACTGCCCGGAAATCTCTCCCCCTTCAAACGACACCTTAATCAGGGGCTGTGCCCAAAGCTCGCCTAGATGGTCGTTTTGATTCTGTTTGGCATCCTCAAGCAACCCCTGCTTCACCCAGCCCTCCAACCCCCAGGCAACCGCCAGAGACTGCGACTGGTGCAGCATAAAAGTACTGCGCTGCAGATTAAGGTGTTGCTTGTAGACCAGCTGCCCAGCCAGAAGCGCCACCAGCGCCACAATCAACAAGACCGTCAAAAGCGCAAACCCCTGCTGGCGGGGTTGAAGTCTGCTCACCACTGCACCCCCATGAACAAGCGGGTGAATTCGGCCTGATTCTCGAGCTTAAGATGCACCTCAACCAGTTGCGGCAAAGTCAGCGCCACACCGGCCTGCGTGGTTTCAACCGAACCGCCCTCTTCCGGCCAAACCGTGACAAACTGCTTGGCGGCATTGAGTAAACGCACCTCAAAGCGCTCGACATTTTGCAAAAGTGCTAGTCGTTGTGGAACCGTATCCGGCGCGCGATCCACTACCGGCCAAACCAGGCGGTAAAGCACATCGCCCTCTAATACATACCCTACCCGCATCAAACCCTTCTGCCCAAACGGCGTTGGCATCTGTGCAATGCGCGTGAGTTCCAGTCCCAAATCCTGGCGGTAAGAAAAGGCCGGCATAAAATCCCCCAAACCATCGCGCGCACTGCGCGGTGCCATCTGCACCACATCCTGCTCCATCCACCAAAGCGCCCGCTGCAAAGCCTCAAACTTTTCGGCATGGATTTCTGTTCGCGTCTTCAAGCTGACCACTTGAGTAATAGCCTGATATGCCATGACCGCAATCACCGCCGAAATCGCCAAGGCAATCAATAACTCAATCAGCGTAAAGCCCCGCTGCTTCTCTTCGGCACCGCAAAATGAGGGTTTCATGGACCGGCCACCGTCACCAGACTGGCACTGGGCGTGTTAGCCCCTTCGGGTTGCACCTCCATGACCACCTTTTTGACATTGGCCACCAAGGTATCTTCTAACATCATACGGGTCTGCCACTCACGCCCAAACTGCTCCACGCGCTGCTCTGCCTCACTGCGACTGCCTGGCATGATTTGCACTTTAATCAATTCATCCTGCGCCACCCAACTCGCCACAACGCGCTCTTCCAGCGCACTTTGCTGATTCACACTCAAGCCCATGGCGCGCGACAGGGCCGCCAATGCAATCGCGGCAACCGCCAGAGCAACCAAGACCTCAATCAATGTAAACCCGGCCTGCTGAGTTTTTGAAACACCCGGCCTGTTGAGTTTTTGAAACACCCGATTGGTCTGTGTTTTACGGCAACGCCGGCGTAACAACGCCGGTAAATGCGACAAAGCATGGATGCTTTCAATATTCATCTGGCACGTCCTCAAACACCAGCAGCGCATTCCAACGAATGACCCTGCGCTCAGCACGATCCCGCCCTGCCAACGGCAAGGCTAAGGTAATCTGCCCACCGCTGACCTCTCCGCTGGGCCACAAAAACCAACCTGCCTTGGGAATCTGCGGCATAGCAGCAGCCGCATTATCCATCTGCCAGTCGGCTTGCAGGCCCGCCGACCAAAACAGCGGTTTGGTTTTAGTATCTTCTTCCCAGCGATTCTGCCGCCACCTGTAGGCCGTCAACCCGCTGCCATCCACGCCCAGCAGATAGCGTTGGCCGCTCAATGCCGCCTGGTCGCGCAAATGCACCAAAAGGGCCTTAACCTGCTTTTCCTGAGCGCGCATGACCGCCTGTTCATTAGGCTTCATACTCAGCACGCCCACCGCGACCAGTACAGCCACAATCACCACGACCACCATCAACTCAATCAAGGTAAAGCCTGATTGCGTGCCGCCGGATGCGTTGGCCGGTTGCATACCAAGACTTATTTGAGGCTCCAGTTGCCGATAGTTGCATTAACGCCTTCCCCACCCTCCTGGTTGTCCGCGCCCAGTGTATAAATATCAAATTCACCGTGTTCGCCCGGACTCAGATAAAGATAGGGATTACCCCAAGGATCGGTTGGCATCTGTTCCAAATAAGGCTTCCAATGTTTTGGCAAGGGCTCATCCGAAGGCTCTTTAACCAGCGCTTCCAATCCCTGGTCTGTAGTCGGATAGACAAAATTATCGAGCTTGTAGAGCTGCAGCGCCGAAGCAATCGCGCCTATATCCTGTTTGGCTTTGACAATGCGAGCCTCATCGGGGCGATCCATCAGTTTTGGCGCCACAAAGGCCGCCAACACCGCCAGAATGACGACCACTACCATCAGCTCAATTAACGTAAAACCGCGCTGCGCGTGGAGCGACGGCTGTTTATGCAATCTCATAGGAACTCCTTTATTGCTGTATTTTGAGAGCTTTGCACGAGTGGGGCGCGAAACGAAGAACTCGGCTGCAGAGCCGAGAAAGAAAAATGAGGAAAAAATTGGCTGATTGCGGCGAAAAACGCAGCTAATAGCTGGCTATTAGCAAGTTTTTTAACAAAAATCAGACGATTTTTAACCATTTTTATTCGTGCAACCATCTCGTGCAAAGCTCTCATTTTATTTGAGACCTTTGCAAGACCACCCCAAAACTTGGCCAATTTCTAAAATGGTCATTTTTTTGGAGCTAATCTCGCATTGGGGCCCTTTTTAGCTGAATTTTTCAGCTTTTTGTTGGTTTTCGTTGGTGATCTCCATTTTTTGGACACACCAACCCCTTGGTCTTAGGCACAAGACCTTTG
>JACXUY010000167.1 GCA_014763665.1 Gammaproteobacteria bacterium
GCGGTGGTGTTAGGGGCGGGCGGAACCCGTCGCCCTCATCGTCACCTCGGACTTGATCCGGGGTCCCGCTGAAGTTTTGTGCAGCGAGAGAAGAAGCGGGGTCCCGGGTCAAGCCCGGGAAGGGGATGATTGCCTTTGACGTCTTGCCGTCGGGCATCACATGCAGCGCAAGGTTCGGATATTTATCGATTTTTGCTATGCGTGCTATGAGGTGGACGCTATATTCGCCCCATGACGATGATCGTATATCTTCCGCAGAACTTTCAAATCAGCGCGATTAGCAAGTTCACCTCTCAGATCGTGGGAAGCAATGGACGGCCTCTCGCAGACATTGTCACTTTGGACTTCTCGAAATTGAGCTTCATTGATGGGGGTGGATATACAGTACTAAGCAATTCTATTGAGTGGCTGATAAATGAAAATGTTGAGGTCAGGCTTAGAAACTTCGATAATGTTAAAAATTTAGCCATTCAATATTTGGATGATTGTGGGTTTTTCAAAACTTATGCCAATAGATTTCTTCGTCACGACGCAAAGGTGAGGGACACTACCCTTCCGTGCAGCTTTGTCACCCATGAACGGAGTTTTGGATGGGTGCAAAATCAGTTGAGCCCGTGGCTAGAAAGAATATTCGATGTCGATCATGCTGCCTTGGGTAGTGTTCGAACTTGTGTAAAGGAGGTTCTCAATAACACGGCCGACCATTCTAATGTCAGCACCGGCTTTGTTCACGCTCAATTCTACCCGAACCTTCACCTCGTCAAAATAACGCTTTCAGATTTCGGTGACGGCATACCCCGAACAATCACCCGTACATTTGGCTCGATGCCAGATGCACAAGCCATCATTCATGCTACAAAAGAGGGCGTGACCTCCAAGAGCCGTCCGAACAACATGGGTGCAGGATTGAGCTATCTGGTGGATACGATGATCGCAAACCGGGGGATTACGAGGTTCCATTCAAGGTATGGTAATGTGACATGCCTACGTGATAACCAAGGCCGAAAGAGGTTTCACCAGCGGCATGGAACTGGAATGTATCCCGGTACGTTGGTTGAACTCGAGTTTGACACCCGACTCTTCATCGGAGACGAAGTAGAACGCGGTGATTTGGAATGGTAATCAAGGTTTTAGACATTGTGCCAGCATGTGATACCGCCGCACAAGGTGCGGCGGTAGCACGCGTCGTCTGTGAACACCTCAAAGAAAACGCGTCGGTTGCGATTTCGTTCGAAGGCGTGTTCGACGTGCCATCTTCGTTTGTAAACACCTCAATTGTATCGATTTTGTTCGATTGCAAACCACATGCAAATGATCGGAGCATCTCGATCACGGACGTGACCCCTCAGATCGCCGACATGATTAGGAGGTGCGTGGGAAACAGGCGGGCACGAGACGAAAAACTGTCCGCGTAGTACCCCCTACTCCGCAGCCTCAGCCCCGAACAGACCCGGCGTTTCCGCTTCCACCGCGCCCTCGTTCGCGGCCTTGGCCTTCTGGCGCTTGTCGAAGCTCGACCACACGGTGTTCCAGTCGCCCCGGGTCGCCCCCTTCGAATATTCCGTCGCGCGGGTTTCGAAGAAGTTGGCGTGCTCCACCCCGTTGAGCAGCGGCTGGAGCCACGGCAGCGGGTGGTCTTCGATCAGGTAGATCGGCTGCAGG
>JACXUY010000168.1 GCA_014763665.1 Gammaproteobacteria bacterium
GATACCCCCCATACTGATCAAGATGTTTTGAATATTTGTCTGAAGCTTTCTACGCTTCAGGCTCGCCTCGCGCCATTGAGCAAATTCTGGCCTTAACAGCGCGTAAGTTGACCCTAACAGCAATTGACACTGCTGTGGCACGAGTGATTGATAATCAGCAACTTGACGACCATAGGTTTGATCTAACAACACATCTGCAAGATGTTCTCTGTCTGCTAAATCATCAATTACCAATAAACGCTGGTAACCCACTTTAACCGATGCTTGCCAACGAGCATCAATCGCATAGTGATCAACAACCATCCAATCAACTGGCTCTGCTAAAAGTGCGAGTGTTTGCTGTGCATCTTGCTGCCAAGACGCCCCCAACCAAGCGGCATGAGCCAAATCGTCTGACTGAGGTAAATAAGGTGTTTCAGATAAAGCCAGTAAATGACAGCCAAACCCTCTTTGCTGGATCAACCCCGCCATATGCCCTTGGTGTTGACGGCAAATAAACACACAATTTGCACCCTGCTCACGCAACTCATGCGCCAGTGTCAAACAACGCATGACATGCCCTGTGCCAATAGCTAAAGCAGCATCAACACGAAAGGCGATTCGCATTAGCGTTTTTCCATTAAAAACCAGGTAATGTCATCTTGTGGCCAATTGACATCACGCCGATAGAGAAAGCCATAGTCAATGAGTTTCACATTAGTATGACGATCCATCAACTCACCGGCAAAATCGCGCTTAAACATTTTATTGCTATGACCACGATAGGGAATTTCAGCTGGGCTTGGATTGTAATACTCAGCAATCAGCACATAACGCGATGAGGCTTCAACCATTTTATCGTAAACTTCTGGCAGCATTTCTGGTGCTAAGTGAATTAATACGCCCTTGCTGAAGACCAAATCAAATTGCTGTTCGACGGAATAATTCAAAATAGAACCTTCGTAAATACAATTAACAAAGGGTAAGCCACGTAGTACCTCAGCCGCCTGAGGATTAATTTCAATGGCATGAAGCTGAGCACTGGGCATTAGGGGCGATAAGGCTCGCAAATTCATACCAATATTCGCGCCCATTTCTAAGATAGAAGCAACTCCCGCAGTACGCGCCAATACTTTGGCAAAGAACACCAAATTCCCCGCCAACAAGTGTTCACTTTGATTACGGGCAATATAATCGTTACCAAATTGCCCAGCCCAAAAAGCTTCTTGTTCTGTTTTATACTTTGGATTCATGCTTTTCCTTTACCATTGTCATCGTTTGATAGAGATGTTCAGCTTGTTGCCAATCTTCCAAGATGTCAATATCAACAGCCTGTGATGAAGCAATTGGCATACCATAACCGTGTTGGTGAATATTCAATCCTTGAAGCCAAGCATCAGCCCTACCCCAGTAAAACTGACCCGCATCGAAATAAGCAGGTTCTAGATCCTGAGTACGAATATTTTCTGCTGTATTAAATAGGGGCGACATACTGCCCGATTGACTGCGTTTTAGTGCTAATTGCGGTGCCGCTGGAAACAAAACGACTGGGAATACATAAGGCTGTTCCACATCCATTAATAACTGATGCGCTTTAATCAAGGTTTCCGACGTTAAGTCCAACGCTACCATCGAATCTTGAAACGAGGTT
>JACXUY010000064.1 GCA_014763665.1 Gammaproteobacteria bacterium
ATATACCCCTCGGATTTGATTAAAGTTCCCCGAATGGTTTGGCGTGAATAATGTCGGTTGAAAGCGCTTTTCCAAATTCTTTCTGATCTTTAAACATAACAACCAAGCTATGTTGCGGAATGATGGTCGCATCCTCTTCATCGATTCCTGCATATAATTCATCACCGGCCATAGCGATAATGGGCGCTGCGTCGCCCAGTTCTTTGCGGCTACTCTCGTAAGAAGGCTTTTTGCTGTACAGCATTCCTTTCTGAGGGATGTTCACCCCCGCCTTTTCCAGTTCGGTCTTGAGTGCCGTAAGGTAATCATCCTGTGACTCCAGCCACCCGGCTACCCAAGGGTTATCCTGTAGGAACTCGGGCGCCTTAACCTGTAACAGGTTAAATAACTCACGGTTCTCGTCAATGCGTTTTGTGATGCCACCTTCCATTTGCAGAAGGGTTTTTGTGTTTATGTTACTCATGCGTTTTGTCCTTTCTTTCGGATTTGGATTTAAAAAACAGGTATGTAACCAGGGGAAGATAGGCTAAGTGAATTCTAGGGTTGGAAATTGATGTTTTTTAACTCTAGAATTCATGATTAAAAACTGGGTTATTGGTTGGAATTGTAAATAATTTCTCGTGGCTTAGAAATTCAAGTTTGGTTGGAATTGCACCAAGCCTAAATCAATTTATTTCGGCAAGTGGTAAAGCATCACTGCCAGACTTACTAAACGATTTCGATCACCATTCAAATGGAATCGGTAGTTTATCCATGTCTCATCTTTAGCATTCAGGAAATCGACATAATTTTCATGCTCTGAAATTTCTTGCTTGGCTGTCTCCAAAACTGAACTAAAGTCTTTATTAGGTACAAACATGATTACTGATGCTTTTGAATCACGCCAAGTTAAATACCCTAAAAGCTGAGTTATCGTATCCAAGAAAACTTTTTTACCTTTCCAAAACTTACATTCAGCAATAAAGACGTTTGAGCCTTCGTGCCTCAATAAAATGTCTGTTTTTCCAGTTTTATTAAAGGTCTCACCTGTTGCTGAACCTTCAAAATTTGGTTCAAGCATCATTAGAAAATGATCTCTCAAGTGCTCTTCCTCTTTACCTGAATATAGGCTTGGAAGCCGCTCAAACTCTTTGCCTACATCGTGTATTAGTTGAAGAATCTGATTATAAGCCTGCATGTCAAGCGATGGTTCTGGTGTGAATCCAGCCTCAGAAACGACAGGTTTAGCCACTGATATTTTTTTTCGGATTTCAGGGGTTGGGACAGAGAATGTAGGAGATACACCGCCAGCCTTTTTTATTGGAACTCCTAACGAGGCAAGTACATTATTCTTGCTTAAAAGCTTTTTTTTCTAGCTTCAAAAGCGTTTTTAATTTGGATTTCTATTGAGTTGTTGTAATTTGTGACCTCACTCGTTACATTCGACAACTGCTTTACTATACTTTGTATATTTGAATCTTTTTCTCTAGTTATTTTTTCTACATCATCACTGAAATTTATTATTTCAAATGTGAATTCATCTCTACCAAGCTGAATTGGCATCGACCATACAAGCCTGCTACTAGGAGCGCATTTAATTAGTTCTTGATTGCCGCTAATTGGTATATGGAATTTGATTACGTCTTTCTTGTAGCTGCTTCCACGTTCTACCCAGAATGAACTAGGAAAATATTCAGCAGGAATCATTTGCTCAGAAGATGACGCATAAATTTGATCAATATGAATCTCTAAAGGCTCGACTTTAGCTTCTGCGGCCTTATAGCTCACATAATCTAAATCATTTACATTAAGCAGGTAATTGTCTCGTTCATTCTCGATAGATGTAATCACCGTTTGTCTTCTGGTTTCAAGATAGTCTCGTAACTCTTTTTCTGCAAAAATGTTGGATGCTCCGTAATTTCGACTCATAACTTCTCTTTAAACCCTGTAAATCTAATTCGTGTAATGATTATCGCCAAACTTGTATCTCCAATTTAGTCCACATTGTCATTATCTTCTTGCTCAATAAGCGAAGGAATATATGGGCCATACTCAACTTGTCCTTTACCTGAACGTAAGCCACGGCTGACCTTACGGGCTGTTTTAGAATACAAAGTTTTAGCGCGAATCATTTCGTAGCTATAGCCTCGTCCTAAACGGTTAGACATTTTAATCAACCCGTTCATGGCTTCTGTATAGGCATTGGTGATTGGGAAAGGTGAATCCCAGTATGCAAAAATGTCTTCATAATGGTTATGGACGGTTTTTGCTAACTTCTTAAAGTCATCAAGGCCTTTATCTGGCAAGCTGTTTTCCCATGCTTCAAAAGCATTTTGTGCCATTTGTTTATCAGGTTCATCGAAGATTTCGCAAAACATCTCTTTAAAGTCATACGCCGCGGCAAGTTGAGGAATGTTCTCACGCAAAGCTTGTAAAGCCTTCTGTTCTTGTTCAGATAGATTGTGCGGTCTTTTCAGCGTTATCCAGCGAATAGATTTCTTAACGTGAATACGTTGTTGTCTAGTTAGCTCAGATTGGTATTTTTTACGCTCTTCTTCCAGCGCTTTTGTTGCCATCTGAATAACATGATATTTATCTATTACCAGCTTGGCATTAGGCAAGTATTCTGCAAATGAGCGTTTAAATGGTCGCCACATATCAGTACAAACCCATTCGACTTTTTCTCGATCAGCAAGATCTTTGAAGAATGGCTTTAGATGGTCTTGTGTACGATGTTCAAGGATTTCAAATATGTTATTTGTTGCTAAATTGGTAATGACGCATCGGTAATCACCTGCAAGCATAACCTCGTCAATTCCCATGATGACTGGCGTTTCATAGTGAACCGTCTCTTCCATCTCTGCGATTAAATCTTTGGCAATGCTTTTTACGGTATTTGCTGATACGCCAGTTTGTCTTGCCAAATCTCTAAATGTGGTGCCAAGGCACTTTTCACGGATTGCATCAACTAAGCGGTGGGTCGCTCTGCGCTTAGTATCAAGAAAGCTTAATTCTGGCATTTCCAGGTGACCGCAAGACTCACAGCGAAAGCGTGGACGCTTTATATCCAGTCTTACAGGTTCCATCTGCATCGGCGTATCTGAAAATCGGTTAGTTCGAGTTCCATGCTTGTGCATGGTGATATTGCACTTAGGACAGCACGGTACTTCAACTTCCGCTGTCTCAGCAACGATGATGAAACCTTTACTTTCCTTGTGCATATCGACTGGCACAACGCCGGGCAAATTCAAAAGATCAAACATTGAATCAATCCAAGTCTATTTCTTCGTTCTGTTGAAGTAGATCATAAATCACATCGGTAAGCGCATTCATGCCTTGGCTATCTGATTTTAGAACCAAAGTTGCAAGCTTTTGATGGCTTGAAAGCGCACGAACCACCCCTTGTTGAACTGCACTGGGTAAATTACCTTTCATGGCTTGTTCACGGGTATTGCTTTCCACTTGAGCCATAACCACATCACTCTCACGAGCAATCGAAGCGATTTGATTTACAAAAGCGGCTTGATCTTGTAACGGTGTTGCATCACCAAATAAGTGATTCAGTTTTTCAATGATCTCTTTCACAAATTTAGGTTTATCACCCATTGCACCGCCACCGCCTGCGCCCATCGGTTTTAATACTGGGTCATCCTCACCTTCTGATTCTTCATCATCACGAGTTTTAATATCAAATCCAGTGAGCACTAAGCCTTTTAAATCCACCGTTTCAGGGGTTTCATTTTTCAAGCGTTTTTGCAGTAATTTTGCAAATGCCGCAAAGTTTTCCAGCTCTGGATCGCCAAAATCAATTAACTGAGCTACATAAGAGTAGGTTCGGCAGAAACGCCCTAAATCAGATTTGAAGCCGAGCAAAGTTTTGATTTGCTCCGCATATTCATCTTGATGATGATCGGCTGATTTCATACCTGCTTCATCGCCTTTAGCGCGAGCTTTGTCATATACAGCTTCCCACTTATCCATTGCTTCACGCAGAACTTTCATTCTGTCGTTATAGAGGCGAGTTGCGCCCTCTGTCGCAGCATAAAGTGCTTTGTGTTGAGGCTCTTTGGCGTGGGTAATGTCTCGAATCGTTTTAAAACGAGCCTCTTTGAAAGCCATTAAATCGCTATCGTCATAAAGGCTATGTTCATCAAGACGTTCCTTGATTTCATAAACGATATTCAAGTCCTGAACTTCATCAATATGAGCGCCATCATCATAGAGATTGAAAGCGGCACGAATATTTTCTGGGTCGTTTACAAAATCAACAATGAACACTTCATCCTTGCCCGGAGCCATACGGTTAAGGCGAGAGAAGGTTTGGACAATTTCGATATGGTTTGCGATCTTCTTATCAACATACATAGCCACTAATTTTGGCTGATCGAATCCAGTTTGAAATTTATCAGCTACTAACATCACACGGTATTCAGGTCTGTCAAAGGCAATACGCAAATCTTGCCCATCAATCTCTGGGTTCATATTGGTTTCGGTAAATTCTTCATTTTCATCCACGATAAACACATCATCTTTGAATTGTTCATCGTCTTGATGCATGACTTGTTTGCCCGTCATCTTGCCAGAGAAGGCCACTAGAGAGTGAATAAAGCCATATTCAGAGTGTTTGGCAATGTAACTATCAAATGCCTTTTTGTAGCGTATAGCAGCAGCGCGGGAGCTTGTGACCACCATTGCTTTGGCTTTTCCATCTAAACGATGTGCGACGTTCTTAGTAAAGTGTTCAATAATAAATTGCACTTTTTGCGTCACATTTGTCGGGTGTAACGACATCCACTGTGCCAAAGCTCGTTTAGCCGCTTTACCACTCACACGCTTGCTGTCTTCAAGCTGTTTTGATAGGTTGAATGCGGTCTTGTAAGGCACATAACCTTTGAGAACATCCAAGATAAAACCTTCCTCGATTGCTTGGCGCATCGGATATTTATGAAAGGCTTTTGGTTTATTGTCATCGCTAGCTGGTTTTGTCGGGTCTTCTGGACGGCCAAATAACATCAAAGTGGAATGTTTAGGCGTACCTGTAAACGCAAAATAGCTGATATTGTCTGGTCTAGCGCGAGACTTTTGCAGTTGTTCCAATAGTTCATCAACCGTCATAGTAGACATTTTTCCTTGTCCACTCATCTGCAAAGCTGTTTGAAGTTTTGCCGCTGTTGAACCGGTTTGCGAGTTATGGGCTTCATCAATGATGACGGCGAAGTTTTTTCCCTTTAGCGTCTTGTCGGTCACAATTGCTTCCATTGCATAAGGGAAGGTTTGGATTGTTACCACAATGATTGGCGTACCAGATAGCAATGCTTCTGAAAGTTGTTTGCTCTTTGGCTTGGAAGTTTTCTTTCGGTCAATGGCAGCTATCACACCGAATTGATGGTCAATCTGTTGAACTGCATCTTGTAGCTGACCATCTAATACATTTCGGTCGGTAACGATAATGACGCTGTTGAAAATTGCATCACCATTGTCTTCGCGCAGTTTTACAAGGTCATGTGCCGTCCAAGAAATCGTACTGGTTTTACCTGAACCTGCACTATGGTCGGCAAGATAAGTCATGCCCGCCCCATTTTGCTTGGCATCGGCAATCATTTCATTTACAGCTGTCCACTGGTGGAAACGAGGGAAAATTAAGGTCTCTTTTTTAGACCAATTGCCTTTGAGATCAGCAACGTCTTTTTTCTCGACATACACAAAGCTATGGAAAATTCGTAACCAAGCTTCTGGCTGACAGACTTTCTCCCAAAAATAGGCAACTGGATATTCTCTTGTACCGTCGTCTTTTAAATCGCCGATTGGATTGCCTGCATGACCGTTATTGCCTTTGTTAAAAGGCAGGAAGAAGGTATTTACGCCATCCAGCTTGGTTGCCATCATGATTTCAGAATCCGACATAGCAAAATGCACGACTGCACCACGCTTAAAGGTCAATAGTGGCTCTTTACGCTTGCTCACAGGGTCAAATGGCAGTCTGTCGGTACGATACTGCTCCATTGCCGCTTCTGCGGACTGAGTAAAGTCAGTTTTAAGCTCTACGGTCGCAACGGGTAATCCATTGATGAAAAACACTAAATCAATCGCCAGTTTGCGAGACGGGTGATATTGCAACTGCGGAACAACACGCAAAATATTGGCTTGATAGCGTTTAATCACATCTTCATTACGCATATCCTCTGGAGCACTTTCGGTCAATTCAATCAGGCCACAACCTGCAATAGAGAAACCTTGTCTGAGCACTTGCATCGTGCCGTTTTTGTCTAAGGCCTTTGCAAGGCGATCCATCAACACATCAAGTGTTTTATCTCCATTAAGGCGTTCCAGCTTTGCCCATTTATCGCCTTGGTCACTGGCTTTTATCCATGCAACCAAATCCTCTGGATACAAAGCTTTATCGGTGTCGTATTTGGTTGTCTCGCCAAGCTTCCAGCCCTGTTCAACGAGCCTTGAGACGATATAACTCTCGAAATGTTTTTCCTGATGGGCGGTATCACTCATGGTTTTTCCTCTCTTAAATCGATCTTGCCGGTGACGGCGGCGGTAATGAAGGCTGAACGGCGCTCTTTGAGCAGGTCGATGCTGCGCTGGGTTTTTTCGATCAGGGTGTCGATGCGGGTGGCTTCTTTATCTAAGAATGAAGATATAGCCTTTTGTTCACTTTTGTCAGGAAATGCGACTAAGTGAGCCCCTAAATCCGTTTGAGTCATACTTGGAAGAGCTGTATTAGTTGAGTACCGGTTAAATGGAATTGTTGTGGCAACGTAGTAACAAAATTTACCGTATGCATTAGGCTTTATTTTGCTCCAATACATAGTATCGACAGTCCAGAATTTCTCATTAACGTAGAGTGGTTTGTCGATTGTTCCTTTTCTACCCAATAAAACTGACTCTCCATCGTAGAGGTAGTCTTTTGCAAAAGCAAAGACTCCACCAGAACCATAGACAGGAAAACCTGTTTCAGCCTCGATTGATTTATGATCTGAACCGTTCTGTATTGAAATTAATCGTTTGAACTGGGCTATCTTCCAATGTTCCGGCACCTCTCCAATCCACTCGATACCGGAATCCTTCATCTTTACATGTAAGTCCAAACCCTTCGTCACAGCGTGGGTGATGAATGCCTGGCGCTTCTCTTTGAGCAGCTCGATGAAACGGGTTTTTTTGGTGATCAGGGTGTCGATGCGGGTGGTTTCTTTATCAATTTGTTCTGCAATTCGTTTTTGGTCGTCATAGGACGGAATAGCAATTTTAAAGGTCTGAAAAATTTCAGATGGAACTCGTTTTAAACCACCAGTTCCCGTCATTGCATTGATGGCAATTTTTCTAAATTGTTCTTCCTGCAACCGGTAATAAAGAAAACGATTATGTGACTTCTCATTCGAACGAATCGTATTGATTTCAGTAGAACCAAAACCAACTCCATTTACTAAATCATCAGCAATGGCAATGTTTTTGTTTTCAAAGCAAGGCGTAACCTTGGCAATCAAAATATCACCATTTCCGAAATAACTATAACCTTCGTAAACTTCTTCTATTACACGAGTTTCATCCAAAACTACCGAATCAGTTTTCAACTTTTCCATTGGCAAGAAGGTACATAACTCTTCTCGCTCAATCTTTAAAGATGACTTTTTCGGATTAAGTTCAGACACATATTTCAAACGTGTAACTTGCCAAGCTTCTGGAACTTTCCCAAGCCAATCAATACGGGAATTTTTATAGTTTGGATAAGGTTGGTAGTGACTCATGCTTGACCTCCACCTTTTGGGTGCTCATTTTCTAACAGGCCTGGTTGTTCTATGCGCTCTTTAGCGGTATTGATGGCACGGTGTAAACGGTCTTTAAGAACGTTGATTGGCGGCAACTCCACCAGATACTCCGCCACACGGATCGAGGAGTCTTCAAGCTGGAGAAGTTCGACTTGCTCTTTGTCGGCATTGGCGCACAGTATCAGGCCGATGGGCGGTTCTTCGCCTTGTGCGCGTTCGTGTTTATCAAGCCAGCGCAAGTAGAGCTCCATTTGCCCTTTATGAGCCGGTGAAAATGATTCGAGTTTGAGTTCAATGGCCACCAGACGGCGCAAATGGCGGTGGTAAAACAGCAGGTCCAGATAAAAATCATCCTTGCCGACGCTCATGCGTTTTTGGCGCTCAACAAAGCAAAACCCGCTGCCCATTTCAATCAGGAAAGATTCCATTTCACGCAATATGGCATCTTCCAGGTCTTTTTCGCTCCAAGTCTCTTTCAGGCCCAGGAAGTCGAGCAGATAAGGGTCTTTAAACACCATTTCCGGTGTAATTTTGCCCTCTTTGAGGTTTGCGAGTTCTTGCTGAATGACCGCTTCGCTGTTTTTGGATAGGGCGGTGCGCTCATATAACATGTCGCCGATTTTGTCGCGCAGAGTACGCACACTCCAGCGTTCATGCATGGCCATTTGTGCATAAAAACTTCTGGCAAGCGGGTCTTTAATGGGAATCAGAGCAATAAAATGTGTCCAGCTCAATTGTCGTACCAGTGATACGACAATCGCTTCATC
>JACXUY010000065.1 GCA_014763665.1 Gammaproteobacteria bacterium
AAATCACAATCAAGATAGTGTGGCGGCGATAAATCAAATATATGTAGTGTAAAAGTTTTATTAATACACATTATCTAGTGAGTGGTCGTTTTTTGCGAATAAAAATCAGTGAAAAACAATCAGATAAGCTAGCTTTTACGGGCGTAAAGCTATATCATGTGCGGCCGTTTAGCTTGAACAAGATTCAACTAAAAAGTATCATTAACAGAGTTTGCCATCGAATGAGTGATTCGAATTTGGACCCTAAAAACAACAGCAATTCCGCCGAACCAAAACCGGCGTTGAATTTTTTATTGCTCAGTGCGGGTTCTATCTTCACATCGATGATCGTAGCCGGTTTTCTGGTAGGTTACGCGTTGGATCAACTGTTTGATACGACACCGATTTTTTTGCTTGGATGTGCCCTGCTTGGCTTTATTGGCGGCATCCAGAAAGTGCATAAATTGACCAGCAGAATGGACATGGTTCCACAAGAGCGTAAAGATGATCAAAAATCTTAACCAACCGTTGAAAGTTCAAGGGTTGCTGGGTTTGATCATGGTCGCCATTTTTGCAACCCAAGGTCAGTGGGTTTCTGCCGTTTATGGTTTGTTTGTCGGCATGATGAATGTGCTTATGTTGGGTTTTACATTTAAAAAAGCCAACGAGAAGGCCGCAGAAAATCCGAAAACTGGAATTTTAGTTTTATATATGAGTGCAGTCGTCAGGTTTGTCCTGCTGGCTGTGTTGTTTGTTTTGGGGCTGTCGCTCTTTAATTTTGAGCCGATGCCGGTGGTGCTGACCTTTGTAGTGATGCAGCTCGGGCAGATGTTCAATCTTAAAGGTAAGCGTCGTTTGACTGACTAAGGAGTAGACCCTTGAGTGCTGAGAAGATGGGAACGGTCGAGTATATCCAACACCACTTGACCAACAATACCATTGGTGAAGGTTTCTGGACCTTTAACATGGATACAATTGTAATTAGCTTTTTGCTGGGTGCGCTGATCGTTTTGACAGCGGCACGTATGGGCAAAAGCCTGCAAGCCGGTACCCCTGGCGGATTCCAGAATTTTGTGGAATCCATTCTAGACTTTGTGTCTACTAACGTGCGCGACGCCTTCCCAGGCCATAACCCGTTGATCGCTCCATTGGCGTTGACGATCTTTATTTGGGTCTGGTTGATGAACTTCATGGATTTGATCCCTGTGGATCTGATTCCTTATCTGTATCAGTTGGTGACCGGTGATTCTCATGCTTATTTGAAAATCGTTCCAACAACCGACTTGAACACCACTTTGGCAATGGCGTTTACAGTGTTTGCATTGATCATGTATTACAACGTCAAAATTAAAGGGTTGGGCGGTTTCATCAAAATGTTCCTGTTCCACCCATTCGGTAAGTTCTTAGTGCCAGTCAACATTGTGATGACATTGATCGAAGAAGTTTCCAAGCCACTTTCTCTTGCTCTGCGTTTGTTCGGTAACATGTTCGCAGGTGAGTTGGTATTCCTACTGATCGCTTTGATTGGTGGAACTTTAGCAGTGGGTGCCGCTGCGCTATTCTGGGCACCTCTACAAGTCCTGTTGGATCTGGGCTGGTTGATCTTCCACTTGTTGGTAATCACGCTGCAAGCCTTTATCTTTATGGTGCTTACAATTGTTTATCTGGGCATGGCTCACGACGAAGGTCACTAAGCCACGCCGAATAAACAATAAAAGGATAGGTGGCCTGTTGAGTTTCTGAAATGAAGATGCTGAACAGGTTGCCAAAAAGGTTTAAGCGCACCTACTTAAGGTTTCTCAAAAGGGATCGGAAGTAAAAAGCTTTTTTAACTTTACTTTTTTTATTTTTAACTTGTAAAACTTTAGGAGAAAGTCGATGGAAGTAACTGCTAACATGATTGCTGATATCTACTCTGCAACTGCTATTGGTGTAGGCGTAATTTTGGCTGCTGCTGGTCTGGGTTCAGCTATTGGTTGGGGTCTGATCTGTTCTAAAACATTGGAAGGTATTGCTCGTCAGCCTGAAATGCGTCCTGCATTGATGACTAACATGTTCATCTTCGCTGGTTTGATGGAATCTTTCCCATTCATCATCCTAGCTTTCGCTATGTGGTTCTTGTTCGCTAACCCATTCGTCGGTGCTATGAAAGCTGCTTTGGGTGCTTAATCCCTAGGGCTTAATAAACCGTAATCTAATTTTTTAGTTAACGAATGGCGAGGTAACCACCGTGAGTATTAATGCAACGCTTCTCATCCAAATCATTGCTTTTGTGCTATTGGTTTGGTTTGTGAACAAAGTGCTGTGGGGGCCGCTGTCAAAGCTTATGGAAGAACGTCAGAAGAAAATCGCTGACGGTCTTTCTGCCGCTGAGAAAGGTAAGCATGAACTTGAGTTGGCCGAACAAAAGGCTAAAGAAGTCCTGAAAGACGCTAAAGCTCAAGCTCAAAACATTCTAAGTCAGGCTGAAAAGCGTGGTTCTGAAATCGTAGAAGATGCGAAAGTAAAAGCTAACGAAGAAGCTGACCGAATCAAAGCTGCCGCCCAAGCAGAAATTGCGCAAGAAGTTAGTCGTGCAAGAGAAGATCTTCGTAAAGAAGTGGCTTCTTTGGTTGTGACTGGTGCAGAAAAAATTCTTAAGAAAGAAGTTGATGCGGCAGTACACAATGACATGCTTGACACCTTAGTTAAATCAATCTAAGGAATACTTCTATGGCAGAATTAATGACAATTGCAAGACCGTACGCTGAAGCTGTTTTTGCCTTAGCAAAAGAAAAAAACACGCTGGCAGCCTGGTCAGATGAATTGGCAAATCTTGGTGCTATCGCTGCTGATGCTGCGATGCAGGCTATGATTGCTAATCCAGCCTACAGCGATGCAAACGTAATGGATGTTTTTGCATCGGTTATGGGCGCTAATCTGACTAACGAAGGTAAAAACCTTCTGACTGTCATGGCTGAAAACAAGCGTTTTGCTGCGTTGCCAGCAGTTGCTGAAATCTTCGAAGATTTGAAAGCGGCTGATGAAAAACGTATCAGAGCGACCGTAATGACAGCCTTTGAAGCGACGGACGAGCAGAAGAACAAATTAAGTGCTGCTTTAAATGCTAAGTTTGATGCTGATGTAGAGATTACCTATGAAATGGATACTACTCTACTCGCAGGAATCAAAATTAAAGTCGGTGACTGGGCAATTGATGGCTCAGCCGTTTCCCAACTAAACAAACTTGGCGCAGCAATCGCCCAATAATGGAGAGGAACACACATGCAATTGAATGCCTCTGAAATCAGTACCCTAATCAAAGACCGCATCGCTGGTTTTTCTGGTGCTGCAGAGTCTGGCAGTGAAGGTACGGTCGTTAGCATCGCTGACGGTATCGCGCTTATTCACGGCGTGTCAGATGTAATGTATGGTGAGATGGTTCAATTCGACGACAACACTTTCGGTATGGCGCTTAACCTTGAGCGTGATTCTGTTGGTGTGGTAATTCTTGGTGAATACGAGCACATCTCTGAAGGTGATAAAGTAACTTGTACTGGCCGCATCCTGGAAGTTCCAGTCGGTCCAGAAATGATGGGTCGCGTGGTTGACGGTCTAGGTCGTCCAATCGACGGTAAAGGTCCAATCAACGCTAAGATCACTTCACCTATCGAGCGTATCGCGCCTGGCGTTATCGATCGTAAATCAGTTGACCAACCAATGATGACTGGTATCAAGTCTATCGACTCGATGATTCCAGTTGGTCGTGGTCAGCGTGAGTTGATTATCGGTGACCGTCAGACTGGTAAGACTGCTATCGCAATCGACGCGATCATTTCACAGAAGAATACTGGTGTGAAATGCATATACGTAGCGATGGGTCAAAAAGCATCTACTGTTAACAACGTACGTCGTAAGTTGGAAGAAATGGGTGCAATGGAAAACACAGTGATCGTTGCGGCTAACGCTTCTGATCCTGCTGCATTGCAATACATGGCGGCTTATGCTGGTTGTGCGATGGGTGAATACTACCGTGACCGCGGTGAAGACGCGTTGATCATTTATGATGATTTGACTAAACAAGCGCAAGCTTACCGTCAAATCTCATTGCTGCTACGCCGTCCTCCAGGACGTGAAGCTTTCCCTGGTGACGTATTCTATCTACATTCACGTCTACTAGAGCGTGCTGCTCGCGTAAACGAAGACTATGTTGAGCGTTTCACTAACGGTGAAGTAAAAGGTAAGACTGGTTCTTTGACTGCTCTGCCAATTATTGAAACTCAAGCAGGCGACGTTTCTGCATTCGTACCTACCAACGTAATCTCGATCACTGACGGTCAGATCTTCCTTGAAACAGGTTTGTTCTCTCAAGGTATCCGTCCTGCAGTTAACGCTGGTTTGTCTGTATCACGTGTTGGTGGTGCTGCGCAAACTAAAGCGATCAAGAAACTGGGTGGTGGTATCCGTCTTGACTTGGCACAATACCGTGAATTGGCTGCATTTGCTCAGTTCGCATCTGACTTGGATGCTGCAACTAAAGCACAGCTAGAACGTGGTAAGCGTGTTACTGAGTTGATGAAGCAGAACCAATATGCACCTCTGACTATCGCTGAAATGGCAGTTTCTTTGTATGCTGCTAACGAAGGTTACCTTGACGATATCGAAGTAGACAAGGTGCTTGCGTTTGAAGCAGGTGTACATGCCTACCTGAACAGCCAACATGCTGATCTGGCCGCCAAAATTAACCAAAAAGGCGACTGGAATGATGAAATCGTTGCAGGCGTAAAAGCGTGCATCGAAGAATTCAAAGCGAACGGCGTTTACTAATATAAGGGGTAGGCCATGGCAGGCGGTAGTAAAGAAATACGGGCGAAAATCGCGTCCGTAACGAATACCAAGAAAATCACCAAAGCCATGGAAATGGTGGCGGCTTCCAAAATGCGTCGTGCGCAAGCCCGCATGGAAGCCACTAAGCCATACGTCGAAAAAGTGAAGAGAGTGATCTCTCACGTTGCCGGTGCACATCCTGAGTATAAGCATCCTTATACTCAGACACGTGACAAGGTTAAACGTGTTGGTTTGATCATGGTCTCTTCTGATCGAGGTCTATGTGGTGGTTTAAACTCAAACTTATTCCGTAAAGCTTTACCAATGCTTAAGCAGTGGAAAGAGCAGGGTGTTGAGGTAGAACTTGCACTGATCGGTAACAAAGCAAAAACGTTCTTCCGTTCTTACGGTGGTAATGTGGTTGCAGCGGTTTCCGATTTGGGTGATACCCCTCACATCGAGGATCTGGTTGGTACCATCAAGGTTGTCCTGGACAAGTTTGATGCGGGTCAAATCGATGAAGTCTATCTGGCTTCTAACGAGTTTGTGAACACAATGGCACAAAACCCAACTGTCCAGAAAATCGTTCCTCTTGAAGCTGAAGCGAAATCAGAAACGCATTGGGATTACTTGTATGAGCCTGATGCCAAGACAGCGTTGGATCTTCTGATGCGTCGTTATGTTGAGAGCGTGGTGTACGGTTCGGTCGTTGAGAATGCAGCATGTGAGCAAGGCGCTCGTATGATGGCAATGAAAAACGCGACGGACAACGCGGGTGAGATGATTAAAGAACTTAAATTGTCTTACAACAAAGCTCGACAAGCAGCAATCACGCAAGAGTTGTCGGAAATTGTTGCCGGTTCATCAGCCGTTTAAGTTTGAAGTTTCAATAAAAGGTTAAAGATTATGAGTGGAAAAATAGTACAAATTATCGGCCCGGTTATCGACGTCGAATTTAAAGGTGCTGCTTTACCAAAAATCTATGACGCGCTACGTGTTGATGAACTAGATCTGACTCTAGAAGTTCAACAACAAATCGGTGACAACGCCGTTCGAGCGATCGCGATGGGTGCGTCTGATGGTTTGAAGCGTGGTATGGCTGTTCGCAACACTGGTGAAGCGATCTCCGTTCCAGTTGGTAAAGCAACATTGGGTCGTATCTTTGACGTTCTAGGTAACGCCATTGATAACGCAGGCCCAGTTGAAGCAGAACAAAAGAGCACAATTCACCGTGCAGCGCCAGCTTTTGACGAGTTGGCTGCTTCTCAGGAATTGTTGGAAACAGGTGTTAAAGTTATCGACTTGATCTGCCCATTCGCTAAGGGTGGTAAAGTTGGTCTGTTCGGTGGTGCCGGTGTAGGTAAAACCGTTAACATGATGGAATTGATCCGTAACATCGCGATCGAGCACTCAGGTTACTCAGTATTTGCTGGTGTAGGTGAGCGTACTCGTGAAGGTAACGACTTCTATCACGAAATGGCTGAATCAGACGTTTTGGATAAAGTTGCCCTGGTATACGGTCAGATGAATGAGCCTCCAGGAAACCGTCTACGTGTTGCGTTGACTGGTCTGACGATGGCTGAGTTCTTCCGTGACGAAGGTCGTGACGTTCTGTTCTTCGTAGATAACATCTACCGTTACACGCTAGCGGGTACTGAGGTATCTGCACTGTTGGGCCGTATGCCTTCTGCGGTAGGTTACCAGCCTAACTTGGCACAGGAAATGGGTCAGGTTCAGGAGCGTATCACGTCTACTAAAGTTGGTTCTATCACGTCTATCCAAGCGGTATACGTACCAGCCGACGACTTGACTGACCCTGCTCCAGCAACAACATTCGCTCACTTGGATGCGACTGTAGTATTGAACCGTGCGATCGCTGAAACAGGTATCTATCCTGCAATCGATCCACTAGACTCTACGTCTCGTCAGCTTGACCCACAAGTTGTTGGTCAAGAGCACTACGAAGTAGCGCGCGGTGTTCAAAAGACATTGCAGCGTTACAAAGAGTTGAAAGACATCATCGCCATCCTAGGTATGGACGAGTTGTCTGAAGAAGACCGCGCATTGGTTGCTCGTGCACGTAAAATGCAACGTTTCTTCTCTCAGCCTTACTTCGTAGCGAAAGTATTCACCGGTGAAGATGGTCGTTATGTTCCATTGAAAGAAACTATCCGTGGTTTCAAAATGATCCTGACTGGTGAGTTGGATGACATTCCTGAGCAAGCATTCATGTACGCTGGGGACATCGACGAAGTTCTAGAGAAATCTAAGAAATATAAAGGTTAATGAGTCATGGCAGTCACAATGCAAGTCGATATTGTAAGTGCGGAAGGACAAATCTTCTCTGGTAAAGCAGAGATGCTTTTTGCACAGGCTGCCGACGGTGAGGTAGGTATTCTGCCTCACCACACCCAGTTCCTGAGCCGGTTAAAACCTGGCACAGTACGCGTTGTCAGTGGTGACGAAGAACAACATTTCTACGTCAACAGCGGCATTATCGAAATCCAGCCTAGCATGGTAACGGTTTTGGCCGACTCTGCGATTCGTGCGGCAGATTTGGATGAAGCGGAAGCCCAAGCGGCTAAGCAACGTGCTGAAGAAGCAATGGCTAATGCGAAGTCTGAAACAGACATCGCCCGTGCTCAAGTTGAGTTAGCGGAAGCGGTTGCTCAGATTCAATCGATCTCGAAACTTCGTGATCGTTTGCATAAGACTGGGTTGGCGTAATCGTTAATCTTTGTGAAAAAAGCGCCTTAGGGCGCTTTTTTTTTCCATTTTGAATGTGTTTAATGGGCTGATTGACGCAGTATTCAAACCTCTCGTTGCCCGATGGTTATGAAAGGTTTGTATATTGATTAATGCATCGTTTTAACGTTGGTATCACAAATGAGTTTGAATGTTTTGATTTTGGCGGCCGGTAAGGGCACCCGTATGAATTCCAAATTGCCTAAGGTATTACAGCCATTGGGCGGCCGTCCGCTGTTAGCGCACGTCATCAACACTGCGCAAGCATTGCAGGCGGATAAAGTAATCGGCGTAATCGGCCACGGTGCAGATGCCGTTAAACAGGCATTTGCCAGCAGTGCCGTAGATTGGGTGCTGCAAACCGAACAGTTGGGTACGGGCCATGCAGTGAGTGTCGCTGCGCATCATTTAGAAGACGACGCTTGTGTGGTGATTCTGTACGGGGATGTACCGTTAATTAGCGATGCCACCTTGCAGGATTTGATTGCACAAGTCAAAGAAACGCATCCATTGGCGTTATTGACCTTGATCATGCACGATTCAACCGGTTACGGTCGCATTGTGCGTGACAGTCATTTTAAGGTGCAGGCGATTGTTGAGGAGAAGGATGCGACGCCCGAACAGCGCCAGATTAAAGAGGTCAATACCGGCATTATGGCGGTACGCGGTCTTGAGTTGAAAAAATGGCTTTCTCAGTTGGATAACAACAATGCACAACGTGAGTACTATCTGACCGATATTATCGCTATGTGCGTCGCGGATGGTTTTGAGGTCAATACCGCACAACCAGCCAACGCCATTGAAGTGTTGGGCGTCAATGACAAGGTGCAATTACAGGCTTTGGAGCGCGAATACCAGCTAGCACAAGCGACGGCGTTGATGCGCCAGGGCGTGACGCTAACCGATGCGTCGCGTTTGGACATCCGTGGTCATGTCATCGCTGGCAAAGATGTATTTATTGATGTGAATGTGGTGCTGGACGG
>JACXUY010000169.1 GCA_014763665.1 Gammaproteobacteria bacterium
CGAAAATTGGCAAAGAACAGTGCTTACGGTCAAAAAGATGTCAAAAAACGCTCATTTAACAGAGTGAGTCAAGATGGGCATTGGTCATGCAAAGCACTCCTTGTTAAAAATTTAAGGGGCTGTCCTAGATAACTAAAATTATCTAAGATGTCACTATGAGAAAAAGTAGACTAAGTTGGTACAAACAAAGTAAGTGATTCGTGGCGTTGTCTTGGCGTTAGCGTGCAGTATAGTTCCCATAAATTAGCCTCCATTAGTTGATGGTACCTTATACCATAAGAATGAGGTACTAAAAATTTGGTCTATCATGCCACTTGCGCTGGTAAGGCGAAGGATATCAAATTTTCTTTGAAGGTGATTCAACTGTCCTGCCGCTCCCCACAGAAATGGGGTGATTGTCCTTGCCTAGCTGTGTCGCTTTGACATATCATGTGACCTCACAAACCGATCTGGGCAGCAAGACTCTCTTAAAATTCGTGGCAGAGTGTTTCAGAACTGGCTAAAGACTCTGCTACGGGCACAATCCGAGACCAAGACAAGGAAGCACGAACCGCCATGACTCATGACAACAAAACGCTCGCTACCTCACCTTACCGTGCAAATGCCGCAATTATTTTTGCGGGCGTTCTTGGCCAAAAACGGCGGCGGTGCCGAGCGCCCGCGCACACAGACCACCTATACGGCGACGGGGGTAAATCGCGTTGAACGCCGTTGAGATCGAGCAGGCCATCACCGACCTTGCGGGGCGGCCCTTTGACCCCGCGAACTTCCCCTATGCCTTTCTTGAAGCCTTCGGCAACAAGGCTACGACCATCAAGCGTCTGCGCAGCGGCGCGTCGAACAAGTCCGACGTTGGCGGCGTGCTCCAGCACAACAACATTCACATTGCCGTCGCCGCGCCCGGCGAAGTAGGGCGGACATTGGCGGCGCTTCGCGCCAGCCCTGCCACGGCCCGCGCGAAAGCGAAGTTCGTGTTGGCGACTGACGGCGACACCTTCGAGGCCGAGGATGTGGAAACGGGCGGAACGGTCGCCTGCGACTATGCCGACTTCCCCGACCATTTCGGTTTCTTCCTGCCGCTGGCCGGTATCACCACCGTCCAGCAGATCAGTGAGAACGCCTTCGACATTCGGGCGACCAGCCGACTCAACCGGCTCTATGTCGAGTTGCTCAAAGACAATCCCGCCTGGGGCACGGCCGAGCGCCGTCACGACATGAATCACTTCATGGCGCGGCTGATCTTCTGCTTTTTTGCGGAGGACACCGACATCTTCAACGGCGCTGGCCTGTTCACCGCCACCATCGAGCAGATGAGCGCCAAAGACTCATCGAACACGGATCATGTGATCGGCGAGATATTCCGCGCCATGAACACCAAGATCGCAGACCGGGCCGCCGCCGCGCTGCCGCGCTGGGCCGACGTGTTTCCCTATGTGAACGGCGGGCTTTTCTCGGGCAGCCTTAACGTGCCGCGTTTCAGCCGGATCGCGCGCTCCTATCTCCTCCATATCGGCAAGCTAGACTGGACGAAGATCAACCCGGACATTTTCGGCTCGATGATCCAGGCCGTCGCCGAGGACGAGGAACGCGGCGCTTTGGGGATGCACTACACCAGCGTCCCC
>JACXUY010000170.1 GCA_014763665.1 Gammaproteobacteria bacterium
GGAGCCATTCGTACGGCATTACTGAACAGCGAATTGCAAAAACGCACCGATCTTCATGGCAGACAGTGGGACAAGAAAAAAGCCAAAGAAGTTGAAATTGAGCTTTTAGCTGGCAAATTTAATACCGACCCGTTGCGTCTTATTAAAGCTGGCGATGCTCACTATCAAGTAAAAGAAGGTCGCCCCGCCAGTCAGATTCGTTGGCAGATTAATAAGGCCAAAAAACAGCCTAGCAATGGGCAAGAAACTCGTGCCAGCATGCAAACCTTAGTGGAATGTATCCCAGAAAAACAAGGCATGAACTTTCGGGGTCAACTCAGTTTACAAGCCAATCTCGCTCACCACAATAAACGAGGCGAATCGGTATCCCCATCGTTTGAGTATGACATTAACGCACTGGTTAGTGCCTGCAACAACTACTACCACAAAGAGTGGCAAAAAGAACGTCACATCATCGACAGGCTAGGTTTGGTAAAAAAAGACTGGCTAACCTGGATGGACGGTATGCTTGCTGCTGATGGCAGTTTCGGCAAGTTGATGGCACAAAATAGTGGCATGCTGTTACGTGTGGGCAAACATTCTGGGGCTGAAAGCATTACCCTAGACGACATCGCGCAAATTAAAATCATGGGTGGTCGTAATCGCCCAAATCGCTACCAAAGCGAAACTACCACACTTTGGTTAGCCAGTGAAGAAAGCAATAAAGGGAATAGCAATGGGCAACTCTTACCTTTTGGCTGGATTTTTATTCAACTCAAAGCTGTGTAATTAGCATGATGCCAACTCAGCTACCCATTGCGCGTTACCGCTTTAGCTTTCAGATCAACTCACCCCTGCAGCTGCCCGACTATGCAGGGTCAACCCTGAGAGGGGTGTTTGGTGGTTCCTTACGTTATCTAGCCTGCATGACCAAACAGCCCACTTGTGCAGCTTGTCCATTGATCCCTACCTGTCCTTACACTCGTATTTTCGAGACCCACCCTAGCGGAGAACATCAGCTACAAAAATTTAGCCAACTGCCTAATCCTTATGTTATCGAACCGCCAAGCTGGGGCGAAAAAATCTATGCGCCAAACGACTGGTTAAGCTTTGACATAGTACTGGTGGGGCAAGCCATTAGTCAGTTACCTATTATTGTTTTTGCCTGGCAGCGTGCTTTTGCACGAGGTGTAGGCAAGCACGATGGCACAGCTGAACTGATGGCGGTTGAACTCATCAACGAACAAACCAAACCCCTATTGGTATATGCGCCACAAAATAGCATCAGCCAAGTTAAACCGCATACCGCTGAAATTCAACTACCCTATTGGCAAGAAACAAACCATGTCAGCCTGAACATTCAAACCCCTTTAAGACTTCAAGATAATGGTCATGCTTTAAGCGCACAGAAAATAACGGCGGCCAAATTACTCAATGCACTGGTGCGCCGAAATTCTTTGCTTTTAGAAAGTCATGTCAGCGGTTATACACCAGCCGATAGAGAGACTTTTCATGCGCTGAATATGCAAGCCAGAAATATCGACATCGACGTTAGCCAATTGCGCTGGCAAGACTGGACACGCTACTCTTCGAGGCAACAACAACGCATGACCCTTGGTGGTTTGGTCGGACAATTACATC
>JACXUY010000171.1 GCA_014763665.1 Gammaproteobacteria bacterium
TCGATGAACTCATCGAGGATGAAACGAAAGCAGTATTTGCAGATAGCGGTTATATGTCCAAGGAGCGTAAACGCTCCTTGCGTAGCAAAGGGATATTTGCGGCATTATGTAGCACTTGCACAATGATTTAACCCAAATAACCGCCTAAAATAACAAACAATTCAATAGATTAGGTGGTTATTATGGCACAATCTCATGTGGTTTCAGGTTTGTTACAAAAGCGGTCTGAGTTAATGGGGCTGATTGAACAAAAGAAGAAAGAATTAATTGCTTTACAGCAAGGTTTAACATCGCTTGATGGCACGATTGTTCTTTTTGACCCTGATTATGATTTGCGAAGCGTTAAGGCTAAGCAAGTGCGGATTCAAAACCGCATATTTGAGCACGGTGAATGCTCTAGAATGATTTTAGAAAGCTTGCGTGGTCAATCGCAAGGATTGGCGTTAAAAACCATTGTCGATACCTTAATGGTTCATAAAGGCTTTGATGAATCAAAACTATCCATCGTTGATAACAGCGTCAGAAAGGTTTTAACGCAAATGCTCAAAGACAGTAAAGTTATCAAAACAGGTGATAACTGGTTGTTGACCTAAGCCGCCAAGCGTTCCGCTTCTCGCTTATTACCCTGCCAGTACCCGCACCAATCCTTGCTTGTTTTTGTGTGCAAGCACTTTTTCATCAAATCACTAGCAATAGCCCCATTTGGGTTAAGGCGGGTATCCTCACGATACGCCGCTTCATTGGCGTAATTATCCAAGTATCGGTTTGAAATGTGATGGTGTTGACCGTGTTGCATTCTTCTAAAGCGTGAAAAGAAGCTTTCAGCGTAATTGTTAGTAACGCCTTCATCCGAACGGTACTCCAACGAGTGATTTACCCGCTTGGTATCGAAATAACCGTGTAACGGGTCATAGGCGTTGGCTTCATCGGCATGAATCGTTGCATCGTTGGCAACGTGCAAAAACGCTAAGGATTTAACGGATTGCTGGTTTTCAGACTTAACAATAAAAGTACGAGTTTTCTCAACACCCTGACGAAACACTAGAACGCAACGCTTGTTAGGATTTTGATTTTCAGCTAGTCGGCGGTCAATGCGTTCAGATTTCTTGTTTTTGGGTCGGATTGAGCCGTTTACATACGCCCCATCCATGTGAACCACGCCTGACAGTTTTTCGCTGTCATCCCGCTTTTCCATTAGGCTTTCACGCAACTTATGGGCGAGAACGAAAGCGGTCTTGTACTGAACCCCCAAATCACGGCTTAATTGCAAAGATGAAATACCTTTGACCGCATTCACAAACAGTACAATCGCCAACAGATAGGTTTTGATCGGTAACTTGTGATTGGCGAACATCGTGCCTGATGTAACGGAAAAGGTGTGGCTACAGTGCTTGCAACGATACTGTTTACGGGATTGGATTTTATAAGGTGCGTGAACCACGCCACAGGTCGGACAGACCATGTCATTATCGCTTTTACCCCAGCGCAAAGTTTTAAACAGTTCATGCGCTTGCTCATCGGACAACTTCATCACATCAACCAAAGACAGTGAACGGGCTTGGGATGAGAGCAGGAAGTGTTGTGCCATGATAAA
>JACXUY010000172.1 GCA_014763665.1 Gammaproteobacteria bacterium
TCGCAGGCTTAATGGGCTGAAACTCGGTTATGATGAACGCATATCAACAATCCGATGTTCAACCAGTTAGCCCGGACCGATGCAGGGTTGTTGATATGCTTCAACCTATTCAAGATGAATGAATTTTGTTATGATTCAAATATATTTATCATGGATAATCTTAAATGAACTTGCGCTTACTAGCACCCAGTTTAATGGGGGTGTTCTTACTGCAGGGTTGTGGCAATTCGGCCATCACGGGCATTCCCGATTCAAAACCTTTTGCACCCACAGCAATTGAAAAACCTCGTTCGATAGCTCATTGGAAAATGATTGCCAACGAAACCGTTAACTATCTACTACAAGCTGTGCCTTTTGAGGGCGATAATGGACTAAGGCTGGGCGTTTTTATTGCATTGCCCACGCAACCCACTGAATTTGAACGAGCCTATTTTTCATTATTATCTTCTCAATTGTCTGCGAAAGGTGTGCCTGTGTTGGTCGAAAAGCGGGCAGGCGCTCTGGTACTCAACTATGTCACACAAGTAGTCGCTTACGAAGGGCGTGATGGTTATCATCCGTTTCAGGCCAGTGCCTTGGCTACAACGGGTGTTGTATTATCTAGCCCACTCGTAGCAACCGTACCGGGAGGATTAGCGACGGTGGTAGCTGGGGAATCTTTGTTGGCTTCTTCCGAGGCACATAGTCACACCAATTGCGAATCTTTACTGTCGGTATCTTTGCAAAAAGATGATTGGTTGCTGACATCATGGAGCAAGGTGCTTTCCATCCATGCTAATGACGCGCCTGCCTACGTGAAGCCAACACCGATCATCGACAATACCAAGCGAGTGAAAATTGATGGTTAAGTTAATTTATGCTTCGTTATTGGGAGCGAGTTTGTCCTTGTCAGGATGTAACAACTTACCAACTTATGCCGATGCACAGGGAAATCGGTTTATTGAATCTAATTATGAAGCGACGGATGCTTTGCTGCATAAAAACTCACCAACCAAAGCATTGCGACTGTTACCTCCAGAGCCTGTGTTAGTGACTACTATGGTGAACGTAGATAATGTAAAGCAATCTTCGCGTCTAGGCAGAGCAGTTGCTGAACAAGTCGGGGCACGTTTCACCGATTTAGGCTACAAAGTGGTTGATTTGCGTTTGCGTCAAGCAGGTGTGTTGGTGAAACGCGATACCGGTGAATTGGCGTTAAGTCGAGATGTGAAAGAGTTGGCGACTGAGCATCAGGCACGAGCTATTTTGGTGGGGACTTATGCTGAAGCCATTAATGTGGTTTACATCACGCTGAAATTGCTCGATGCTAATTCGGGTCAAGTAATGTCGGCGCATACTTATGCTTTGCCGTTGGATAAAGATAATTTAGCACTATTACGTAACGATTTTCGTCGTTAATGCTTTATCTAAGCTTTACAACAGCTATAAAAAAATCCCCTCATGCGAGGGGATTTTTTAGTTGAGCGAACCACTGTGTGATTAGTGATGACGCTCGGTATGGTCATGACGCGCTGGACGACGTGCGCCATCGCGTGAAGGGCGTTCGTCGCGACCATGATAACTAGCATGTTCGGT
>JACXUY010000173.1 GCA_014763665.1 Gammaproteobacteria bacterium
CCACACCCGCTACGACCGATGCGCACACACCTTCATGTCCGCCATCTGCATCGCCGCAACCGTCATCTTCTGGCTGCCGCAATGAGTCCTGAGCCTAGATGCTTTTACATCTTTTTTCTGATACCCACCAAACATGATCTTACAGGGGTGGGGTAGATGGCAACGTTTCGGATTCTGTCTATCGATGGTGGCGGCATTAGGGGGCTGATTCCGGCGATTTGGCTCGCGCAACTCGAAGACGACTTAAGGGAGGAGGGTTCCTCACTTCAGTCCAGCTTCGATCTTATCTGCGGGACATCAACGGGCTCTATATTGGCGGCTGCGATAGCCACGGGCATCAGTATGCATCAGATTGTCGGTCTTTTTGAGGACGACGGGCCTCGTATCTTTAAGAGAAGATCTTCATTTTTCTTTCCGACACAAATGCGAAATGCAAAAGTTGCTCGGTATCCGTCCCATGCCTTGCAAAAGGCACTACAATCAGAGCTAGGCAACAGGCAACTACACGACGCAAATCCAGATTTGTGTATAACCGCATACGACATTGAAAACCGGCGGACAATTTTATTCCGTTCTTACGACAAATCAACTCGCGACGTTCACATTTGGGAGGCGTGCCTGGCGTCTTCGTCGGCGCCAACATATTTTTCTCCCGCGAAAGTGAACATTGGTAGGTCAAGGCACATAGTAGTGGATGGCGGTGTTGTGGCCAACAATCCGAGTGCATTGGCAATTGCAGAGGCGATTTCGATTAAACGAAAAAAACGCCTAACTCCAGATTTAGACCTAAGTATCATTTCGCTCGGGACAGGAAGTAGCACCAGAAATTTAGCTCCTAGAGGTAATTCACCACAAGGCTGGTTTGACTGGGCAGTTCCAATCTTGGACGTAATGTTTGACGGCTCGTCGTCAATATCAGATCACATTTCGAAACAGATTTTAGATCCAACCAAATATGTTAGAATGCAGTTTGAGATGATTCGAGGTTCGGGAAGTGATGATTTGGACAATGTTGCGGATTATAATCTTGATGCACTAAAGGCTTCAGCAAGATCATACATGAATAATGACGGTGTTGAGATATACAAGCGCGCCTTAGACATGATGATCAAAAGTAAGGCCCGACCTAAGCCGGCAACCCCAGGCAACATGCCTGCGCCAGATTGATCGTATTGAAAATTGAACAAATATCCGGTTGAATGTGTCGGAACGAATGACTGGAGATGGCGAGTGCCGTGTTGGGCTTGCCGCACCGCAACCGGCTTGATTTGTCGCGTATCCGTCATAAAGTGGTCAGACATGGCGTCGCGGCCTGTTCATCACCCCTGCAACAAGGCTGTGGAATGACGCGGAACCGTCACCAGCCTGTGAGTCCCCTGTAACATTTCCCTGTCATGGCAGGACCAGCCTCGCCGTGACCATCAGGGATTTCGCATGACCGGCTCCGATCTGTCCGATCTGCTCAGCAGCAATGTCGCCAGCCTTCCGCTCTCCACGCCGCGCACGCCCGAGCCCGAGGGTAACGCGCGCCGTTCCTATCGCACGATCTGGATCAGCGACGTCCACCTCGGC
>JACXUY010000174.1 GCA_014763665.1 Gammaproteobacteria bacterium
ATTTAATCGAGCAAAATCGCTTTGAGGTGGATACCGTTAAAAAGTTGATTAAGTTTTCAGTGCAACGACCGCTTTTAAAACAAGCTTTTGAATATGAGGTGCGCAAACTTGGCGGGGTGAGTGATGGCAGTTTCTCAAAACAGATTGTGACCATTAAACAAGACACCTTTGCCAAGTTGCTGAACAGGCTTTATGGCAATAAAGTCGATGACGAAATGTTGGCTCGTGTACAGCACGAAATAGGACTTGATGAAGCCACACAGAACAAGCGCACTGGATTATTCAGGTTATTTGCGGAAGAATTTATCAAAACAAGTGGCGGCAAAACCGCTGAATTGCTGTTTGACAACCTAAACCCGGTTGAATGGCTAAAGGCATTACAGCAACGCAATATAAAAACAGAATAACTAAATGAATGATGTAATTAGCCTAGATAAAAACCACAGCACTACGCGGCGCGTGATTAAAGCCGACCCGCAAGAAATAGCAGGCCTGGTGAAGGCATCTGCCGAGCTTAAGGTTAAAGGACAATAATCAATGAAACTCCAATCAATTCAGTTAGCCGAAAGGCTAACGCTGCTGATTGGCGAAAACGGTTCGGGTAAAACGAGTATTCTTGATGCTATAGGCATTGGCTTGGGGGCGATATTGACGCATCTGCCGGATGTGAAAGGGCTTACTTTCAAAAAAGCCGATCTTCGTTCGCAGCATGAGCAAAAAGCGCCTTATATGCGCGTGGTTTTGCAAACCACAGAGGGCTTGGCTTGGGATCGAATGGTTAAGCGCGATAAAAGCCAGCTCACCGCGAAACAATTGCCGCAATCTTTAGGTTTAAAGAAACTTGAGCACTATTTAGATGCCACGGTGATAGAACCGGCGGTTCTGTCGCGTGATTACACGCTGCCACTATTCGTGTCTTATGGTGTCAGTCGTGCCATTTTGGATTTGCCATTACGCAGAAAAGGCAAGAGTTTCCATAAAAAATATCAGCGTATTGATGCGCTTGCCGATGCGCTCAATGCAGACAGTCGTTTTAAATCAGCGTTTGTCTGGTTTTACAACAAAGAACTTGAAGAACAGCGCTTACAAAAGGAACGCCGTAGTTTTGATGTGACATTACCTGAGCTGGACGCCGTGCGTTCCGCGATTACGCAAATGTTCCCTGATCTCACCGAGCCGCATATTGAAGTCAATCCCCTGCAATTTGTGGTCAAGCAAAATGAACAGTTTCTGAATATCGACCAGTTAAGCGATGGCTATAAAACGCTCTTGGGGTTGGTGATTGATTTAAGTGCCCGCATGGCGATGGCTAATCCAGATTCCCTTAATCCTTTGGCGGAACAATCTATCGTGATGATTGATGAAGTCGATTTGCATTTGCACCCAGCTTGGCAAAAGCGTGTGGTCTCTGATTTATTGCGCACTTTTCTAAATACCCAGTTTATTCTCACCACCCATAGCCCCTATATTGTTGAGTCGATCAACAATTCGCTCAAGCTGGCACAGGTGACTCAAAAGTTACCAGAACAAAACCTACAAGACCGTTACCCACAGCTTGCTTCATTAAAACAAGAACACATCCAGGCCTATTGGATACACGACGAAAAAGTCACATCGATTTTAGACAATGAAATTGGCCTGCTGGACGACAAACTGATCACCTACTGGAATGACATTAACGCGGTTTATGATGAACTCCGTGATTTGGAGTGGGAATCCGAGCATGATTAATTACGGTGCTTATCAGGCTTGCGTATGCCAAAGAATGGCAAATGTTTATGAGTTGTGTGATGGGGATGATGGTTTTAGCGAACAAGGTAAAAAGCTTCGATTTACCACCAGGCCTGGTGAAAGTGTCGATGCGTTGGTAATTGACGGCTGTGTATTTACAGATAATCAACCCAAGTGCGATGGCTTGTTTGTATTCACCTCGCCATCCAAAAATGCTTTGGCATTGGTGGAACTCAAAGGTTCAGATATCGCTAAAGCCTT
>JACXUY010000019.1 GCA_014763665.1 Gammaproteobacteria bacterium
GCGGAAATGAAATGGTGTTCAGCGTAAGAAGCAAACTGTAAGCGCAAATCAATTTGACTTTTAACATGATCACGCTGATCTTTCGTTAAACCGTCCCATTTATTAATAGCCAAAATCAAGCCACGACCCGCTTCAAGCGCCATGCCTACCAAATGTAAATCTTGGTCAGTAATCCCTTCTGAGCCATCCAACATGACAATGACCACATGCGCCGCTTCCATGGCTTGCAGGGCTTTAATCACGCTGAACTTTTCAATCATGTCATTAACACGGGCACGACGACGAATACCAGCTGTATCAATTAACGTATATTGCTGCCCATCACGCTCAAAGGGCACAAAAATACTATCGCGAGTGGTTCCTGGCATATCATAAGCAATCACACGCTCTTCACCGACCATACGGTTAATGAGCGTCGATTTGCCTACATTGGGACGACCAACTACAGCGATACGAATACCTGGTGCTAGCGTCGTAACTGAGCTTTCCACGCCTTCATCTTGCTGGCGCAAGGTTTCAAAGGTCGATTGCATGAGCGCTTGAATGTTGTCGCCATGTGCCGATGAAATCGGAATTGGTTTGCCTAATCCCAAACTGAAAAACTCGTTTTGCGCACGTGACTCTAACAGACCTTCACTTTTGTTCACCAGCAAGTATACCGGTTTATTTAAAGCACGAACTTTAGCCGCAATCACCTCATCATGAGGCACCAAACCATCACGCGCATCGACTAGGAAAAAAACAACCGATGCCTCTTCTAGCGCCATCTGTACTTGCTGCTGCATAAACACATCGACGCCATCCGTTTCCCCACTTAAGCCACCCGTATCGACAACGATATAAGGCTCATCACCCAAACGACCCAGACCATACTGACGGTCTCGTGTCAATCCCGGAAAATCAGACACTAAAGCGTTACGTGAACGCGTTAACCGGTTAAAAAGCGTCGACTTACCGACATTAGGTCTTCCTACAAGGGCGACGACACGTTGCATTAGGTTTGCTCCACACTTCCAGCTTGCCAGAAGGTTAAATTACCAGCGACATCTAATAACAATAAACGACGATCAGTAACCGCTAAGCCATCGGCCAAGCCTTCTTTCACTGCTCCATCCACACGCCCTACCAAACTGCCATCAGCGGCATCCAGTAAATGCAACACACCCTGCATATCTGTAACGGCCACCCATTTACCCCAAGCAATGGCTTTGCTCAAACGACGATACTTTAAGGCTTCTTGTTTCCAAAGTACGCGCCCCGAATCAATCGATAACGCACGTAGGGTATCATCTTCGGCAACGACAAATAACCTACGCTCACCAAGGGCCATATCCACCCAAGTAGCCGTATCACTTGTCCATAGCTGGTTACCCGATTGAGCCTCCAATGCCGTGACTTTGCCATTGGTTGCCGCTGCATAAATACGCACACCATCTGTCAGGATAGATGCCTGCACATCCACCATGCGCTCGATATCAGTACGACCCCGTGGCAAAGCAATCCGTGATTCCCAAGCACGTTCACCATTTTCTTGCAAAATCGCTTCAACGGAACCATCTTCCCAGCCCAGCAAAATCGCATTTGACATGCGTACAGGAGCCGACATACCTCGTACCGATAAAACAGGCATATCACGGTCAAGCACCCATAGCTTTTCACCCACCAAGGCATCTAAAGCCGTTAAGCGACCGTCGGCCGTGCGCACAAACAAGCGCCCCGAACCTGTTGTTAGGGCGAGAACCTCCGTATCCATTTGCGCTTTCCACACCTGCTCACCGGTCTTGGCTTTTAAGCAAATTACCTGACCGCGCACACTACCGATATAAAGCAACTCTGAGACTTCCGAAAAGGCTGGCCCTGAAACCAAAGCTTGATCTAGCTTCACTTGCCACTGCAGCTGACCTTCCACAGAAACGGCTGCAACACCACCGTTGCCTGCTGCCGCATAAACCATTTTCTCATGCTCAACAATCTTCAACCCTGGTACATCTTTGCGCCCCATTGAACCAATTGATTGACTCCAAACAGGTGAAAGATTGACTTTGGGTGTAATCGCTTGCAAGGGTGTCGGTGGGTTGATGGGTTCATTACGACTACAGCCGGCCATCACCAAACCCGTAGCCGATAGCAGAGAAATAAATTGGCGACGATTCATCATGGTGTTGCCTGTCCTAGATCATCCACCCATAGCTGAGACAAACTGCGCACACTGGTCGAAAGTGCATCATTTGCTTGTGCTTGCGCAAAGGCTTTCTCTGCTTCTACAGGTTTATTCAGCGACATGAGCGCCATACCGCGCACATAATCTGCCATGCCTTGAAATGACTTACTCATCGCTGGCGACTCTTTAACCAACAAAGCAACCGATTCATCAGCCTTATTGGCTTCGATCAGCACACGAGCTAAACGAATGACTGCCAAAGAACGCCAATGGCTTTCTTCGCTGTGTGTTAGGACCCAACGCAAATGAGCTTGCGCATCTTCCCAATCCGACTTTTCCATCGCATGCTTAGCCAATAAAAATGCTGCCGCCACGGCATACGGACTATCAGCATGCTCAACCAAGAGTTGTTTCGCTTCCGTTGTTACACTTGAAAAATTATTTTGTTCAGCCTGAGTGCGCAAGGTTTCATAACCTGCTGAAGCTGCCTCACTGTTAGCTTTCTCATAACTCTGGTACGACTGCCAACCCAGTACCGCTGCAATGGCTAGTGCACCGCCCGTTACTATCGCCATACCATTGGCTTTCCACCAGCTTTTTAATGCTTCTAACTCATGCTGTTCATGTAAGTCGCTCATCATCTCTCCTGACTATAAGATAAATTCATTCAATTACTCTGTTGCTAATGCGCTTTGTAACCAAGCCGTTACCTCTGTCCAGGCTAGGGTTAACTGCTCTGACTCTTCGCGCAAAAATTTAATCCCTATCTGCTGCTTAGCGACTTCGTCATCACCCAACACGAGCGCAAAACGTGCACCAGACTTATCCGCTTTCTTAAATTGTGATTTGAAATTACCGCCACCATGATGCACCATGAATCTTAGCTGAGGTGATTGATCACGCCATGTTTCTACCAATGACTGTACTTTCAATTGCGCCTCATCTCCAGCCGCGATGACGTAAGCGTCAACCGAAGATGGCTGTGTGCGTTCTATTAACTGCATTAAGGCAACAACACGCTCCATTCCCATGGCAAAACCAATAGCAGGGGTTGTCTTACCACCGAGTTGCGTCACCAGCCCATCATAACGACCACCAGCACAAATGGTACCTTGAGATCCCAAAGCATCGGTTACCCATTCAAAAACCGTGTCATTGTAATAATCAAGACCGCGCACCAAAGTCGGCGACACCTCATAAGCAACCCCACTAGCATCTAACAGTGCTAACAGGCGATTGAAACTCTGCTGGCTTGCTTCATCCAACCAATCAATCAACTTAGGCGCCCCTGCAATACAGTCTGCTAAGGCAGGGTTTTTACTGTCTAAAATGCGTAACGGATTACGATAAAGACGTTTTTGCGAGTCTTCATCGAGCAATTCATAATGAGCGGCGAAATAGTTGGTGAGCGCTTCTTTATAGGTAGCACGTGACTCCGCTGAACCGAGTGAGTTAATTAATAGACGCGCCTGAATGCCCAGCTGCTTCCACAAGCGCGCCGTCATTAACATCAATTCGGCATCAATATCAGGTCCAGCAAAGCCATAAGTTTCAACACCCAATTGGTAAAATTGACGGTATCGCCCTTTTTGTGGACGCTCGTGACGGAACATAGGCCCCATGTAATAAAGCTTCTGTGCACCCATATTCAACCAGCTATTTTCAATAGCTGCACGCACGCAACCCGCTGTTCCTTCAGGACGTAAAGTCAATGAATCACCATTACGATCGGCAAAGGTATACATTTCTTTTTCAACAATGTCCGTTACTTCACCAATAGAACGACAAAACAGCTCGGTTTTTTCTACCACGGGCAAACGAACATGCTGATAACCATAACTTGCTAACAAAGCACGCGCTTGCAACTCTAACTGATCAAACCAATAGCTCTGTTCGCCCGCAATATCGTTCATTCCTCGAACAGCTGTTACACTCGCCACACTCATTCCTTATTTCTTCTCATGATTTAGCCAAGAAGTCAAATTCCACTCGTCCCAAAGAGCAGCTTGACTCCATAAAGCCACTAAAACGATCACCAAGACACTACTTAACCACAACCAACGCCAGCGACGATTTACTTTAGTGACAGACACATACTTCATCGGACGCGCTAACTGATTAACAGAAGACAAGGACGTTGAGGAAGTCGAAAAATCTTCAACTAATTGATGAGGCATTTCAATCCCCAACAACTGCATGTAATTACGCGCATAACCACGCATAAAATGCTCAGAAACACCTGTCATTGCCCAATCGTCAGACTCTAACGCTTGAATAATGGACTCAGCAATTTTAAGCCTAAGCGAAACATCCGCAATAGATAAACCACGCACTTTACGCTGACTCGCCAATTGTTGCCCCAACGAAAGCGAGGCATCAGGCTGTAAAGGCATCACACTGGGCTGTTCACTATGACTCATACTCGAGTTCCTTGCTGACTGTCCAGTCGTCTAAACTGAATCGTTTGTTGATAGTTCGCTTTGCGCTTAGTGCGATCACTGACATCACCGGCCAACTGACCACAAGCAGCATCAATATCTTCACCGCGCGTTTTACGAATATTGGTCTGCAATCCCGCTTTCATCAAACGTTGCTGAAAAGCCAACACGCGCTCGAAGGGACTCGTCTGGTAATCGGTATCGGGAAAGGGGTTAAACGGAATCAAATTCACTTTTGCCGAGATTCCCTGTAATAATGTAATGACTTCACGAGCATGACTAATCGAATCATTTACCCCGTCTAACATCACATACTCAAACAAGACATGGCGCTTCGGATAACGTTGTAAATAACGACGACAAGCCCCCATCAGTTCCGCCAACGGATACTTCTGATTCACCGGCACCAAAACATCACGCAGCCTATTGCTAGCCGCATGTAAGGATACCGCCAATGAAATATCCAAGCGCTCCGTCACCATGTCCATTGCAGGTACAATACCCGAAGTTGAAATGGTGACACGTTTCTTCGAAAGGCCATAACCCCAGTCATCCATCAAAATTTCTGCGGCTGGAAAAACCTGATTCACATTAAGCAGTGGTTCACCCATACCCATAAATACAACATTGGTAATGGGATTCTCTCCCCACCCAGCTTGACGTAACAGATGTTGCGCCAACCACATTTGCCCAATAATTTCATCACTGGATAAATTACGATTAAACCCTTGTTTAGCGGTCATGCAAAAGGTACACGCCAGCGCACATCCAACTTGTGAGGAAATGCACAGCGTGCCACGATTCGTTTCTGGAATAAACACCATTTCAATCGCGTTGTGCCCATCGACCTCCAACAACCACTTGCGTGTACCATCACTCGCAACCTGGTCTACTTTGACTTCCGGCAATCGAACAGGCGCCAACTGGGACAACTTAGCACGCAGTACTTTGGACAAATCGGTCATTTGATCATAATCGATAATACCGCGCTGATGCACCCATTGCATTAATTGTTGAGCACGGAAGGGTTTTTCTCCTTGAGAACGTAACCAATCAGCCAGCATCTGGCGATTCATTCCCAGCAAAGACACCTGAGTCGATGAATCGCTGGCTACTGCTGCCAACTCTGTGGGTATTGACGACATTAACGACACAGCTCTAAGGGATCAAAGAAAAAGTTAATTTCTCTCTCAGCACTCTCCAGGCTATCAGAACCATGAACCGCATTCTCACGCGTGCTATTGGCGAACTGCGCTCGCACTGTCCCTACCGCCGCCGTAGTTGGGTCCGTAGTTCCCATCAGCTGACGATGATAAGCGATTGCATCTTCGCCTGTTAGCACCGAAACGACCACAGGACCTGACATCATAAAATCGACCAAAGGACGATAAAATGGCTTACCTTCATGTTCGGCATAAAAAGCTTCTGCTTGATGACGCGACAAGCGTAGCATCTTGCACGCAGCTACGCGCAATCCAGCCTGTTCGTAAATCGCTAAAATTTGACCAATGGCATTTTTGCCCACCGCATCGGGTTTAATAATCGATAACGTACGCTCAATCGCCATACAACACACTCAATTCTGTTCAAAATATTTTCATTTTAACAAAAAACCTTGGCTAACGGACTTTATTCACACAATTTTGTCCTACTTGAACCAAAAAAAGCCCCATCAAACGATGGGGCTCTTTATTGTCAGATCCAATGAGTGAATTAGTTCACTTTTTGATCTAACGCACCTGAAGCGTAACGTGCTTGCATTACTTCCAAACCAACCGCTTTGATTTTAGAAGCATGACCAGCACAACCGAAAGCTTCAAAACGCGCTTTACAAATTTCCATCATAGCGTCTTCAGCCGCTTTATAGAATTTACGTGGGTCAAAGTTAGAAGGATTGTCCGCTAAATGTTTACGAATCGCACCCGTAGAAGCCATACGCAAGTCAGTATCAATGTTCACTTTACGAACACCATATTTGATACCTTCAACGATTGCTTCAACTGGCACACCGTAAGTTTGACCCATATCACCACCGTAATTGTTGATGATAGTCAACCACTCTTCGGGCACAGAGGAAGAACCGTGCATGACAAGGTGAGTTGTTGGGATACGAGCGTGAATTTTCTTGATTTGATCAATTTTCAATACGTCATCAGAAGGCTTAGAAGTGAACTTGTAAGCACCATGAGAAGTACCTACAGCAACAGCCAAACAGTCAACATTGGTATCTTTAACAAACTGAGCCGCTTCTTCTGGATCAGTCAACAATGAAGAATGATCCAATTCGCCTTCGGCTCCATGACCATCTTCTTCACCCATCTTACCAGTTTCCAACGAACCCAAGCAACCCAATTCACCTTCTACAGACACACCGCAGGCATGAGCCATGTTAACAACAGCACGCGTGATATTCGCATTGTACTCATAAGAAGCAGGCGTTTTCATATCGGCCATCAAAGAACCATCCATCATCACCGAAGTAAAGCCAGACTGAATCGCACGTAAACAAACGCCTTCATCCGAACCATGATCTTGGTGCATAACAACAGGTACGTTAGGATACATTTCAACAGCAGCTGCTACCATGTGACGCAACATTGGCTCACCAGCATACTTACGGGCGCCAGCTGAACCTTGCAAAATCACAGGAGAATCAACCGCAGCGGCAGCGCGCATGATCGCACGGACTTGCTCCATGTTGTTAACGTTAAATGCTGGCATACCGAAGCTGTGCTCAGCCGCATAGTCCATCAACTCACGTAAAGTAATCATTGCCATAAGGATTTGTCCTCTAGAGTTAGTTTGTAAAAAATTAAAAAACTGGGATTATTTTATTATTTGCCGACTTCGACAATCAACAATACATTTGTGCCGCCCATGATACCACGATGCTTACCACGGGTAACCAAAACCTTATCACCATCCTTCACTTGACCGCTGCGCTTCAGCTCTTCGATCATGTTTGGCACAACCTCATCATTATCCATACCTTCATAATTAAAGGCCATAGGATAGACACCACGATATAAGGTCACTTTTTGACGCGTTTTTTCATGCGGCGTAATCGCATAAATCGGAATACCCGAAGAAATCCGAGACATCAGCAAAGCGGTACTACCAGACTCGGTCAAGGCAGCAATGGCACGGATATTGAAATGATTGGCAATATACATAGCACCCATGGCAATACTTTCATCGGTCGCTTGAAATACCTGATCAATACGATGCGTCGATACGCGAGTCTCTCTCTGTTTTTCAGCTTCGTAACAAATACGACTCATTGCTTCAATCACAAGGTGCGGGTGCTTACCTGTTGCCGTTTCTCCGGACAACATCACCGCATCAGTACCATCAATCACCGCATTAGCAACGTCAAATACTTCTGCACGCGTTGGAATGGGATTGTCAATCATCGTTTCCATCATTTGCGTGGCAGTAATGGTCACGCGATTGTGTTGACGGGCGAGTTTGATAATTTTCTTCTGTAGAGAGGGCAACAAAGCATCACCCACTTCCACACCCAAATCACCACGCGCGATCATCACGGCATCAGAAGCCAAAATAATCTCTTCCAAGGTTGGATCTTGAACAGCTTCAGCACGCTCAATTTTAGACACGATACAGCATTTCAACCCTGCTTCCAAAGCCAAACGACGGCACTCATTCACATCATCTGCACTACGTGGGAAAGAAAAAGCTAAGTAATCAGCCTGAATTTTAGCTGCTGAAAGAATATCTTCCTTGTCTTTTTCAGTAATGGCTGCTGCCGACAAACCACCGCCTAACAAGTTAATACCCTTATTATTGGACAGTTTTCCACCAACAACAACCTTACACTCAACACGTTCGCCAACGATTTGTTTCACTTCCAAAACAACGCGTCCATCGTCTAACAGAAGACGATTTCCAGGCTTCACTTCATGCGGCAAGGTTTTGTAATCCAAACCTACGCCATTGATGTTACCCTCTAAACGACCAATGTTGTTATCCAAAGCGAAATCAGCGCCTTCGTCTAAGAGAACATAGCCTTCACTAAAACGCGCGATACGAATTTTAGGACCTTGTAAATCAACAAGAACCCCTACTTCGCTACCCAAGGCTTTAGCACGCTCACGCACAAAACGAGCACGCTCAATGTGTTCATCCGCTGAGCCATGCGAAAAGTTAATACGAACCACATCTAAACCAGCTTGAATCATACTGTCGATAACGCCTGGTTTGTCTGTTGCTGGACCTAGGGTTGCAACAATTTTTGTGCGACGTGGGCTAGTATATTCTCTATCAATCATTGATCATCCTTCAAAAACTATGAGACACAATCTGCCTGGCGATCCACCCTAAGGCGTATAACCAGTCAGACTGTTAGAATTGGTTATGAAAAAGGCAGAAGAAAACACGTCTCTCCTGCCTTACTAACTTATTTTGCAGCGCGCTCTTCAAGCATCGCAACCGCTGGAAGTACTTTGCCTTCTAAAAATTCTAAGAAGGCACCACCACCCGTTGAAATGTAAGATACTTTATCTTCGATATCATACTTCTGAATCGCTGCAATCGTATCACCGCCACCAGCCAAGGTAAACGCTTTAGTCTGGGCAATTGCTTTAGCAATCGCTTTGGTACCTTCACCGAATTGGTCGAATTCAAACACGCCAACGGGACCATTCCAAACAACCGTACCCGCTTTCATAATAATATCGACCAATTCTTGCGTTGACTTAGGACCAATGTCGAAGATCATATCATCATCAGCCACATCTTTGACATCTTTGGTAATCGCTGGCTCGTTAGCATCAAACTTCTTACCAACAACAACGTCGCTAGCCACTGGAATCGAAGCACCACGTGCAGCCATTTTAGCGCTTAAGGCTTGAGCAGTCGGTACTAAATCATCCTCACATAAAGACTTACCAACACTATTACCTACTGACTTGATAAAAGTATTCGCGATACCACCACCAACCACTAACTGGTCAACTTTTTCAGACAAGCTTTCTAGCACGGTTAATTTAGTAGAAACTTTAGATCCACCCACAATCGCCACTAACGGACGTGCTGGGTTAGCAATCGCTTTCGCCAAGGCATCTAACTCTTCGGTCAACAGCAAACCAGCACAAGCAACAGGAGCAAACTTAGCTACGCCATGCGTCGAAGCTTCTGCACGATGCGCCGTACCAAAAGCGTCCATCACGAAAACATCACACAAAGCAGCGTATTTTTTCGCTGTTTCATCGAGGTTTTTCTTTTCGCCCTTGTTAAAACGAACGTTTTCCAATAAAACCAATTCGCCTTCAGCCACATCAAAACCACCATCAACCCAATCTTTGATTAGACGAACGGGCTTGCCTAATTTAGCCGACATATCAGCAGCAACTGGCGCTAACGAATTTTCTTCAGAGAAAACACCCTCTTCTGGACGGCCCAGGTGTGACATCACCATCACTTTAGCACCAGCTTGGATTGCCGCTTCAAACGTCTTCATTGAAGCCTTAATACGAGCATCCGAAGTCACTTTACCATCTTTAACTGGAACGTTTAAGTCCGCACGAATCAAAACGCGCTTACCCTTAAGATCCAAATCAGCCATACGAATAAATGCCATACTAGTTTCCTTTGCGAAATAGGATTAACAAAATCACTCAAACGATAAAACACCTAGCCGAAATTAGGCGACTAGGTGTTAAACAGAAATTACTTAGCGATGTGTTGAACCATACGCATCAAGTTGCAAGTGTAGCCATATTCGTTATCGTACCAAGCAACGACTTTAACGAAAGTAGCGTCTAGCGCAATACCAGCACCTGCATCGAAAATAGATGGATGAGAATTACCACGGAAATCAGTAGAAACTACTGACTCATCTGTGTAGCCTAATACACCTTTCAAAGCACCTTCAGAGGCAGCTTTCATCGCCGCACAAATCGCTTCGTAAGTAGTTTCTTTTTCCAGCTCAACGGTTAGGTCTACAACAGAAACATCTGAGGTTGGAACACGGAAAGCCATACCAGTCAACTTACCGTTTAGCGCTGGCAATACTTTACCAACCGCTTTAGCTGCACCAGTAGAAGATGGGATGATATTTTCTAAAATACCACGACCACCGCGCCAGTCTTTAGAAGAAGGACCATCTACCGTTTTTTGTGTTGCCGTTGCCGCATGAACCGTTGACATCAAACCACGTTTGATGCCGAAATTATCTTGCAATACTTTAGCGACCGGAGCCAAACCATTCGTTGTACAAGAAGCAGCAGAGATAATCGCCTGACCAGCATAGGTTTCATGGTTAACACCATAAACAAACATCGGAGTTTTGTCCTTAGAAGGTGCAGATTGAACAACCTTCTTAGCACCCGCATTGATATGAGCCTGACAAGTTTCTTCCGTTAGGAAGAAGCCTGTTGCTTCAACGACGATATCGGCACCCACTTCATTCCATTTCAAATTAGCAGGATCGCGTTCAGCAGTTAAACGGATTTTCTTACCGTTAACAACCATGTAGTTGCCTTCAACAGACACATCACCTTTGAAGTTACCATGAACTGAATCATACTTCAACATGTAAGCTAGGTATTCAGGTTCTAACAAATCGTTAATGGCAACGATTTCAATTTCAGGAAAGTCTTGTACCGCAGCACGCAAAACCATACGGCCGATACGACCAAAACCATTAATACCTACTTTAATTGCCATGTGAATGACTCCTTAAGTTACAAATTAAAAATTGATAAATCTGGAAAAACGCTCACACTAATCAGGAAGCGTGAGCGTTATAAAAATCAGTGGCCGCCGCAGCAACCATCAGTGCACGTATCTTCAAATAAATCAAGAACGGTGTTCACGACATTTTCAACTGTAAAACCAAAATGCTTGAATAGAACATTTGCTGGTGCTGATTCACCAAAGGTATCAATACCAACTACTGCACCATCTAAACCAACGAATTTACGCCAGTAATCACTAATACCAGCTTCAATCGCAACACGCTCACGAATATAAGATGGTAACACAGACTCACGATAAGCTTCTGATTGAGCCATAAACATTTCTGCACAAGGCATAGAAACGACACGAGCTTGAATATTATCTTGCGCCAATTGTTCAGCCGCTTTCATGGCCAAACTAACTTCAGAACCTGTAGCAATCAAGATAACATCTGGTTCAGCACCACAATCGCGCAGGATGTAACCACCCTTTTCAATGTTTTTAACTTGCTCTGGCGTACGCGACATTGGCGTTAAATTTTGGCGAGAGAAAATCAAGGCTGTTGGCGCGTTAGAACGTAACACAGCCATCTTCCATGACACAGCAGACTCAACCGCATCACAAGCGCGCCACGTATGGAAATTCGGAATCGCACGCATGGTCGCAATTTGTTCCACAGGTTGATGCGTAGGACCATCTTCACCCAGACCAATCGAGTCATGCGTATAAACGTAGATAGTACCAATCTTCATTAACGCAGACATACGTAAAGCGTTACGCATGAACTCCATGAACATCAGGAAGGTTGCACCGTAAACTTTAAAGCCACCATGCAATACCATACCATTCATCATATGCGCCATACCGAACTCACGCACACCCCATGATAGGTAGTTACCGTTCGCATTAGCCTTGTTGACTTTGACCGTACCAGACCAGTTGGTTAAGTTAGAGCCAGTTAAGTCAGCAGAACCACCGAACAACTCTGGCAACAATGGACCCATGGCTTCGATGGCGTTTTGCGATGCTTTACGCGACGCAATGTTTGGCATATCCGCTTGTGTTTTAGCGATAAACTTATCCATTTCCACTTCAAAGTTCGCTGGCAACTCACCAGAAATACGACGCTTAAACTCTTTTGCTAAATCTGGGTAGTTTTTCTCGTAAGAAGCAAACAATTCATTCCATTCAGCTTCTTCTTTCGCGCCCTTAGCTGTGTGATCCCAACCTTCGTAAACATGCTGAGGAATAACAAAAGGCTCATGATGCCAACCTAAATTTTCACGGGTTAAGGCAATTTCAGCATCACCCAATGGTGCGCCATGGCAATCATGCGTACCGCACAGGTTAGGAGAACCAAAACCGATAGTGGTGCGCGTACAAATCAAGGTTGGCTTATCTTGAATTGATTTCGCTTCATGAATAGCTGCATCGACTGCTTCTGCGTTGTGACCATCAACATTGCGAATAACGTGCCAACCGTAAGATTCAAAACGCGCTGGCACATCTGCTTCCATCCAGTCATCGATGTGACCATCAATTGAGATATTGTTGTCATCCCAGAAGGCAACCAGCTTACCTAAGCCTAAGGCGCCAGCCATAGCACAAGCTTCATGCGACAAACCTTCCATTAAACAACCATCACCCATAAACACATAAGTATGATGATTAACAATAGCATGACCTGGGCGGTTGAACTGTGCTGCCAAGGTACGTTCAGCAATAGCCATACCGACGGCATTAGTGATACCCTGACCTAGTGGACCAGTCGTTGTTTCAATACCATCCGCATAACCGTATTCTGGGTGACCAGCTGTTTTTGAGTGCAATTGACGGAAGTTTTTAATATCATCAATACTGAGATCAAAACCTGTCAAATGCAACAATGAATAAATCAGCATTGAACCATGACCGTTAGACAAGACGAAGCGATCACGATCTGCCCATTTTGCATTTTTAGGGTTGTACTTCATGTGGCTGTTCCACAAAACCTCGGCGATATCCGCCATGCCCATAGGCGCACCTGGATGGCCTGATTTAGCTTTTTGTACCGCATCCATACTAAGTGCACGAATGGCATTGGCGAGTTCACGACGGTTAGACATACAAAAGTCCTCAAAAAGTTTCAAAATAAATAAGGTTGCCTAACGACAGGCGAATAGCGTTATTTTCACCGATTTAGGCAAAATCGGCAAGTATTCCATCGCAAACTGTCGACATTAAGCATAAAAAACCCCGCAAAAAGCTGCGGGGTTTTTTCTTACCATGTACGAGATTATTTAGTTCCGTCAATGGTGATTTCAACACGACGGTTTTGCGCGCGACCGTCTTTTGTTTTGTTGCTCGCAACTGGCTTATCAAAACCATAGCCCTTGGCTTGGATTTTATCAGCAGGAACACCATTTTTGATTAACGCATCACGTACCGCGTTAGCACGTTTGATTGACAACTGTTGGTTGTATGCCGCCGTACCGATATTGTCGGTATGACCTTCCACTATCACAAGATTAATTGATTTTAATGATTTTGCTTCTGCAGCTGTGTTCGCAATTTCTTGCTCTGCTTTAGGCGTTAATTTAGCGCTATCAAAGGCAAAGAGTTCACTCGCTTTTAAGGTTTTTTTAGTAACTATAGGCGCTGCCATTGGTGCAGCCGGTGCTGGAGCTGGCCTAACTGCCGCTGGTTTAGCTACTTGCGCTGGTTTAGCTTCTGGCGCTTTAGCACCTGGACAAAGACCATCTTTCTCAGTCCAGAAAGAAGTACGCAAGCAGTTACCTTGACCATCCCTAACGACGACATGGTTACTATCATACCAAAAAGCCTCGCGAGGCGCTGCTTGAGCAGAAGTTGCTACAACCATAGCAGCCAATAACACTAATTTACGCATGGTAGATCCCCTGACCAATATGAATAAGATGCGCCTTATACTGACGCCGACTAGACAAGATTAGCACAAACATGCATTTGTCGCAAAAAAACAACAGTTTTTATAAAAAATTCATGATACTCTCACAGGGTCAGTATTGGCTAGTCGTTTAATTCGTTCATTACGCATAGCATTCTGAATCTCACGTCCCATCAATCCTTGCTCAATAAATGACTCTGCTGTCACAGACAGTACCTGCTCTAACCAAAACCGCCAACGACTGCTTTGCGGATATTCAGCTGCTTCAAAACCCGTTCGACCACGAGAATCAGCCTCACTCACTGCTAACAGTGCTTCAAATTGTTCTGGCTTACGCCAAACATCACACCCTTCCATTACCTGTAAACGTTGCTCAGGTGTCAGCTCATCACTTTTATGAATATCGCCATGCCAACGACAAACCAACTTGGCCAATTGTGTTACCTGTGAAGGCACACGGTATCGTTGCCCTAGTTGCTCAACCAATGCCACACCAGCCTGTTCATGTCCTGGGTGTTTAGGCCAAATCTCTTTGGGCGTGATACCCTTACCCAAATCATGACATAATGCAGCCCACAATAAGGCAATATCCTTTGTTTGCCGACGCATAGCACCAAGTACCATTAAGGTATGAGTACCTGCATCCCCTTCTGGGTGATAGACAGTGTCTTGCGGCACGGAAAACAATATATCCAACTCTGGCATTAATCGCTCCAGAGCTCCTGTCTCTCGCAATACCTGAAAATAAACCTCAGGATGATCGGTAATCAAAGCTTTTGCTGTTTCCTGCCAAACGCGCTCAGGCGTTAACTGCGCCAACTCACCCGAAGCCACCATATCGCACATTAATGAGCGTGTTTCACTTGCTAGAACGAAACCGAAGCTCGCTAGTTTTGCCGCAAATCGAGCAACACGTAAGACACGCAATGGATCCTCTGCAAAAGCGTCACTTACATGTCGCAAACACCGAGCAGCAATATCTTTCTTCCCCCCGTAGGGATCAATTAAGTTACCATCACACACTGCCATCGCATTAATGGTTAGATCTCGACGTCGCAAATCATCTTCAAGCGTTACGTCTGAGCCTGCATGACAGCTAAAACCATGATAACCATGACCTTGTTTACGTTCAGTTCGCGCTAACGCATATTCTTCTTTCGTTTGCGGATGCAAAAAGACAGGAAAATCTCTACCAACCTGCTGATACCCTAATGCCAGCATCTGCTCGCTCGTTGCGCCAACGACTACCCAGTCGCGATCCGTAATAGGCAGTCCCAACAACTGATCGCGTACTGCGCCACCTACCAAACATATTTTCACGCCATAGGATCCGAAGCATCCCTTCCAGCCAGCCGACGAAGGTCATCATAACGTTGACGCACACGACCTTTGGAAAATATTTGTTTCACATAACTGCGCAAGCTTCTCGGTTGAATAGCGAATGGCATAGCCTTGCTACAAACCGAAGGGACTTGCAAACTGAGGTAATTATCGAATGTCATCATAGGGGAAGGCATCCACCCCATTAAACGAGCTATAATGCGCGACAAGGCATCGGGCAGTGACACAAAGTAAACCCGACGCTGAGACACTTCAGCAATCAGCTGCCACAACTCCATCAGCGTATAAACACGCCCACCGCATACTTCATAGATTTGACCAACAGCAGATTTATCTGCAAGCGAACTCACAATAACGCGCGCCACATCCTCAACCCAAACAGGCGACAATTCTGATTTAGGACAAACCACAGGCATAATCGGTGTGAATGCCAATAAACGCGCGAATGAATTGACAAACTGATCACCCTCACCAAAGATAACGGAAGGTCGCAAAACCGTAACGTCTAAGTCAGTAGCGGCTAACACCCGTTCTGCTTCGGCTTTAGAGCGCAAATAACGGCTCGGCGCCTCTTCACTCGCTCCCAAGGCAGAAATATGAATCAGTCTCCTTACTCCCTCCACTTCGCAGGCAACCGCTAACTTACGAACTAAATCAACGTGCACCGATCTGAAGGTTGTTTTTCCAGATTCATGCAAGATACCAATTAGATTAATTACCGCATCCTGTCCGCGTAACAACTTGCGTAATTGCAAGTCACTGAAATGTTTGATCGGCAGCACCGTCACATTCGGAATCAGTCTCAAATCACGTTGACGCTCTGGACGACGCACCGGTACAGTCAGTTGATGCCCTTGAGCAGATAATTGACGCATCAGTGCACGACCGACAAAACCTGAACCACCTAATACCAAGACGCGCATCCACAACCTCAACTCGTTATAATACAAAACATAACCCTCAATTCTAGGTAGTCACTAGAGATAGGTCAACCGTCATCACCCTGTTATGGATCTTATTTACTTAAATTCAACTGTAGGAATCTTTTCAATCATGTCTGTCGCTATTCCAACCAGCACCTATCGTCATTTCAAAAAAGAAGCCACCTATTTATATCTTTCTCAGAAACTTGGCTGGGAAAAACTACCTGAAGCACTACAACAACAATTTCCTCAGTCACATCACGTCATCGATTTTGACATGACCGCTGATCGCAAACTGGCTAGAGCGGATGGTCAAAAAGTCTATGAATCATTATGTAACGATGGCTATTATCTGCAATTACCACCGAGCGATCCCAACGCTTTACAAGCAATGGAAGATCGCTGGGTCAGTGAACAACAGGCAAGGCTTTCTAAGACTAGCGCAAACATCTAATCCTGAGTAGAATAGTCGGGTATTATTTTCTAGGATTCTATTGGAGCTTTTAATTATGTCGCACACCTTGCCCGCTTTACCTTACGCTTATAACGCATTAGCGCCTTATATTAGCGAAGAAACCATGACCCTTCATCACACCAAGCATCATCAGGCTTATGTCGACAATCTTAATCGTTTGGTAGTCGGCACTGAATTTGAAGGCAAAAGCCTGGAAGATATCGTCAAAACGGCACCTGCTGGCGGTATTTTCAATAATGCTGGACAACATTGGAATCATAACCAATTCTGGACGATGATGGCTCCGCCAAGTGCTGGCGGTGGTGTTGCCCCCACAGGAGCACTGATGGATGCCATTAATAAAAGTTTTGGTTCTTTTGATGATTTCAAAGCTAAATTCGAAGCCACAGGCTTAGCAACCTTTGGTTCAGGTTGGGCATGGTTAGCTCAAAACGCCGATGGCAGCCTAGAATTAGTGAGCAGCTCAAATGCAGGCAATCCATTGCAAATGGGTAAGAATGCCTTGTTAGGCGTTGATGTTTGGGAACATGCCTACTATGTTGACTACCGTAATCGCCGTGCAGATTACCTAAAAGGTTTCTGGTCTGTTGTTAATTGGAACAACGTGGCTGAGCGCTTTAACGGTTAATCGAAACGCCTTACCCTACGCAAACCGAGCCTAGCGCTCGGTTTGTCGTTTAAGGCAATAAAGAAAAGGTCAAACCTGATTATGCGCACAGTTTGTGGTAAAATCTAAAAAATTTTAAGTTTACAGCAGGAGCCAAACATGGACTATGCCCTAGCGCACTTTAACATGATCGAACAACAAATCCGTCCATGGGATGTGTTAGATATGCGAATTCTAGACGTCATGGCAGCAACACCGCGCCATCCCTTCGTACCAGATGGCTTTGAAAGTCTTGCGTACAGCGAAACCCCAATTCCATTAAACAAACAATTCATGATGTTGGAACCTAAAATCATTGCTCGCTTTCTTCAAGCAACAAACCCTCAACCGAACGAAAAAGCACTTGAAGTGGGCACTGGTTCAGGCTACCAAACAGCATTGTTAGCAAAACTCTGTCAAGAAGTGGACAGCATCGAACTCGATGAAGCGTTAGCACATCAAGCCAAATCCAAGCTAACGCAACTAGGTCATCAAAATATTCATTGCACAACAGGAAACGCTTACGACTTGCCGCTTAACAAAGAATATGATGTTATTGTCGTTAACGGTTCTGTGGCTATGAAACCAGAAGCCTGGCTAAAATCATTAACTCTGGGCGGCCGTTGTGTTGCGGTGGTTGGTACGGGTTCTGCGATGCAAGCTGTTTGCTACACACGAACAGAATACCAACAGTGGAATGAAGAAGCGCTATTTGAAACTGAGCTAGCTCCACTTGTTGGCCCGAAACCCGAAATGGTGTTTAGCTTTTAAGTTGAAGTAACTGTTGATTTGCGCTGTTAACGACTTTGCTCGCTAACAGAATTTTAATCCACCACTTCTTCTGCTAACTTTTTAAGCATATCTGGTTTACGAATGATCAATCGCTTCAAGTCTTTTTCCACAATAGATCTATTAATAAGCTGACTAATCGCACGAGATACTGTTTCACGACTTGTGCTCGCCATTAAGGCAATTTCTTGCTGCCTTGGCATTTTTTCAATCGTTATCATGCCCGCCACATTAGGCTTCATCATATTCACCAAGACTGAGTAAACACGAGAACTAGCGTTAGCTTGACTGATGACAGTTCTAGATGTATTGGTTTGACGAATAATGCCTGCAAACTCAACCAATAAACGGTGCATAACCACCGGATAATCATAAAATAATTTCAGCATTAGTTGTTTTGACATGACAGAAACTTGAGAGTCCTGGGTAGCAATAACCGAACTTGAACGTGTTTGCTCATCCAACAAGGTAACATGACCAAACATGATGCCAGGATTAATTAAGTAAAGACCGACCTCTTTTCCATCGTTAGCAACATCCACAACTTGCAGCTGACCAGAATTTAGAAAAAAAACTTCCTTGGCAGAATCTCCCTTTTTCACTACATATTGTTTGCGCTCATACTCACGGAATAGCATCTGCTGACCCATGCTTACCAAGTATGCGTCATCAATATCCGCCAGAATCGGATATTTTTTTAACGCTTCTAGCGTCACCACACTCATCGTTTACTTCAACTTCTACCGCGTATTACCAAACAGCTTTACTGATCTGCATGATCGCATCATTGGAAAGCTTACCTGCAACCGCATGTAACTGAACTAAGGCATTAAGTAACTCTACGGAAGCTCTCGCTTGCTCTCTTCGATTAACGAAAAGCTTTTCTTTAGCACGAGAAACCTCTGCCAAATCCCTAAGGCCCAAACGATATCCTTCTTCCACAGACGCTAGGTAAGACTCACCCGAAGCAATTGCTTGCGCAATGGCTTGTAACTTTTCACGCGACGCGAGTAACGAAGAGAGCTGTTCTTGAGCCTGTTGCGTTGCATAGAGGCGCGCATATTCCGCATCAAATTCTGCTGAACGAAGTAAAGCACGACTCTCGCGAACACGCGAACTATCGTACCCACCTTGATACAAGGGCAGCTTCATTTCTACATAAATTGCCTTATTATCATTCTTCTGTGCAAAATAAGTAGAGCCGTCAGCATCTGCATAAAACGCCCCAACGTTTACCACTGGGTAAAAAGCTGAACGACGCACTTCCACTTCTTGTTGAGCTATCTCAACCGCTTTTTTCTGTAATTGAACGTCTAAATTAGACTGCTGAGCTTGATCAAGCCACGGAGTTGACATCACAAACTGCGCCATAATCGATTCTGGCTGCAACTTTGGCCATGGCAACAGCTGTGGTATCTCTTGACCAATTATCACTTTCAACTTTTGCCGCGCTGCCGCTAAACGCTGTTGGTCAGCTGTATAGGTAGCCCGAGCATCATCTAATTCTGCCGCTAAACCCAGTACATCCACCTTAGTGGAATAACCCACTTTTAGAGCTGCATTCACTTGCTTAACGCGTTGTTCCGTTGTTTCAATTTGCTGCTTTGATAACAACAAGTTCTCTTGCGCCAATAAACAATTTAGATAAGCCTCCGCTACTCTAACACCCAACTCATTTTGAGCAGCACTCAATCGTAAACGCGCATAATCAACCTTTAGACCAGCTTGATCATAACCGTAAAACGCTTGGCGATTATATATTGGCTGTGTAACCTGCAAGTTTCGGTTATTGGTCGTTTCATCAAAATTAGTTTTACTCGTCGGCAATTGATATTGCTCTTTTTTAGCCGATACCGATGCCGTTACCTGTGGTAACAGCTGTGCGGTCGCTTGTACTTTTAATTCTTCATCCGCTTCTAATCTAGCAGAGGATGCTGCCAGCTTAGCATCCTTACTTAAGGCCAGCAGATATGCATCAGAAAGTGTCATAGCAAATCCATTGCCAGAGAAAAAGATAGCAAGGCTCAGCGCTAACAAGCTAGACTTCTTCATAATCCATCATCTTCATTAAATGCTTTTGAAATCATAATCTGCAATGGGCGCACAATATAGTTCAACAAGGTTCTCTCGCGAGTTTGAATATACACATCGGCTGGCATACCTGACACCAAATTCCACCCGTGACGACTCAAAGAATCTACAGCTTGAACATCTGGAACGACCTTAACTTTGTAATAGGGCATTTTGGTCACTTCATCAATTAAAGCATCAGCAGCCACAGAATCGACTTTACCATACATAACGGGTACATAATTGGTATTGAACGCCATAAATTTTATTTCAGCGAGTTGTCCCGGTAATACCTGATCCACATCTTGCGTTTGCATCTGACCAATCACGGCAAATGATTGATCTGCCGGCACTATCTCCATAATCGTGCGTCTTGGTTCAAGTACTGCACCGACAGTCACCACATCAAAACCAACGACACGACCATCAGCAGGTGAAAGAATATCAATACGACGTAGCTGATCACTCAGCGCTGAAACTCTAGCCTCAGCTTCTGACTGTCGAGATTGTGCTTCACGCAGACCATCCGTTACTTCTTTTTGGTACTCCTGTTGGCGTAACAATACCTGTCTTTCAGTTTCCGCAATAACTTGCTTTAAGCGTGCAATTTCTGATTGTTTACCAGCAATATCACCCTCCAACTCTGTTAGCTGCCTTTGCATCTCACGCAATCGAACTTTGTCAGCAAACTGTTGCTCATAAAGCGATTGCCAATCTTTAACATCCTGACTGAGTGACTGGCTACGCTTGACCTGACTGGCAATTACCTGCTCCAAGCCGGAAATTTGCTGCTTAGTTTGACCAATACGCTGCTTCAGAACCGATTGCTCGCTATGATAGGCTTGACGACGCGCCTCAAATAGTTGCATCTGTGTTAATAAGTATTGCGCCATTTTAGGTTCAGACTGCAACTGTTTTAATTCACTCGATAAAACCAATTGATCCAAGCCGTCTCTTTCCGCCTGCAAACGTGCTAGGTTAGCTTTAGCTTCCCATAGCTGACTGTTAACTATGTCCAGCTGTGCTTGAATTTGCACATCTGATAACCGAAGCAATGGCTGATCTTTCTTAACCAAATCCCCTTCTTTGACATAGATTTCGGCCACCAATCCACCATCTAAATGCTGAACGACTTTATTGCGTGATTCAACAACGACCTTACCCGTCGCAACCACAGCAGATTTTAACGGTGCAAGACTTGCCCAAAGCACAAATCCCCCCAACATACCCACAGCAACAAACATCCCGAAACGACGAAATGGACCATCATCCATGGGAAGTTGTGCTTTAGGAGCTGCTTTCTCCACAACAGGTGCCCTTAAAAGCTCCTCTTTGGCGGTAATAACTTCATCTGCTGGCACTTTAATGGTTTCAATTTTAGCCAAAGGCTGACCACTCATTTTTTGCTCACTCATGCTGACGCACCTCCTGTTGCCGGAGGCTGATTGGGCTGTTGTTGTCCTTGCTGTAGAGAACGCAACACATCATCCCTAGGCCCAAAGGCTCTAACTTGTCCTTCAACCAACAATAATATCTTATCAGTCACCCCTAAAATACCAGGACGATGCGTAATTAGCACCACAGTCGCTCCCATTTGTTTAAAGTTGAGTACTGCTTGGACGAGTGCTCTTTCTCCCGCATCATCCAGATTAGAATTCGGCTCATCTAACACGACAAACTTTGGACTACCATACATTGCGCGCGCCAAACCAATACGTTGGCGCTGACCACCAGATAACGCCACGCCACCAGCACCCAACGGAGTGTTATAACCACCCGGCAAACGCAAAATCATCTCATGTACGCCCGCTAATTGAGCCGCTTTGACCACACTATCTGGGTCCACAGCACCAAAACGGGCAATATTTTCTGCCACTGTTCCTTCAAAAAGCTCAACGTCCTGCGGCAAATAACCAATGTAAGGGCCTAACTCGTCGCGATTGTAATGAGTTAAATCAGCACCATCCAACCTAACTTTACCATTTGCCAAAGGCCAAACGCCCATTAAGGCTCGAGCTAACGAAGACTTACCTGCTGCACTTGGACCAATAACTCCCAATACTTCTCCTGCATTAATTGCAAAGGAAACATTTTGTAAGGATGGTTGCTTAGCTCCAGGTGGAAACAGCAATGCACCTTCAACCGATAGCGCCCCTTTGGGGATAGGTAAAGACATAGGCTTGTCTTTTTCAGGAAATTCTTTTAACAGCTCATCTAATCTGCCATAAGCAGATCGAGCACCACCAAACTGTTTCCAAGTACCGATCATCAAATCAATTGGTGCTAATGCCCGCCCCATAATAATTGAACCTGCAATCAACATACCAGAGGTGATTTCATTCTGCACCGCGAGATAGGCGCCAACACCCAGAATGAGCGATTGAAATAACAGACGTAATGACTTAGATAAATTTGACCAAATGGCTGCTTTATCGGAAGCATCCGATTGTAGTTTTAAAAAGTTAAGATGTTTGCCCAGCCACCTTTCACGCAAGTTTGTTAACATCCCCATCGCATGTAGCACTTCGACACTGCGCAACTGTGTTGCCACAGCCTGATTCGACTGAATACTGGCACTGTTAGCTTCTGCTAATAACGTCTTGGTAGATCTTTCGTTAAGAATTGCAATGATAATTAAAACGATAGCTGCAAAGATCGCAAACCATCCAAAGAGAGGATGAAACATAAAAAGTACCGCAATGTAAATCGGCATCCAAGGTGCATCAAAAAAAGCAAACAACCCATTGCCTGTCATAAACTGACGCACATTCGTTAAATCAGACATCGGCTGAGCTGTACCCTGTCCTGGTTTACTTAACGCATAATTTACCATTGCGCCATAAAGACGCGTGTTAAGCTTATTGTCTAATTGCGAACCAAGACGAATCATTAAACCAGAACGAACATACTCTAATAGCCCCATAACGAGAAAAAGCCACACCACGATTAAGGTGAGCATAAGCAAGGTTTCGTTACTACGACTCATCATCACCCTATCATACACTTGTAGCATATAAACAGAAGGAACGAGCATTAACAAGTTGATGATAAAACTAAAAATACCAATATAGATGAAGGCTCGCTTGAAGCCGCCGATCACCTGCACCAGTTCGGAAAGTTGAGATTTTTGCATTACGATATTAACCAATGATAACTTAACTTACTATTTTAACGTAAAACCACAGGTTTCTTAAACTTTATTAGTGACAGGGATCACAAAAACTTCCTCTAATTGTGTCCTGCCACTCAATTTATGTTGCCCGTAAGATAATAACTTTTCTGAACAGCAAGTCGCCGTCGCTTGACCAATCACAATATCTGTACCTATTGTGTGTGCCAACATCATCAAGCGTTGTGCGACATTAATTGAATCTCCCAACGCTGTATAAGCATGACGCCACTCTGTACCTAAATCACCTACCAGAGCTTCCCCAGTATTAATTCCAACATGGATAGCTAGAGGTGTTTTGCCGTCTTTACCTCTTTGTTCATTCAACGTCTGCATGGCTTCCCGCATTAGTAAGGCAGACTCAATCGCTAACGCCCGATGATTTTCTTGCGTTAATGGCGCATTCCAGAAAGCCATAACCGCATCACCCATGTATTTATCCAAGGTTCCATGAGTTTGGTGAATCGCCTCGGTAAGTAATGAAAGTACCTGGCGTGTTAAGGCTGCTGCCTCAGCAGTAGGCATGGTTTCAGTCATTCGCGTAAAATCTACTAAGTCAGCAAATAGCACTGTTACCTCTTTTTGTTGCGGTATCAGCAAACCTTCATCTGTGCTTTTTATCAATTGAGACAAAACGGTATCCGGCAAGTAATCTTTAAACAGTTGATAAATGCGGTAGCTTTGCCTTTTAACCAAAGACCACTCCATGATGGATTGACTAACAAACAGTAACAATAGCAATACAATTCCTGTCGCCAGCGCCACTAACTCACCATTGATTTGATAAATAAAGACAGCCAACCAGACCTCTAGCATGATTAACAGCAACCACCAAATAACAGCAATGCGAATCGAAAAACGCACAATAATGACCGCCATCATCATCGTTATTAACAATACCAAAACACCATAAAGCCAATGGGCCGATGGGTAATTATGTGAATGATCACTAAGCAAATCTACAAACATTTGTGCATGCAACAACATGCCCGGTGCTATTGGTAATGAGGGTGTGGCCACACGATCATTCAATCCAACTGCCGAGGAGCCAATGATGACAGCCTTACCCGATAAATCCATTTCAAGCTGACCTGCCAAAATTTGCCATGCGGGAATACTGGTGAATGAGGACATCTCATATCGATAGGGAATACGCCATAGTCCCGATTCCAGCGAAACATCTAGAATGCGACCATTGATGTTCAGCATAAGTGAGTGATTGGTTATTTTGATGATATCAAGCTGCTCTACGTAACGATCAAGCATCGATAAGGCCAGCATCGGGTAGGGTTGACCCTGCCAACAAACCACTGGTGGCATAAATCGCATAATGCCTTGATGATCAGGAACAGGTGAAATATGGCCCAACAAAGATGCACTCTCGTTCATTTCTGTATAACTAGTGACATAACCACTGGCTTTATGACAATAACCCAGCTCTGTTTGTTGATTGATATGAATTGGTAACCCACCTACAGCCAAATTCGATGGAGAACCTCGATAATCCCAAATAATAGGTAAAATAGCTCGATTTTTTGTTAACGCCTTTTGTAATGCTTCATCCTCAATAAACTGAGTTTTATCGGGAAAAATCATATCTAACGCAATGACTTTTACCTGTTTTTGAGCAAGTTGCTCGATCAACTCAGCCAACAAACTTCTTGGCCAAGGCCAGGCTGACAGCAACTGTATTGATTCTTCGTCAATATCAATTAATACAACTGAATCAACCGGTTGATCACTTGCTGTTTGCCTGACTATTTGATCTTGCATAAACCAATTTAATTGATTTAACCATTGCGGACTAACCAACACGAGAAAAACACCAATACAGGCCGTTATAACCCAAATAGAAACGCGTAACAGCTGAGGTAAGAATTGCATTGACTTCTTAAATTCCCTAATAAAACAAAACCCCGTCAATTAGGCGGGGTTTCATTCTATCGCATTCTGTCTCTAATCAATCAGAATACGCTCTGCTAAACACTAAAACTTTCACCACACCCACACATATCTTTCACATTCGGGTTAATAAACTCGAAGCCTTCATTTAAAAGCCCGTTTTTTGCGTAATCTAAGGTCATGCCATTGAGTTGTTCCATGCTTTTTTGTGGTACAACGACTTTAATTTCATCAAACTCAAAGACCAAATCTGAGTCTTTGACTTCATCCGCATAATCAACCACGTAAGCGAAACCCGTACAACCACTCACCTTTGTACCCAAGTACAAACCAATACCATGACCACGCTTGGCCAGCATGGTACGAACACGTTCCACCGCACTGGGCGTTAAATTAATTGTCATTGCTTGCACTCCTCCCCTACGCACCTAACGACGCAATATTTGCGCCACACTAATTTGTTGATTTAACCCACTAGTCGCCAAATGTCGCTTTTCTAATAAGTTGGCCAAAGTAATATTTGACAAAAATCCTGCAATCATCGCTGATAAATCATCCCATAATGCATGAGAAAGACATACCTTTCCTTCATGGCAATCTTCCGAACCATGACATTGACGAGCATCAAGATCTTCGTTCATTGCCTCTACAATTCTTTGCACACTAATTTCTGATAATGGCGCACCAATAAGATACCCACCGCCAGGACCACGCACGCTTTTAACCAGTTTGGCCCTTCTTAAACGAGTAAAAATTTGTTCTAAGTAAGACAACGAAATACATTGACGCGCAGCAATGTCTGACAGGGATACAGCACCTTGTGGCTGATGTATGGCAATGTCCAGCATAGCAGTGACTGCATACCGACCCTTAGAAGTAAGACGCATAAGATATCACCGACAGAATAGTTGACCAAATTAGTATGGTATCAACCAGATCATAATTCTGCAATACCCTAGCGAAACACTCAGGGGCATGGCTAAAAACACCATTTTTCGTTCCGAAACCTTCGGTATGTGGCGTTTTTAGCCTTCCCAAGTTATTTTACCACTGGTGGAAGGGCTTAAATCAAGCAGTGATATGCACGATTGGCGCGCCCCTTCCCCCAGGCCCCCTACCCGTTAGGTTATTAGAGGCTCCATCAGCTATTAGGGTTAGCAGAATCGCTATTAGGCGTTACGTCAGGCGTTTTCGCTTCACAGGCATCTAACATGCACGCATCCAAATTCGGCAATTCCACTTCAGGCAAAACCGAACCCAAACGCACCAACTCCTGCTGCGCCATTTTTAACTGAGCATCGAGCGCCAATACGTGATCAGTCAGGGCGTGAATAGCACGCTCAACTGGATCAGGTGCATCAGCACCAACACCATAAGCATCAAAACCCAGTAAACTCTGCGCATGTGCTCGCTTAGCCTCGTCCACCTTTTTAGATTTCACCACATGCCCCGGAATACCAACAACGGTCACCCCTTCTGCCACAGGTTTAACCACCACGGCGTTGGAACCAATGCGTGCATTGTTACCCACCAAAATCGGCCCCAATACCTTAGCACCAGCGCCGACAATAACACCATTGCCCAAGGTCGGGTGACGCTTACCTTCCTGCCAACTGGTACCACCTAGGGTGACGCCATGATACAAGGTTACGTCATCACCAATTTCTGCGGTTTCACCAATCACCACACCCATACCATGATCGATAAAAAACCGTTGCCCAATGGTTGCTGCTGGGTGAATTTCAACACCAGTTAACCAGCGAACTATGGTCATTAACCAGCGCGCCATTAGCTTAAAGTTCCAATACCACAAGCGATTCGCGAGTCGATACCAAAATACTGCATGCACACCGGGATAGGTTAACAAGACTTCCAAAGTGGAACGCGCAGCAGGATCTCGTGCAAACACACAAGCCACATCTGCTTTCCATGACTGCCACAAACTACTCATTTGGTTTCCTTGGTTTATTTAACACCTTTAGCCAAAAGCGCGATACGTTGCATACGCCTTAGCGTACCGCGCAACATGGTGACTTCATTCGCTTCTAACTTTATGCGACCAAACAGGCGCTTCATGCGTCGCATGAAAGGTTCATGGTTGCGGTCATCGAGAAATTCAATAGCCTGCAAGGTTGATTCTAAATGTTGATAAAAACCCTGCAAAGCAGCGGAAGTTGCCAACTCCTTAGGCTGTTGTTCTTTGTCTGCCCAGCCTGCTTGCCTTTGTGCCTGCATCCAGAGCTCATAAGCAAAAATTTGTACACCCATTGCCAAATTCAAAGAACCATAATCAGGATTAGTCGGCACATGCCCCAAATAATGACACAAGTCCAACTCACTATTACTCAGACCTGAACTTTCTCGACCAAATACCAGCGCTGTCTGACCCGCTTGTTGTTGATGCGACAAGAGAATCTCTGCTGCACCCTTGGCATCCACCTGTGGCCATGCTGACACACGCAAACGCGCACTGGTACCAATCACTAAGGTACAATCGGCTATCGCCTCAGACAAGGTTTCTACGATGCGCGCCGATGCCAACACATCGGCAGCACCACTAGCCATAGCTGTTGCCAAACCATCGGGAAAGGTTTTCGGTTTAACCAATACTAACTGGCTTAACCCCATGGTTTTCATGGCACGAGCGACAGAACCAATATTGCCAGGGTGTGAGGTTTCAACCAAAACAACACGAATAGCGCTGAGTGGTTGTGTTAAGTCAGCCAGAGACACTTATCAGTCCTTTGAATCTTTTAAAATGAACACCAATCGTGTATAGTACAGCTCGTTTAATTGGATAAGCTATCCAAGTTATTTAAGGAAACCTATGCATCCCATCCTTAATGTCGCTTGTCGCGCTGCCACCCGAGCTGGAGATATTATCACGCGTAACATGCGACAAACAGACCGACTAACCATCGAAAAAAAGTCGGAAAACGACTATGTCAGCGAAATTGATCGCATGGCAGAAGATGACATTATACAAACGATTCGTAAATTTTACCCCTCACACGCTATTTTAGGTGAAGAAAGCGGTTTTATTGGCGACAACGACGAATACTTATGGATCATCGACCCACTCGATGGTACCACTAACTTTTTACATGGCTTTCCACAATTTTCGGTATCCATTGCCGTACTACACAATGGCAAGCTGATGCATGGTGCAATTTACGACCCAATGCGTCAAGAACTCTTTTCTGCTTCACGTGGTGCGGGTGCGCAGCTCAACAATCGTCGCATTCGCGTTAGTGAGCAACGTACACTAGACCAATCCTTACTGGCGACCGGCTTTCCCTTCCGTGATTTTGAATATTTAGACGTTTACATGGAAACACTGAAAACCTTTATGCAAGCAACCTCAGGCATTCGTCGTCCTGGTTCTGCAGCCTTAGATTTGGCTTGGACGGCAATGGGACGCGTTGATGGTTTTTGGGAATTTAAGCTGAACAGCTGGGATATTGCTGCTGGCGCACTCATTGTGCAGGAAGCTGGCGGATTGGTGTGCGACTTTGCTGGCGGTGAAAACTTCCTTAACTCGGGCAATATTGTGGCTGCCAATCCAAAATTACTCGCTGCAATGATGAAAACACTAGCGCCATTACTGCCAGAACAATATCGTAAATAGTCGAGTTACGACATGAAACAGATGCTTGGTGGAAATGAAATCCTGAATTCATACAATAAGTGCAATCGCTTTATGTAGGGTGTTAGCTGTCTTATCATGTTGGTTACTACACCCTGGGGCACCTCTAAAAACCTCCCGAGCTGAAACCGGGTAAAATACCTACATAACAATCCCTGCTGAGCCTACCATGAACTTATTTGACCTATTTGCCCAAGAATACCGAGCAAAGCGCATCGACCAGAAAGATCCGTTGCTGGCTTTAGATGAACTGATCGATTTTCAGCAACTCGTTGACCTGGTGGAAGCAATCGCACCTCGTAAAC
>JACXUY010000175.1 GCA_014763665.1 Gammaproteobacteria bacterium
GCAGGTATGTAGTTTTTCGACCCAAATAGACGGACAGCAAATTGCCCAAAAGCAATCATTTATTCGTTTAGTATTACCAAAACTGCCTCTCTTAAAAGGACACTACGAGGTTGACGCATTTTTATTGTGTGAAAATGGCATCCATGTTTATGAACATGTTCGGCACGCTGCACAATTTAGTGTGACACAAACGCATTTAGAGGTTGGCGTTGTACATCTTGAACGTCAGTGGCTCCACGGAGAAAGCTAAAGTCATGTCTGCACCGCAATACATCAAAAAAATTAAATACAAATTGATATTACCGCTCATAAGCCGTCTACCAAGAAAATCGGCATTTACGCTCGCAACAAAGCTGGGACGACGCTTCTTCTGGCTGTTCGAGCCAGAGTGGATAGAAAGCTACCGAGCGGGGTTAAAACTCGCCTTTCGTGAAGCAACGCATGAACAAGTAGAACAATGGGTGTATGCTCACTTTGGCATGATGGCGCGTGAAGAACTGGATGTTTTTTATCTGACCCGCATGAATCGCAAAACAATCACTGACATGGCATCCCTGAATGCCGACGCACTCATTAAAGAACGCAATAACTGCGGGAAAATCATTGTCATGGCTCATGCAGGTCGCCCCATTATGCTGAGTAGCGCATTAGGGTTGTCTGACTTGTCAATTGGTATGCTCAGCCAAGTGATTGACGAGCGCAATCCTCACCTTGATGAGCAAACGCGTGATTACTTACAGTATAAAATGCATCATACCGTACGTATTGCGGGTGGTCGCTGGGTAACGACTGCCGATCATTTACGTGTTTTATACGATGCACTCAAACAAGGTGAAACCATTATTATCATGATGGATCTTGTCGAAGCAGATCCAGCGCGTCAAGTTAAAGTTGACTTTTTAAATGGACAATTAGCGCTCCCCCCTGGCATTATCCGCCTTGTACAACGTTCTGGCGCTAAACTATTTTATGGGCGCGCACTCGATAGTCATGAGCAAACAGTCTGTTCAGTCATCGCTCTACCCGACGATCCAGTACTCGCGATGCAGGCTGCAGCACAACAACTCGAAAATGATATTAACATTGCCCCTTGGCAGTGGTGGCAATGGAACAATTTACCCTTAATGTGGAGTCGTACGTCATGAATGAAGTCAAGCAAGATTGCTGGTCGTTGCTGCAGCCATCGGACGTAGCATTCCCATTTTCGTGGGTAGGGCATATTCCCTTTGCTATGTGGCTAGTTTGTCAATTAAAACCTAACACTTTTGTTGAGTTGGGGACACATTCTGGAAACTCGTATTTGGCCATATGCCAAGCGGTCAAACATCACCAACTACCAACACGTTGCTATGCGGTTGACACATGGCAAGGTGACGAACACGCAGGACAATACGATAATAGCGTCTATGAAACGCTGCAGTTAAAACACAACGAACGCTATGGCAATTTTTCGACACTATTGCGCATGACATTCGACGATGCACTAAAAACATTTGATGATAACACGGTTGATTTACTGCATATTGATGGGCTACACACCTATGAAGCAGTCAAACA
>JACXUY010000176.1 GCA_014763665.1 Gammaproteobacteria bacterium
ATACATTCGCCATCTTTCAAAGCTTTCCCAAAGTTTGGAGCTTGCTTCGGTGCGGATGGCGAAGAAGATAAAAAATGCAACCGCAGAGGCCATCGCTGCGCCTGCCGCACCGTAAATAGGAATTAACAACCAGTTACCAATCGCATTGAATACTAAAGCGACTATAGCGGCTAATAAAGAAAACATGGTTTTTCGCTTGATGCCAATGCCAACGCCTGTGGCCTCAGAAAGCGTGTATAGCAAAGGATAGGCCATCGCTGCTAAAAGGATATATTGAACGTTGTTATACTCCGGTGGAAGGATATAGGGAACCACCCAAGAGAACATCCCCGCCAGTGACCAAATCACCACCACAGCGAGCGTGACATAATCTATCACATTTTTTATTTTTTGCGGGTCAACCCCTTCGGCCGCCCATTTGTAAACCACCGGCGCCCAAACGGTTGAAAAAATGGCTTGAAACACCAAAGCTGCGCCCGCAAAGCTCACAGCGATTGAGTAAATCCCTAACTCTTCAAAGCTAGATAAGCTGCGCAAAAACACTTTATCCATGGTGGTTAAGCCCCAAAAGGCAACACCACTGCCAATCAAGGGAATCGCGTAACGGATCATTTGTGACTGTTTGGCTTTGTCGATGCTCGCACTAAACGCCGGTAGCCAGTCTTTGCGTGTGTTCCATGCGTAAACTATAAACACGGCTAACAGAGACAAGAAGTTCGCCATAATGAGATTATCAAAAACCGCTTCTGCACCCAGCCACACATAACCCAACACAACCACCAAAAATAGCAGTTTAGGCAATAACTGACTCATCGAAAATGCTAAACCTCGCTCTTGCATCCGCAAAATCAGGCTTAAAAAGCGCGATCCAAATGACAGTAAAATGGCGGCATACAGCAAAATCGTTAAAAATAGCGAATCAATGCCAAATAGCAACAACGATGGCGACCAAGGACTAAAAGCCAAGCCTGCTAACACCAACAGCAAAATCACAAATCCGGGTATAAACACCGCTTTAAGCAGGCCAGGTTTGTCTTGCACTTCGTGAAACTCACGCACATAGGCTTGATCCAACCCCAAGCTAAACAGCAACAAGGCAAAACTCACCGTGACATTGAGCATGGTCAAACGCCCAATATCCTCAGGCGAAAACAACCAGGCCACAATCGGCAAGGTAATCACCCCCAACGCCGCCGCACCAATTGGTCCAACCGAAAACGCTAAAACTTTACGGGCGTTCAATTTGACAAAAACCTTGTTTTAAGAGACTTAGACATTCGCAATTCAATCAATTTGTATGAAAAAATTGATAAAACAAGCGTAAAGAGTAATGCGAGCGATAGTACAAATGCAACCAGCATGGCATTATTATCAGCACCTTTAAAACTACCAAATAAAAAAACCAGCGCTAATAAAACAACAGAGTGAGACAGGTACATCGAAAAACTAATATTTCCTAAAAACAACCCTGCCTTTGAAACAATATGTTTGGGTGAAATGAACGACTCTAAGGATAAAGCCAT
>JACXUY010000177.1 GCA_014763665.1 Gammaproteobacteria bacterium
TTTAATGGTGAAACTTATAATCACAGTTCACTTCGCGCTGAGCTTGAGAAGATTGCGCCGAGAGATTGGCGTGGGCATTCTGATACGGAAACCTTGCTTTCAGCCATTGAACAATGGGGGTTAGAAGCGACACTTAAAAAAGCTAAAGGTATGTTTGCAATTGCTTTATGGGATAAACAAACTCAAACTTTGTCTTTAGCGCGTGACCGCATGGGTGAAAAGCCGCTTTACTATGGTTGGATAAATGGTGTGTTTGTTTTTGCCTCTGAATTAAAGTCGCTGAAAACCTTGCCTGATTTTAATAATCCTATTAACCGCGATGCTTTGGCGTTGTATTTGCGTTATAGCTCAATTCCAGCCCCGTATTCGATTTATGAGAATGTTTATAAACTTGAACCTGGTTGCGTTGTTTCTACCAGGCCTGGTGAAAATGCGCTGAATAAAACCGTTTATTGGTCAACGGTTGATGTTGTGCAAAATGGTTGGAGGCAACCTTTTGAGGGTTCAGAAGATGAAGCAGTAAACCAACTAGAAACCAAGCTCAAAGATGCAGTCGTTTTGCAAATGGAAGCGGATGTGCCGTTGGGCGCGTTTTTGTCTGGTGGCGTTGATTCCAGCACAATTGTGGCGTTGATGCAGGCGCAATCTAGCCAGAGGGTGAAAACCTTTTCCATTGGTTTTGACAATAAAGCCTATAACGAAGCGGAGCATGCGCGTGCGGTAGCGAAACATTTGGGTACAGAGCATTTCGATATGTATGTGTCTGGGCAAGATGCGTTGGATGTGATCCCACTCTTGCCGCATATGTATGATGAGCCGTTTGCAGATTCGTCGCAAATCCCCACGTATTTAGTGTCTCAAATCGCTAAACAAAAAGTGACCGTGAGTTTATCGGGTGATGCGGGAGATGAGCTATTTGGCGGTTACAGTCGCTATGCCTTAGCCAATAACAGTTGGAGTCAGTTAAACAAGATTCCGCGGCCTATTCGTCATGGCTTGGAGGCTGGGATTGATTTATTACCGGACGGTTTTTGGAAAGGGGTATTTAGCCCTTTGGATGCACTAAGAAGTAAACAAGGCAAATGTTTTTCTTATGGCGATAAATTTTTAAAGGCCAGTGCTTTATTAAGTTGTAAGAAGCGCCGCGATTTTTATCACAAAGGCTTTATGTCGCATAACTTGAGTGCAGAGAGTTGGGTGTTGGGCGCAAAACCTTTAGCAACGCAGTTTGATGAAGTCGATTTTAGTCAAGCCTCCTTTTTAGAAGAGATGATGGCACTGGATATGGTGCATTATTTGCCTAACGATATTTTAACCAAGGTAGATCGTGCGGCTATGGCGGTGTCGCTAGAAACTCGCGTCCCCTTTTTAGATCCAAGTGTCATAGAGTTTTCAGCTGCTTTGCCTTTGGAATACAAAATACGCCATGGCGTGGGTAAGTGGGTGTTGCGTGAGGTTCTCTATAAATATGTGCCAAAGGATTTGATTGAGCGGCCCAAAATGGGATTCGGTGTGCCTTTG
>JACXUY010000178.1 GCA_014763665.1 Gammaproteobacteria bacterium
AATTCCCAAGCGGTCATAATGCCGTTTATGCCTCCGCCGATGATGGCGATGTTTTTAGCCACCGATGAACACGGATTATGGCGGATGCTATTTTTCATTAACTTTATCCGGGTTTAATTTGTAGGCCTGGTTTCTGGACTTTGGGTTCTCAGGCTGAGTCATTTGGATATATTCAATTTCTAATAGGTGCGAGATGGCTCTTTTGAAGTTACCTGTTTTGCTTTTGTAACCTAATATCTCTAATAGATGTTTACTGGTTTTTGTATCCGCTTGCAGCGCCTTTAGAATTTCTTGCTCTGTCATGTTCAGCACATGCACACCATCTTGGGCCTTATCTTGGGCCTTATCTTGGGCCTTATCTTGGGCCTCAATGTTTTCTGTAGTTTGTTTTTGCTCTGTATAAGCCACCGTAACCATGTAGCCGTCGCCGCTTTCTTCGTAATCAAATGTCATAGTTGGATAGTCTTGGATGGCTTTTCGAATCCTTTGGTAGCCACTGCCGTATTTTTCGATGTCGCCGGTTAGGTAAAAGGCTTCGGCAATAAGTTTGTTTCGGGTGCGCGATGGGTAGCTGTCAGTTTTTAGTTGTTCAATCGTTAAGTCGCTGTAGAGTTTTCCGGGGTTAAAGAAGACAATCTTTTGGTCAAAAATTTTGATTTGGTTATCGACCGGACTGGTGTAGTCGCGATGGATAATTGAGTTTAAAACGATTTCACGTATTGCATCTAGCGGATATTCAAATATTTCGGTGCGTTCAACTTTTTTGCCCGTGATTTCAAAGGCAACTTTGAGGTGCGAAATAATAATGCGCATGGTTTCTTCAACTGCATCAAACAGTGTGGCGCGTACCATTTTGTCGTCGATGATCATGCTGGGCGTTTTAAAGCGACCGATATGGATGTTATAGGTGTATTGTTCTTTGATAAAAAGAAGCTTTGCTGCCTGTGTTACTTGACCCTCTTTTAAAAGCTGGAGCTTTGAAAGGTTTTCTTCGAGAGTGCCATTGAGCGTGAAGCGCCCTGTTTGGTTCACTCGGTAAATAAAGCGTTCAATTTTTTGACGATCTAAATCTTGCCATTTGGTATCGCTTGCGGGATACGCATCCCACGAAAGTTGTAACGATTGCAAATGTAGATTGGCAATTTCTGCTAAATTGAGTTGGTGATTACTGTTGCCTTTTCGTTGATAGTAACGTCCTTTAAAGCTAACAGGCTTGACAGGAAATTCGCCGACTTTGATAGTTAAAAGCGTTTTGTTGTCAACTTGATGCGCTTCGATATCGACTACCAGGCCTGGTTCGGTTTGGGTTTTAATTTGATTTAAGTAGTTTTGTATGGTTTCTTCTGCAAGGCTAATGCCTATGATTTCACCCTTATCTGTGACGCCAATGAGAACTTGACCACCTTTGGCATTGGCAAACGCGCACACTGTTTCAATCGCTTCTTTACCAAACGATTGTTTAAACTCAAGTGTGCTGCTTTCACCTTGCTGAATTAAGGCGGTTAAA
>JACXUY010000179.1 GCA_014763665.1 Gammaproteobacteria bacterium
GGCATGACTTACAAACCCTGCTCGCTCAACCAGTCTAAATAAGCTCTGGTACCGCTAGCAACATCAGCAAAGGGCTTGTCATAACCTGCTGTGCGCAAGCGTGCGATATTGGCTTGTGTAAAACTTTGATAACGCCCTTTCAAATGCTCAGGAAAATCTACATAGGTAATTTCACCCTTGCCATGATAAGCAATCACCGCTTCCGCTACCTCACGGAACGGCTGTGCCCGACCTGTCCCCAGGTTAAATATGCCGCTGATACCTTGTTGCCACGCCCATAAATTGACCGCCGCCACATCGCCCACATAGACAAAGTCACGCGACTGGCCACCGGCTTCATAGCCATCATAAGCACCAAAGAGTTTTGGATTTTCGCCCTTCAAAATTTGCTGATGCAAATGAAAAGCCACGCTAGCCATACTGCCTTTATGCTGTTCACGTGGACCATAAACATTAAAATAGCGGAAGCCGACAATCGGTGCCGTTGCTTTAGGCAACACACGACGCACATGTTGATCGAACAAAAATTTAGAATAGCCATAGACATTCAGCGGTTTCTCATTGACGAGACCTTCCGAAAAAACCGGACCATCACCATAGACAGAAGCGGATGAGGCATAGATAAACGGCACTTTCGCAGCCTGACAAGCCGCTAACAACTCCTGAGAATAGGTATAGTTGTTATCCATCATGTACTTACCATTCCACTCAGTCGTTGCGGAGCAAGCACCCTGATGAAACACGGCTTGCACACCTTCTAAAAAGCGCGCATCGCTTAGTTTTGCACGAAAGGCATCTTTATCTTGGTAATCGGCAATGACACAATCAGCAAGGTTGCGAAACTTAGTGCCATCCGTTAAGTCGTCAACAACCAAAATATCGGTAAAACCTTCAGCGTTTAGCAACTTAACAATATTCGAGCCAATAAATCCTGCACCGCCTGTGACAATAATCATACCGATTCCCTCTATGCCTTAATCCATCTATTTTAATCGCTTTATGAGGGTTTATAAATGGAAAAGGGAGCAAAAGCGCCCTTTTCCATCGAAATACAATGACTTTTAGACGATTAACCCCGTAACTGATTCGCAATCGCTGCGACACGCTCACCATAAAGCTTCGCCGCTGCCAAACTCGCCCAATCCGCCTCACCAATATTGCCTTGCGCATCAATGGCAATCAACTGCGCATTCGCACCAGCGGCAACCGCTTTTGCTTGCTTTTGTGTATGACCATAACCACTGTGATAAACCACCACGACTTTTGCCATGTTCAAACTCCTTTCTACTTAAAAATTAACCACGACGTTGATCTAAAGACCAAGCACCGCTACCCATCGCCGTGACCATCAATAAACCGCCAGCGATGCTCAGGTTTTTCATAAACATCAACTGTTGCATATAGGCTTGATCGTCTGGTACCGCCCAGAATGCATGGAAAATCACTGCAGCTATTAAGGTAAAACCACCCAACAGGAAAGCCGCCAAACGGGCTTGAAAGCCCAC
>JACXUY010000066.1 GCA_014763665.1 Gammaproteobacteria bacterium
AACAGCGAAGAATTCGCCATGCGTAACATAAAAGTGAAAGGAAATTTAGACATAAAAAAACCCGCTGTAAACGGGTTCTTAAATATGGTGGCTACACCGAACCCCCTACAATACTATTTCTAAAGGATTTTTTATTGAATTTGCAATTTTGTGTACTCACTGGTGTACAAAAAAACTTCGTTAAGGAATTAAAAACCAAACCGCCTTTTATATTCATTAACGCCATTGGTAAGAATTTTTTCATAATTAGAGAATTTCCTCGCCTCTACGCACCCGTAATAATCAAACCTCTAGAAAGTACCTTTTATTCTTAGCGATTCTGCGTTTCTTGCGTTTTCTGCGTTTCATTGCGTTTCGTTGCGTTTCCTGAGATTCACGCCATAGAAGCGGCTAATTATTCTGAGGTTTTATTAGGCTGTAGCCATATTGCTGGGGCTTGTGGTTGTTAAGAATTGTTAAGGGTAACGGGAATGGTTAAATCAGGCGAATCATTCCCCAGCTTTGCGAATCCAAACCCCGTTACCATTGGTGTTCCGGTTTTGGTTTGGATCACTCTTGGATCACCGCCTAACTTAAGGCTGATTGAAAGAAAATTGCTCATTGTTGAATCCTTTTTGTTTGGTTGCTTCACTGCACCCGTGTTTTTATGGTGTTACAAGGGTTACAGGTGTCACAGCCTTTATTCGCGGGGCTTGTATGTGTAACACGTTTGTTTTTATGGGTGTTACAGGTGTTACAAATCTAAGCGGATTAGGCATTTTGTAACCTGTGTAACACCCTTTACTTTTTAGGTGTTACAGGCTAAAGCCCTTTGTTTATCAGAGTGTAACACCTGTAACCTGTGTAACCTGTTTTAAATGACTGTTTAAAAGCTATTCCAATATTGAACCGCTTAACGCGACCAATCGAATCGGGTTTTTATGCTCTGGCACTCGTTTTAAAGCGTCTTTGCCGTCACTGCCAGTTATTAACAAATCAGCAATCTTTAAAGCGGCCTTAACCGTTTTCATATTCAAGCCTTTGCAGACTTCATTTCTAAACACACTGGGCAAGAAGTAATACACCGTGCCAGCGTCTTCACGCTTTTTAAACCCTGCACGGTCACGGGTTGGCATTGGATCAGGTGCATCTAGGTTGGTGAACCGGCTTTCTCCATGCTTCTCAATAAACGCCTTAACCCGTTCGATTGCTTGGTGGTGCTCTTGTGAATGGGTCACGTTACACAGATTATTTAACCAACTGTTAAAGCATTTTTTCGCGGCCTGTATCGCTTCCCCAGTCTGCCAGCCGGTAATATTAAACGCGGTGGCAAGTTCTCCAGCGGATGCGACCATAGAGAATAGATTGAGCACGCGCTTAACTTGAGAGTTGGCCTTTTCTGGTTCGACTTCATCAATAAACGCTTTTTGGGTGCGTTTCAGAAACTCGATTGATTCGGTTTTGTCGTCAATGAATTGCGTAATAAATTCTATGCCCGCCGTTCCGTAATATTGATTAGTCGCCCGCTCCAAGTGGTGGGCTTGGTCTGCACTACATAGAAAATCTTTGAATAGGGTATCAAAAACCCCCAAATCACCTGCCACGGCTTCAAGGTCAATAAATCGCACCTCTTGCCCCGCCTTGGTAATCTTGCCCGCTTCTAGCATCATGGTTTTCAAATCAATCTCGCCAGTAGAGAGAAACAGCACGCGCCACGCTTTACGCTTGGTTTCGGTCATGCGTTTTTTGCCTTGACCATTTGCCAGCATATAAACGGTTTCGCCTACATCGCGGCTTTCCATTTGCCCCAGCTCATCAATGAGCAAAATATTATTGTTATGGCTGTGTGCGGTTTCTTCTAGGCCGTTACTGGTGGCGCGCCATGTTTGTTTTCTTTCGTGACTGCCCCACACACTGCCAGCGGTATAAAGGCTAATGGTTTTCCCTTTGGATGACTCACCGCGAAAATGAAAGCCGCCACCGGCCACATTGAAAAACTCAAGCAAAGGGGCGGCAAAACTGGCACTTATTGCAAAGGCTAGGCGGCTGTTGGCTACCGCAAAACGTGAAACGTGATTTTGCCAATCTGCCAGCGTTCCAGCCTGTTTAAATCCCAATGAATCAGGGTGCGCGGTCTGCAATAAAATCTCTTTGCCTTTGGTGTCGCCTATGGTTCTTTCTGGCAAAACATAACAGCCCTCATGCCAGCCGATCCGATCCACACACACGGATTTTTTCTCAGGCTTGCACAATTGGATATATTGAGCTAACAGGTTCTTTGCTTTGGCACTGGTGTTTAGGTTCAAGCCCATATTGAGCAAAGTACGGTGAAGCAACTCCCCACGGCCTGCCAGCATCTCCATAGGCATAACCCATCTTTTGCGCTTGCCGTCTAGGTCGTCAAACTCCAATACCCGCCCCCAGTTGTTGCCGTCTTGGTCGCGTGTGGTCGCGGTAATCTCCAACTTAGAACAGATAAAAACAGGGCTTGCGCTGTCACTGTTCGGGTCTAGGTAATTAAGGCCGTTCTCACCAAAGAAAAAGCCCTCAGGAAAACTATTTTTGTTCTCTCTGGAAATCGGTAATACGCTTGTTTTTTGTGCTGTCTTAACCATGCTTCACCACCTTTTGAGCGTCCAGCAAATAGCGGTCGTTCCAATCGCTACCTTGCTCATAATCTTTAAATTCAGGAATCATTAACGCCCCATCAATCCATCGGGCGGCCTTGGTTGCGGCTTCTATGCCTGCGTTCTTGTCGGAGGGTTTGCCGTGCTTGGTGAATCGGTCATTGTCACCGGCAATAATAATTTGAGCGGTTGGGTATTGCGCTCTAAAGGCTTTGGCCACCGGTAGCATGTTGCCAGCATCAAAGGCACAAATCACAGAATGAAAAGGCGTGTAATGCTCTGCTAAGGTTGCCCCAGTTGCAAAGCCTTCACAAATCACAATAGCCGCGCCCCCTACCCACTGAATCGGGTAATAACCACCGGATTTCTTGCCGCCTTTGAGAAAGTATTTATTCCCTTTGGCATTAATGATTTGCACGTTCTGCACTTCACCTATAAACGGCTTTTGAGTGCCATAGATGGGAATAATTAACGCATTGCCATAACTCAGCACAGCACCGTATAAAATGCCGTGCGCGTCTATCTGCTTGCGCTGTAGGTAAGGATGATTTGCCGGTGCTGTCTTTGCACTCTCAATCATGCGGTAGGCTTGTTCGCTTGCGCTCTGGTGTTGCTTGGTAATCTGTTGTGCTTCTAGTTCTGCACGTTTGGCGTTTTCGGCCTGTCGTTGCTTGCGTTCACGATCTAAACGCTTGCGGTCGCTGTTGCTAATCGGCTCAGGTGTCCAGCCGTTGGCTTTGGCTTGGTGAATCAAAGTGCCAATAGTGACTCTGCCAGCGGCATTAATACTTTTCCAAGTGCTTAGAAAGTCTTTAACATTGAAGTTTGAAGCGGTCGCACTCCATTCTTGCGCAATGTCTCTGGCACTGTCTCCAAACTCAGATTTAATAGCCATGAGTACCCTTGCCCAGTCATCACGGGGCGCGTCTGCTTCAACAAAATTCAACACCTGTTGCAATGTGTTAAGGTCTAGCGGTTGGTTGTGTTTAGTGTTCACAGCTCACCCCCACGCCCAAAATATTCAGCATCGCTCTGGATTTGTTTAAGCTCTTGCAAGGTCGCCATTTCTTCACTCAAGAAATACCCAATACTGGCAAAGTCCATCTGTTCAAAGTAGCCAATCTCTTTATCTTCACCGGCTAAAACTAACAGCTTACCGATTGCCTCTAGTTGGATTAAACGCCCATCAATATGACTGCTTGCCAGATTTGCTAGGGTTTTAAACGTGTCTTTGTCAGTTTCGCTAATCGGCTTGCCCTTAATAATGCTGGTGTTGGCGGTATCTTCCATTTTTGAATAGTGATTCTTTTCTAGAAATTGAATTAAGTCTCTCATTACTCTGCCCCCCCCAGTTAAATCACTACCGGCCGGCTGCGTTTTGGATTCTGGCAAATAAACCGTCATCTTTGAAAAGCCTTGTGATCCTAACCAGAATGCGAGTGAATCCAGCGTTTCAAAGTCTTTAATGCTTTGGTCTTGGGCGTTTAGAATTGGGCGCGTTTGGCCTTTGGTGGTTTCGATCCACAACTGCCACGTGTTGCAAGAATAGCTGGCAATCAAGCTGTTAATGTAGCTGTCTGCCGGGAGTTGGATAGTAAACGAGAATTGCCCGATTGTCGGGGCTTGAGAAGTGTTAGCCATTGGGAGGCCTCCTAACAGTTTAGTTTTAGTTTGCCCACCTGCGTTTTTTACAGGTGGGCGGGTCTCAACTACCGCTGTTAGACGGCTGGACGTATTCCCCGAAAAGGGTCTTTTATTTCGTCCTATCAACCCGCCCGCATTAAATATACGGATACGGTTTTTTACACCCTTTGCCACTGTGTTGGATACAGCTAGCCATAGATTTTGGGCATAAAAAAAGCACGGTTTAAAGGCTGTGCGATTGGCCTCTAACAGTTTAGTAGTGCAGTGAATGTTACTTGCTTTGCATGGTGCGTGCAAGTGTTTGGCTGTGCTAATCGTCATCACTTCGCCCCCTTATATGCTTTAAGGGAGTTCTTCGCCGTCTCTTGGTCTGTGATTAGGCGATACTGTCCAGCGGCTACTTTGTTGCCGTCTCGGTCAAATACCGGTACGCGGTCACAATGGATCTGCCAGCCGCTCCCTCTTAGGTTCATCACCACATCCGGCACATTGTTCGCGCCTACAATTTGGATTAAATCACGGGTTGATTTCGCCCCCTCCAGAATGGCTAAGATTAGCCGGTACTGTCTGGGGCTGTTAATCGGTAGCCTTTGCGGTTGAGTTGCCTTACAATGACCTTGCACATCATTTAGGGGGCGGCTGTTTTGGTCGGTGGTCGCTTCCATCTTATGCCACCTCCCCAAACTCAGGGCGTGACTCGATCCACGCTTGAACCTGCGACAACTTCCACGCCATCGAATTTGCACCTAAGCGAATTGGCTTAGGCAAGCCCTCGGTTTCCATTAGCTTGTATACTGTGCCCTTTGACACTCCCAGCATTTCAGTTAATGCTTTGAGTCTCAATAAACGCTCATATGGATTGGCTTTGGTTTCGGGTTGAATTGGCTCTATGTCTGCCATGATGATTCCCTCCTGTATGGGTATTTTCTGATTTATGCCCCATTGGTTCGCAATGGATTACAGGAGGGATTTAAGCGGATTGTTTTGGGCGTGAAAATTGGGGGAATAAAGGTCTAATCTAGGGGAATTGATACACTCCCCCATATTAAACCCTTGTATTTACAGGGCTTGCGCTAATCTAGGGGAATTTGATTTTAAACTAGGGGAATTTTGTTAGGTGCGCTTGCCTGCCTTGAATTTAACTAGGGTCTGTTTCGTACTGCTGTTTTCAAAGAATGAATCATTACCACTAGAAAATAGTCTAGGCTCGATTTTATGTAGTTCATCCCAAACTTCTTGCTTAGTCATTTTTTCCACCGCTTGCACTCCACCTTTACCGGCTACCCAGAATTTAAACGCCTGCAATCGGGTTTCGTTAATGTTAAGGCCTTTTGCTGTCGGTGCTTCATCGGTTGGCGTTGATGTCTGCTCGCTACTAGGTTCGCTATTTATCATAGCTTTAATTCTTTCGAGTGCTTCGAATTTAATAAAAATCTCATCGAATGTCGTGACGTAATTACTTCTAATAAAAAAGTCACCAAATCCATTATTAAAACCAATAATCTCTACTTCGTCCTTGAATGGTTCACTAATGTAAATCTCTGTAAATCCATATGCTGTGTTTCCCATGGTTTCAATATTTTTTTCTTTTGACTCATCCTTTACAATCTCTGCATTTTTAAAGCTTTTATAAGTCATATCTAGCGACCACGACCACGCCTCATGAACATCTTTAAATTGTTTTCTAAACTCTACATCATTCAAACGCTCGAGATATTGATTATGTATGTCCTTTAACTTTTCTACTATTGAGTTTTGGAAATCTGCGCGAGACCTGCCCACAATGCGTTCTTTAAACACATGAAAAAGTTCAACCTCTTTCATACCTTGGCAAATCGCTAAAGGCTCTACACCTGTAATATCTTGAACCTCCAAAAGGTCGTAATACTTTTTATAAATCAAAACAAAAGCCTCCCAGCTTCGTTATATCCGTTGGCAATGGCTCAGACTTGAACCATCTAATAAGGTGGCATTGTCAGGCGGTTGGATAGGCCGCGTTTCGGGTGTACTGCCCTAGGCAATGCCAATTATGTTTTGTGCGTACTTTACTGCGAACTTTCGCAAATGTTTCTAGCTAATCGCTGTTTGCCAGCCGTTCCGGTGCGAACTTTACCGGCCGGTAGAGTTTCGCCATATTCGCCACTTTCGCCACTCGGCCGGCAATCTGTTTTTTATTCTTAGCCGGCTCTTTGTGTGTGTTTTCGCAATAATCGCAAGTTTCGCGACCTATCCAGCATTTTTATTTTTGCCAATCGGGATCACGTCCGCGCCATTCTTTAAGCCGTCTAAATAATCACTCCACGCCTGCAAAAGTCGTTTGCGCTGGTCTAGCTTCTCTGCACCGTTATAGTAAATGCCCCGCGTTCCTTTAATCGTATGGCTAAGTTGTATTTCGATCTCCTCAGCATCAAACCCCAGATTGTTTAATGCCGTGCTTGCAGTGTGTCTAAAACCGTGTGGGCTTACTGAATCAATGCCGTTTTTTCTAAGTGCGTTGCTCAAACTGTCTCGACTAATCGGGGCGTTTCGTCCGCCGTATGGCGTACAGAAAACGTAATCCGTGCCAGCCGTTAGCGGTTGCATACTCTCTAACAGTTGTCGAACCTGTGTACTCATTGGCGTTTGTAAAATCATTGGCTCATTACTTCGATTGATCTTGGTAATCTCTAAATCAATCAGGCCGCTTTCAAAATCCACCTGCGACCATTTAAGGCGGACTACTTCACTTGGACGGCTAAAAACATTCATCGCTAAATGCAAACACTGTCTAACCTCAAAACTTGCGTTAATGCCGTCAAGGTCACGCACCAGATTGGCTAGGTCTTTGGTTTTCGTCACGTGCTTAAAGTGCTTTGGCGTGTGCTTGATGAATCCGTCTGTGTTGAGCTCTAAAGCAATGTTTCGGGGAATGTATCGCTTGCCTTTGGCGAATCGGAATATTAGCTTAAACAGGCTGTGTACTTTGTTTCGGTTGGCTAGAGTGCCGTGCTCTTGAATTGCCAGCAATACGCGCTCTAAATCTATCTCGCCCAGGTCTTCAATCGGTGTATCACCAATCGCGGGCAATACATGATTTTTAAGCCTTAGCTGGTGTTTGTGTAACGTGTCATAGCTCCAATCAGATTTATTGCCGCCTATGCTTGTGGTTTTAAACTGTGCGAACTCCTCAAAAAGCTGTTTAAAGGTTTTTGCCTGCTTTTTTTGTGCCAGCGCCTTAGCCTGTGCTAGGTGGGTTTGTTTAATTTCTTCTATGTAGGCTTTCGGATCTCTGCCAGAATCCAGCACAGCCTTTAATTCGTCTCGTTTGGCTCTTGCGGCTTTGAGTCCAAAACTAGGGGAATACTCACCTAGTGTAACTGGGGCGGCTTGCTTCTCATTAAATCGGTAACGGTAACGCCACACCTTGCGGCCTGTTGGCAATACTTCAATTAACAAACCGTTGCTGTCTGTTTTACGGTAACGCTTTTCCTTAGCCGTTAGTTTCTTAATTGCTGTCTCTGTCAAAGCCATATTTACGCCCTCTGCTACCAAAATGAGTACACCAACAAAGCCAAAATAGGCCAAAAATACAAATTGCTAATTACGTGTACTCACTGGTGTACTTAAAATCTCTGCTTTGTATTGTATCGCTTTGAACCGCAATAAACCACATAACAGGCTAATTCGTTGATTTTAAAGGAATTGGATTTTTTCAGGACGAAAAAAAACCCGCATTGAACGGGCTTTTTCTTAAATTTGGTGGCTACACCGGGATTTGAACCTGGGACCCCATCATTATGAGTGATGTGCTCTAACCAGCTGAGCTATGTAGCCAAAGATGCGCGT
>JACXUY010000180.1 GCA_014763665.1 Gammaproteobacteria bacterium
AAGGGGGGAAATACCCGGCCTGTTGATTTTTTTGGGCGGAAATTTGACGGGTTTTTGGGTGAGTTCTGGAAATAAAAAAACCGCCCGAAAGGGCGGTTTTTGAGGTTGAGTTCTAATCTTTTGGATTAGAATTTGTAACTCATTTGCGCAGTGTAGCTAAGTTCGCTGTGTTTGGTTGTGACATCGCCGAAAGCCCCACCTGCTAGGCTTGTAGTTTTAAAAGTTTCTTCTGTCTCTGGAGAGTAAGCGACTGCCAGGTCAACAGAAAGATTGTTGTTCAGCTTGTAGCCACCACCCAAAGTGAAATGCTGCTCAGATGTTGCAGGGAAGAATGTTAGGTTGAAAAAGTTTTTCGCTGAATTGTCAATGCCTGCCTGACCCGCTGCTGCTGCATCTTGTTCATCAACAGGTGTATCTCCGCGATTATATCCAGCCCCAATCCAGAATTTATCGGTGTCGTATTTGGCACCCAGTGCGATTACATTTTGATCTTCCCATCCAAACTGCTTGTAGCCTTTTGCTTCAGACCAGCGAATTTGTTTGAAGTCTGCCGACAATGTGATGTTGCCCATTAAATATGAAGCACCAACCTTGATTTGCGCAGGCTGTTCTAGGTGGTCGTTAGTGAAGGCTGACACGCCGAGCCAGCTGAAACTGTCAAGTTGTGTACTGATTTGGCCATCATATTTCATGTCAATTGCAGAGTCATAGGATGCACCAAGTACCAGATTGCCAGTTTTGTATGTACCGCCGATCATATAGCCCCAGCCAAGATCCGATGAGGCACCCGTACCAACGCCCTTGTTTGGAGAGCCAAAGCCACTGAATGCGGTCTGGTCGTGATCAATGTCAAGTGCTCCATATTGAAGTACAGGCGCGAAACCAATTGCAAAATTGTCTTTGTTGTAAGTTAGTGAAGGTGCAAATTTCAGGATCTGAAGGTTTGAAGAAGCTTTCAGTGAGCCGGCTGTGCCGCCCGTTTCCTTAGAATAGTCAACCCCCATGCCTGACGTTCCCCACATGCCTAGGCCGAAGGTTAGATTTTCGTTGATGCGTGTAGCTGTTGATACTGATGGGATTATGTAAGTATCTCCAGCACTTGTCAATTCATCAGTACCAGCGGGGCTTGTTGGAGTTTCATTTTTAATTGTTGGCATAAATAGCGTGCCTCCAATATTAAATTCTGTGCCTTGAATTCCACCAATTGATGCTGGGTTGATTAGAACGCCTTCTGCTCCGTGAATGCCTGTTACACCAGTGCCACCCATGGCAATTTCATGTGCGCCAGTGCCAATCATGTTGTCGCCGTTTGTAGCAAGTGCAGAAGAAGCAAATACAGCAGTTGTAATAGCCAAGGCTAATTTGGTTTTTTTCATGAGGTAACTCTCTTTTGTTGTTTTATGTGTTTTTGCAGAGTAGTTCTGCGTAAGTCGGATGTAACTATGCCCGATTTTACAGGGGTTGGACAATTAAAAGATTTTGCTTATCTATTAGTATGATTGAT
>JACXUY010000181.1 GCA_014763665.1 Gammaproteobacteria bacterium
GTTAAACGGGCCATCAATCTCTATTGTCTATTTTTATGAAAACTTACAAGCTTTTTTATATCAGTCCGAAGAGGGGGTATCTACTAAAGCCGTAAGCCGACATATCCATATCCAGCCCACTCCCTCATTAGACTTCTTTAAGGTTATGTAATTAAAAGTAAGGATATTTAAGGTGATGGCATATCGAGCGGGCAGGATACTAGAGGCGGAGTGATTGATATGTTTTTAAGTTCAACTTCGGACTGATATAATTATTATATTGCAGAAATTTAATTTCCGTTTTGATTTTAGCTTTAAAGCAATATTAATATTATTAAAAGGAGGGTAGTGCATGACAGACGTTGTTGCACTTAAAGCCGCCGGTGAATCTTTGGCCAAGCAGTCAAGAATTGTCCGGGATGCTATATTGGCTAACCAGAAGGGAATGTGGTGTTTTGTACCTACTTTGAATGACCCACCAAATTCACGTGTTGAGGAGATCGAGCCTACCGAAGAAGACTTTATCAGTCTGGCTAGCACTTTATCCAATGTATGGATGGGAGATGAGCCGGACATAAACCATCACGGATTATTGGTGTGCGGATTGGATGAGGTATTACAAGAGATCCGCATCTTGAATGAGATCAAGCAACAACTGATCACATCCACCGATGCGGTTAAGCATGAAATTCATACCAAGCAGGAGTTAGAACAAAACCCTAACGCAGACAGCCAGTTTTTAGAGGCTATGGCCAAAGCTCGTGCTGAGTTTATTAATAAGAATCGAGACTTTGAGTTTCATCGCGCTCTCTGAGTATTATTCACGTATTGGCAAGGACTTCCGTTCAGACAAAATCCGTGAGGCAATGGAAAGTTACCGGAACAATAAACTGTTCCGTGTGACTTTTGGTAATCCAGTGTTGCGTATTAACTTTAAGCACAGATTACCTGAAATGGAGAAACCAGAATGGTCGAGCTGTCTGGCCAGCGGAATAACCGTTGTCGCCCAAAAGGATGTGCCTATCGTGGTATGGAAAGCACCACCTTCAGAAGAAGAAGTCTTACGCGCCAAAAATTCATGGCTAAAGCAGGCTAAATTAACACCGGTCGAGTTAGATTCATTTACGGAGTTATATCGCAATGCAGAATAACCCAAAAGTACATTTGTATGGCAATAGTGCTGCAATATGCTTAGAAGCAACCCAGAATGGTTCCATAGCAACACTAAATATTGATGTAGCACCAAAACCCGATAATCACAATGTTGATTGGTTAAAAAAAATCACACTCCAACTCGGATTTGATGAAATGGTTGGCGTAGCCGGAGTTTTTCTAGGCTATGCGCCTGAATTTAGCTGCAAACGACCATCGAAGGGGATCAGCTTTAAAAGGCAACCGGGTAAAGTGTTTGTCAGTGCCAGTGCTGGAACTGGCCAAATTTACGGTGTACCTCTAACCATTGGCGATTGTGTTCAATTTGGTGATTTTGTTCTAGCGCGAATTTCTTTGAATTGTTACAGTCAATCCAGTGATTTACTTCTGGCAAGCATTAAGGGAGCACTGGCCTTGAATCGTTGAATTTGACGTTTATTTGCTTTCATTTGAAATGATGAGATATGGAATACCGATTTGCAAAAACAGCTGCTGGAGAGATACTGTCAATTTCTTCAGTAAATAAAAAGAACAAGTCAGAACTTGGGCCATTCACCTGTATTGGTTGCCACGGTGAAATGATACCAAGGCTCGGAGAAATCAAAGAGCATCATTTTGCTCATAAGCAGACCTGCGACTGTAATCAGGAAACTTATCTGCACCAGTTGGCCAAAAAACTTTTCATGCAGCAATACCAAGCGGCTCTGGTAAACAAAACTCCCTTTATCTTTTATGTGAGCTTGCCATACACTTGTGGCCATTATTATTCATGCGTCAATAAACTCTGCCGAGTTGATGAATTAACGCCATACGACTTAACCAAGCACTTTACTCAAATTGATGAAGAGAAACCCGTTCATGGCGTAATTCCCGACATTTACCTTTCCTCTGAAAACGGCAAAGAAGAAATCTTTATCGAGATGGCTGTTTTCGTCTGACTCAATATATTCTTTTAGCTCTTCGTATGTCATATCGGCAATTTCGGTAATTGATTGTCTGGTTAGCATATCAGTAAAGTAAATTGTTCTAAATTTTTGACAAGTAAGGTCAATCAATGAATGAAATCAGTCTGAATGCTTCTGGCCAACTGGCAACCCATTGGAGGGATCCAATTCGGCAATTTCCAGCCGAGGCATATCTGCGTCTTCTGAAATCAGATAAAAGTCGAGAGACGATGGGTTCGGTCTTGAAAAGTATCGTTGAGATTTTGGCTGACATTGAGGGCTATGTGATTGAGGATGATAAAACCATTTCTCATAATGATTATTTCTGGCCAAGATTGGATAAGTACCGTGTTAATGAAATCCTGAAGGCTATCCAGAAAAAAGGATTTAAGCCGTCCACTCAAAAGCTTTATTTGGCAGCTATTCGAGGCGTATTAACCGAGTGTGAAGAGTTAGAGCTTATTGATGCCAAACACTTGAAATCCATAAAGAAAATAAAAGTTAAAGGCGTAAGTAAACGCAAAGTTAGCACACTTACTTCAGAACAAGTCTTAGAAATGTTTGGGGTGCTTGGCGGTACGCCACAGAACACGCGAGACGCTGCAATTATGGCTGTTTTCTTGGGTGGTGGACTTCGCCGGTCTGAGGTGGCCAGCTTACAGTTTGAGAACATCGACTTCGAGGAAAGAGGGTTTCATTTTCACGGTAAAGGCAGCAAGGAACGCAGTGTTTATTTAAGTGACATCCATTGGGAGCGGTTCAAATCCTATTTGGATAATGTTCGAGGAATAGGTGAAGATGGTGAACCGGTGTTTTGTCGAATCTGGAAAAGCGGCGATCTGAATGATTCTGAACCCCTAACGCCTCAAGGCATTTATTACATACTGCAAAGACTGATTGGCAAATGCACTGGTATTGGTAAAAAGGTAAAACCGCATGATTTACGGAAGACGTTTGCAACCGGGCTTTACAATAATGGCACTAAATTAACAGTGATCCGCGACCTTCTTGGCCACAGCTCAACCAATACAACGGAAATTTATAT
>JACXUY010000182.1 GCA_014763665.1 Gammaproteobacteria bacterium
GGCTTCAAGGGTGATTTTGATGTCCTCATTGCCACGGCCAAACATAATGTTGCGGCTTAATGTTTTGGGGACATCTATGCCCATTTCAGGGATTGGGCGAATAGTAAAAGTATTACGTTGGCGGCTAAGTTCGCATAATGTTTGTGTAAGTTGTGTCTTGTTGTGTTGAATGTTTTTTGTTATAAATTCTTTAGCTTCGCTGGAAAGAGTTTTCTCACTTGGAAGTGCCCCTAATAAAGTAGAGCTAAATCTATTAATTAAAACAATAGGAATGTTCTTGGGCTTTTCTTCGAGCAAAGCAATCCCATCAGAATTAAATTTTTTGCATGCACGATCTTGCTCCCTCTCACTTTCATCAGAAGTATACAGTTTTGCGTCCCTTATTGAAGGGCACCCATACATTGCTCGATAAAAGACGCTATCTCCGTGCGATTTTCCTGCATGAATTAATGCGCCAATTAGCGCGTCCGCATGACTATCACCTATAACCAAAGCTTTCGGATACTCTTCGCCAAAATTACATCCATTATCAAACCCCATATCTCGCATGGGATGTGTACATTTTTTTATTACAGCTGAACGGTTAATTGCCTCATTTGCGGCAATTTCTATCTTTGAGTCTACCCGCCCATCAAACACAAACAATTTCACACTCACCGCGGCCATGCCAATCACCGCACCTGCCGCCGCTATCGCAAGGATTTCTTTACGCAAACTGGCCGCTGACAGATAGGAGCGCGTTGGCACTTCAACAAAGCGATAGGACAAATGCGCCAGCAGCAGACTGAGTGTCAAAAAGCCCAGCACCCACGCCCAGTCACTTTGTAAGCCCGCAAAATACAGCGCCACAACCAACGGCCAATGCCACAAATAGAGCGAATAAGACCGGTCACCCAGCCATTGCGCCACGGCGTTATCCGTTAAAAAACAGGTTTCTCGCTGACCGAGAATAATCAAACTCGCACCCAGCACCGGCAAAATCGCCCAATAGCCCGGCCAGGCAAAAGACTCTTCAATAAACGCAAAACTGCCGATCACTAAAATCCAACCCAACCAAAAGCCACGGGCTTTGATCGCCGCAGACACCCAATCTTGCCGTGCAATCAAATACACCAAACCACCCGCTGCCAGCTCCCAACCGCGCGTGGGTAAGAGATAAAAGGCTGCGGTTGGTTGCCAAAAAGTCGCCACCAGATTTAAGGCCAAGGACGCAACAAAAAGCACCAATAAACCCAGCGTCAGCGCTTTTAGCCCCGCCCAAAAGCGCCACATTAATGCCACAAAAATGGGATAGAGCACATAAAACTGCGCTTCAACGGCCAAAGACCAGGTATGCAACAACCACTTTTCTTGCGCAGCCGCATCAAAGTAGCCTGCCGAACGCCAGTAATAGATATTGGAAAGGAAGGTCAATCCATACGCCGATTGCGCGCCTAACGCCTGATAATCCGGCGTA
>JACXUY010000067.1 GCA_014763665.1 Gammaproteobacteria bacterium
TGATTAGTGATGACGCTCGGTATGGTCATGACGCGCTGGACGACGTGCGCCATCGCGTGAAGGGCGTTCGTCGCGACCATGATAACTAGCATGTTCGGTACGACCACGGTAACCACCAGCGCCCGCTGAAGCCGCGCCATCACGACTGAAACGCGGGCGACGACTGTCATCAGCACCTGCAAAACGATTGCCTCGGTCATCTCTACGAGGGCGTGCTGGGCGAGCGTCAGCTACAAAACGCTTGTCGGTGCGGCTATCGAAACGATCACCACGTGGAGCGCCGTAACCGCCTGTGCGTTCACTGCCTTCGCGGTTAAAGCTTGGGCGATCGCCACGCGGTGCAAAACTGCTGCGCTCGCCACCGGCACCTCCATCACGACGGGCAAAGCTAGAGCCACCGCCACGACGACCGAAGCCACTACCGCCATCACGACGACCATAACCAGCGCGACCACCGTCACGACGACCTGCACCACCAAAACCGCCACGACCTTCTTGTGGTTTGAAACGAGGCTCTAGGCCTTCAATTTCAGTGGCTTCGATGCGTTTTTTCATCAATTTTTCGATGCGACTAAGTGATTGCACATCGGTACGGCTAACAAAAGAAACCGCTGTTCCCGAACGGCCAGCACGACCGGTACGACCGATACGGTGTACGTAGTCTTCAGCAAATTTCGGCAGGTCAAAGTTGAATACGTGCGTAATCCCGGGTACGTCAATACCACGAGCGGCCACATCGGTTGCTACTAACACTTGAGTATCACCTGTGCGCATACGCTGAATCATTTTGGTACGTTGACGTTGTACCATGTCACCATGCAATGGATCAGCGGAGATGCCAGCGTCACGCAGACTCATGGCCAATTCTTCGGCGTCACGTTTAGTAGCCGTAAATACAACGGCTTGACCAATTTCGTCTTTCGCTAACCAGTGGTTTAATAGTGCACGTTTGTGCTCTAAGCCGTCTGAATAATGAACCTGCTGCGCGATGGTTTCGTGGCTTGGCTTAATGGCAGCTACTTGTAACCATTCTGGTTCGTTCAACAATTTAGAAGCGAAAGACTTAACACTATCGTCAAAGGTTGCTGAGAAGCAGATGGTTTGGTGGTTTTTCGGTAAGCGATCGCTGATAGCTTGTACGTCATCCGAGAAACCCATGTCTAACATGCGATCTGCTTCATCTAATACAAACATTTCGACACGGCTTAAATCAATCTTGCCGCGGCTAATATGGTCTAGTAAACGACCAGGTGTAGCAACGATGATTTCGTGTGGCATACCAATGTTGCGTAATTGGTCACGGAAGGGTTCACCGCCAGTAACGCAAACAGTTTTCATGCGTGGTAATTTGCCAGCCATCATCATAGCGGCTTTTGAAACCTGTTGCGCTAGCTCGCGTGTTGGGCAAAGCACCACTACACGAGGACCACGACCATTGTTAATGGCTGGTGTTAGTAAGCGTTGTAGAGCGGGCAACATGAATGCTGCTGTTTTACCTGTGCCAGTTGGTGCACAGGCGATCAAGTCTTTACCATCCAACAGCATTGGGATGCCTTGCATTTGAATAGGCGTCGGTGTGGTAATGTTGTTGCGTGTCAGGTTGTCAACGATTTTATCGCTAATGCCTAAGGCAGCAAATGGATTTAATTGGGTGGTGGTTTCAATGGTTTCGTTCATTTCAACTAATGTATCAGACATGGTCTATCCCTAATGGTGGTGAGCAGGCGTTAACCTTTGTGCGCTAATTCCAAATAGGGCGCATAGTAAGGCAAACAGCAACTCAAACATAATAAATGTGAGAACAGCGGCCAATATGGATGTGTGCAAGCAATTCAAGTAAGGGGCTTGGCAGCAACAATCATGGGGGCGGGTATTCCCGTCAACTCCCGCGCGATTGGCTGGCCTAAAATTCTGTTAGTCAACGACCGATTGTCGTTTACAGAGGGGGCGAGAAAATCGAGTTTATGCCAGAAAACAACTTAATAACCATCTGGCGATGCGAGAGAAGGTTCATTATGCGTTAACTGATTGAAAAAAGCAATGCTAGGATAAGAAAAACTAATTAGTCCGATGAACGAGTGATTCTTGCTGCTGAAATTTCGGCTGGCTAACTTCGACATCCTTAACTAAAAAAACTCAACCTCTGGCGTGCTATTCATATCAACCAACACGTAGTTATTGCGACCTTTATTTTTTGCACGATAGAGCGCTTCATCCGCGTATTTGTATATTTCTTCGGTAACGTAATCTAGTGCAGGATCTATTGCCATAATGCCCATAGAAAGGGTAACTTTGTTGTGTGGTGGGTTGCCAGAATGCTCTATGTTTTTCTCTGCTAGTATTTGGAAAATTTTCTCAACTAATATAGTCACATGCTCAGGTTGTTGCACCGTAAACAGCACACCAAACTCTTCGCCACCTAAACGGAAAATATGGTCAGATGCACGATGGAAAACTTGTTTAAGTACTTGAGCTACACTAATGAGAACTTCATCGCCAGCCTGATGGCCATAGGTATCATTATATTTCTTGAATTGGTCGGCATCACACATCAAAAACACTAACCAATGGTTTTCTCTTTTAGCGCGCTTAATTTCTTCGGGAAATAATCGATTGAAGTGCCGGCGGTTGTAGCTACCAGTTAGTTCATCGGTAATGCTCATTTGCTCGATGAGTTTGCGCTGAGTAATATCGTGGCGAATGGCAATGTAGCCTAGGTTGTTTCCTTCGGTATCGATGATAGGGTCAATGTGCATCTCAACCCAGAAACTTTCACCAGATTTGCGCAATCCACGCAACTCACCATGCCAGCTTTCACCAGAGGTAATGGTTTCCCAAAGGTTTTGATAAACTGAAGGTGGGGTTTCACTGTGTTTTAAGAGACTATGTGTTTGACCAATCAGTTCGTCAGCAGTGTAGCCAGTCAACTCACAAAATGCCTGACTAACCGTTGAAATTTTACCATTTAGATCTGTGGTTGTCGCTATGACATATCGGTTAATGGTTTTGGCGTAGCGACTACTTTGACGCAATAACTCCATCAGCATTTCTTGTAGTTGCGGATGCTGAGCTAATTGTGCGATCGCTGTTTGCGGATTATCTGCGAATAAGCGATGCAGTTGGATCGCATCTTGTGCGATCCATGGACTATGTTTTAAGTGTTTTGGAACGTTGTTCTGAGGCACTAGATTTACCTGAATAAATACATAACAACATTATAAAATCATTTTAGTCTGTTTTACTCCACAGTGCACGCTGTTTTTGCAATAACTGATCGTAGCTTTCGATGTGGTTTGGGTCTTTCGGAATGCAATCGATTGGACAGGCTTCAACGCACTGAGGTTTGTCGTAGAAGCCGACACATTCGGTACAGCGATCGGGGTCGATAACATAAATCTTAGCGCCTACCGAAATGGCCTCATTGGGGCATTCCGGCAGGCACATATCGCAGTTAATGCAGTCTTTGGTGATGATGAGCGCCATGTTGACTAACTGAACTGACGCACCAATAAGCCCATGCGTAGCGCGTTACTCTCCACTAAGGAAGGGAAGTGATGACGTGGGATTTGCATGACATGACCACTACCTGAAGCGACTTCGATGGGTTTGCCATTTTTATGGTCGAGCATGTCGCGCAATACAAAGGTCTGTGGGCTGTGTCCAGGCATTAATAAAGAGAGGGTGTCGCCAACGGCAAAACGGTTTTTCACATCGACCGTTAAGTAAGTATCAGAAATATCAATCACTTCACCGGCAAATTGCTCGTGTGTCATGACGCTACTACCCGTTTCGTAGTTTTGCGTGTCTTCGGGGGCACGATGGCGACGCAAGAACCCCTCGGTATAGCCCCGATTGGCTAAGCCATCGAGTTCGCGTAGCCATTGTGGATCGAAGCCTTTACCAGCATGAGCGGCATCAATGGCAGCACGGTAGGTAGCTGCTGTTCGTGCCACATAGTAGTGCGATTTGGTGCGTCCTTCGATTTTGAGTGAGTGTACGCCAATATCAATCAAACGTTGTACTTGTTCAATGGCACGCAAGTCTTTCGAGTTCATGATGTAGGTGCCATGCTCATCTTCAAAAGCGGGCATGAGTTCGCCAGGGCGATTGGCTTCTTCGAGTAGGAAAATTTCATCTTTCGCTGTGCGTTCTTCTAACGGGGTAAGGCTGTCAGAACTGTCGCAACCACTTGAACCACAACCGCCACTCGTTAGTGCAATCGGTTGACTGTTAAGGGTTGCAGGATCGAAGGTAACTAGGTCGCCTTCTGGGGTTTCTTTAGCTTCATGGGCATTGTATTTCCAGCGACAGGCATTAGTACAGGCACCTTGATTGGGGTCGCGTTTGTTCATATAGCCTGAAAGTAAACAACGACCTGAGTAAGCAATACAGAGTGCGCCATGTACGAAAACTTCTAGCTCCATGTCGGGTACGGCTTGACGAATTTCGGCAATTTCCTCCACCGACAATTCGCGTGAGAGGATGGCGCGGGTAAGTCCTTGTTGACGCCAGAACTTGACCGTTGCCCAGTTCACCGCATTGGCCTGTACTGACAAGTGAATGTCGATGTGTGGATAGGTTTCACGTACCATCATAATTAAGCCAGGGTCAGACATAATGAGCGCATCGGGTTTGAGGTCGATCACTTCTTTCATGTCTTGCACAAAGGTTTTTAATTTTGAGTTATGCGGTGAAATATTCACCACCACATAAAGTTTTTTACCTTGAGTATGAGCCTCGTTAATGCCTGTGGCTAGGGCTTCTAGATCAAACTCGTTGTTGCGCACGCGCAGAGAATAACGGGGTTGACCAGCATAAACGGCATCGGCACCGTAGGCGTAGGCATAACGAAGACTTTTTAATGAGCCAGCAGGGGAAAGCAATTCAGTCGATAGCATACTGTTTTCTATAGTTTTTATAATAATAGTGTCTATTGTACTCGAATATGCGCTTTGACTGTAGTTTTGCGCAAGTAAATTTAATGCCATAATAAAAAATTCGCGCTTGTGGTTCGGGTTGTTACTAGGCATAATTCCACAATTAGTGATTGCTCATGCAAGTAAAACACTTAAAGATGGTCAAATTTTATTTAAGGATTATCGCATGAATATGCCAAGACTAACTTCTGCCATTTTCACTGACCTGTTGATTTATATGGTCGTATTTGGCTTGTTGATGGGGTTAGCATTTCCCAGTTTAATGACACTGTTGGGCTTTGATGCCAGCAATATTTATACGGCTAAGTTTTTTATGGCATCGATGTTCGCGGGTGTTGTTATGGGTGCCATCAACTTTTTTTGGGTAAATGTGACGGTTCGTCCCCATCTGCGATTATTGGCAGATCGGATGAGAGGGATTGAATCGGTTCTAAAACACACCATTCAACAGGAAGGTTGGTCAGAGGCTTGTGAACATCGTACCTGCTTCATTAATGAAAACTCCAATGATGAAATTGGGGCTTCAGCACAATCGTTCAATGCACTGTTACGTGCCTTGGTGAAATCGCACGATATGGAAACCACACTTAAAGAGCTTAGTAATACCTTATCAAGCTCTTTGGAATTATCAGAAATGGGCGAGGCAGCCTTACGCATGATGACCAATCGTACCAATTCGAGTGCGGGCTGCTTGTTTATTGAGGACAAGGGGAGTTTGAGCTTGGTCGCTAATTTGGGTATTTTAGACACGGCTAAGCTGTCTAAAGATCCGTTTGTGCTTTATTGTATGGACGTGGGTCGATTAGAGCGTATTAGTTTGCCAGAAGATGTGGAAGTGAATGCTTTGTTAACCAGTTTTCGCCCCAAAGAGATGCTGGTGATTCCAATTCTTTACAAAGAAAAGTCACAAGGTGTTTTGGTATTGGCAAGCGCTCTGGGTTATAGCGATGACGACCAAGTACTGATTAAATTGTTTGGTCAAGGGCTAGGCATGGCGATGTCGAACGCACAAACGCATGATCGATTGCAAGATTTGGCAGCGATGGATCCCTTGACCGATATTTACAATCGCCGTTTTGGCTTGAATCGATTACGTGAAGAGTTTCAACGAGCGCAGCGGACTCAATCGCCGTTGGCGGTGGTGATGATTGATTTGGATCATTTCAAGAATATTAACGATACCTACGGCCATTTAATGGGGGATAGGGTGCTGGTTGAAGTCAGTAAAGTTGTGCGTCAGTCGTTACGCGATGAAGACATTCTTGTTCGCTATGGTGGCGAAGAGATGTTGATGGTGTTACCTAGCGCGGACTTGCAAACAGGGGTTTCGATTGCCGATCGTGTGCGACGCTTAATCGAAGATATTCAGTTAACAGATGATAAAGGCAAGCGCTTGCCTATTACCGCCAGCATGGGGGTCAGTGCCATCCCGCGTGCCTTTACGGAAAATGAGTTGCAACTGATTAAAGCGGCGGATGATGCGCTGTATCAAGCGAAAGCAGCGGGTCGCAATCGGGTGCTGAGTACGCGATAATGTCGCTTTTATCCTGGTGTCGATTAAATTTTCAACGTTACCGCACTGCCTGGTTTGTCGGTGGTGTTTTTGCCTTATTAATTGTGTTTGCTATTTTGTGGCGTAGCCTGTATTTGTTGTTTTTGGAAGAACAAGTTGAACAACATCGCATCACAGAATCATTAATTGTTAAAAGTGGGCTGATTGAAAATTTAATTATTTCAGCACGCAACCGCTCTGTGTTGATTGCGCAAATGCTGTTTCAGAAGCAGCGGGATAATGCTCACTTCGACGCACTTATGCAGCGCTTTACTGATGAGGCGGTTAGCGTTATTGCCAATCAGCAGGACTATGTGCGTATCGCTGATGATGATGAAAAAAAATTATTAAATCAACATTTTGAACTCGCTACGATGAACCGAGCGCAACAAGATTATTTGTTGGATTTGTTAGTGGAAGGTGAGCGTGAGTTGGCTATGCACGAGTACATAGAGTCTGCTTTGCCTGTTCAAGAACAAGCATTGGCCTTATTGGATGCCTTGCATAGGCATGTAGCGCAACAGCGCGAAATCAATAAACGTCGTATTGATGAGCACTCGCAAACGCTAACACAAATTGTCTATTATTCAACCAGTTTTTACTTTTTGTTACTGTTGGCGCTCGCTTTGTTTGTTGTTTGGCGATTGATTAAAAGCAGTCGAGCTCAAGCGGACTTGCAGACAAAACTGAATAATCAATTGTTAGAAAAAACAGTAGCCTACGAACAGGCTGATAAAGAGCTAATTCGCTTAGCACGTTATGATACGGTTACCGACTTGTTCAACCGCCGTTATTTTGAACAGTGTTTGCAGGATTCATTAGCCAAATCCAGACAAGTTGCGTTGGTGTTGCTTGATTTAGACAACTTCAAATGGTTTAACGATACCCTAGGTCATGCCATTGGTGATGAGCTACTAAGGCGCTTTGCGCAAAAGTTATGCGATGCCAATTCTCCCATTGCGGGTGCACCTATTGGGCGCTTAGGCGGTGATGAGTTTGCCATTATTCTGGCAGATACCAGCCCAGAAGAAGAGGAGGAGGTGATTCGCTTTCTGCTGGCCAGCATTGCTGATCTCAATGAGCATTATGGTTCTGCTAAGACTCTCAATGCCAGTATTGGCATTGCTCGTTTTCCCGATCATGCGCAAGAGACTGATTTGTTGATGCGTTTTGCCGATTTGGCGATGTATCAGGCAAAAGCTTTGGGTAAAGGTCGTGCTGTGGTGTTTAATGCCACCTTGCTGCAGGCAATGTACGATGAGCTGGATTTAGAACAAGCCCTAAAGCAGGCGTTGCAAGAGCGACAATTACAGGTGTTCTATCAGGCGCAATATCG
>JACXUY010000183.1 GCA_014763665.1 Gammaproteobacteria bacterium
ACGTTCTGTTGAACTGCATTGGCTTGAGACATAGCATAAGAGCCAGACTGAGCAAGAATGTTGTATTTAGAGAAGTTCGCCGATTCTGCCGCAAAATCAACATCACGAATTTGTGATTCTGCCGCTTTAACGTTAACTTGTGTTACGGAGATATTATTGATGGTTGCAACCATTTGGTTTTGCACCGATCCGAGGTCTGCTCGGATACTATCGAGTTGCTTGATTGCAGTATCAGCAATATCCATCATCGCCATCGCACCTGCCATCGTTGTAACTCCAGCTCCAAGAGTTTGACCATAGCCATATGCATTACCATCAGAGAAGGCTCCAATCGCTTTCGCCTCAGATGCAGTAAATCCATCCAATGTATTGCGAAGACTAATCGTCTCTTCCGTTGTTGTCCCTGCGGTCAAACCACTGACACGCACATCGACTCCACCAACTTTGGTCAATGTCAATGCACCTGAATAATTACCGCTCGCAATATGACCAACTCCATCCAAACCAGACACACTAATCATACGACCATCTGACGTTGTCAATGCCAACCGTCCACGTGCATCAACAGCTGCAGTAACACCGGTTGTCTCTTTTTCAGCATTAATCGCCTGCACCAACGCACCGCTATTATCGTTTGCTTGAACGTTGCTTGCAACGATTGTAACACCATTAAGAGTAAACGAAACTGACGCTGATGCAGTTACAGTATTTGAACCAGTTTCGGATGCTTTGTACGATGCACGTACACCCAATGCATTACTATTTTTATTGATTGTCTCAGCCAATACACCAAGACCTTCACCTGCTCCGCTTCCGATTGTTACCGCTTCAAGCGTAATCGTCTTGTTAGCATCCCCGTTCACACCACTAAAAGTAAGGGTAACTGAACCTGTTCCAATATCTTCATATGTCTCAAAACGGGTATGTCCAATTTTATCTGAACTCGTTGCACCAATTGTTGCTGATACTGTTTGATTAGAATAAGCACCAATTTGGAATGTTGCATTGCTAAATTGACCTGACAAAAGTTGTTTACCGTTGAATGAGGTAGTACCTGCGATATTATCAAGCTCTTCCGTAAGTCTTACAATGTCTGCTTGCAACGCTCGACGCGTCTCCGTCGTTTGACCGTCTTGTGCTGCTTGAGTCGCTTTAACTTTGATGGTATCCAAAATTTTAATTTGCTCATCCATCGCCTTATCAGCAGTTTGGATCATACCAATCCCGTCATTCGCATTGGCAATCGCTTGTCCGAGTGCTGAAGCTTGTGAACGAAGAGAATCGGCAATCGCCATCCCAGATGCATCATCTGCAGCAGTATTGATACGCAGACCTGAAGATAATTTAGAAAGTGAACTGTCTAAATTACGATTGTTTACATTTGCCATTGTGTGCGCATTCATAGCAGCAATGTTAGTGTTAATTCGAAAACCCATGAT
>JACXUY010000068.1 GCA_014763665.1 Gammaproteobacteria bacterium
GAATCGTATTACCTCATCTTTGCCAGTATGCTTGATTCGTTCAATAGACTTTACGTTAAACTCAATACTTGTTTTACTCATGTTTCTATTCCACTTAAGGCAATGATGATTTAGAATCTGGCTAAAAAGTTGGCTACAAATCAGCGGCAAATAATTGTAGCCAAGCACGAACAAGTATAGAAAGGTAAAAGCAAAAATGCAATCAAATCAAACAGATACGAACAACCAAAAACACATAAAAACGCTATTCGTCTGCATGGGCAACATCTGCCGCTCCCCTACTGCTCATGCGGTATTCCGTAATTTGGTGCAAGAACACGGCTTAACCGAACTGATTGAAATAGATTCAGCGGGCACGCATGCTTACCACGTAGGCGATCCTCCCGATAGCCGTTCCATGCAAACCGCACGCAAGCGTGGCATTGATATGAGCGACTTACGAGCCCGTCAGATCGATTTGGGTGATTTTTATCATTACGATTATTTAATCGCCATGGACAACTATAACCTATCGTTACTGCAAGAAATGGCACCACGCGATATGGCGCATAAACTCAGCTTATTTCTCTCATTTGCGCCCCATATCAACCATCGAGAAGTACCTGACCCCTACTATGGTGGCGCTGATGGGTTTGAGTTGGTGTTCGACATGGTACAAGCGGCCAGTGAAGGACTGCTCAGCCACATTAAAAGCAACCACTTGCATCAGGACTAACCCGCTCAGTGAATCAAGAACCTAACCCGAAACACTGGCCAAACTTGCCGAGCGACTTTGCTCAAGCACTACCCTTGTTACAGAGCTTGCCTGCACCTGCCTTGCTCATCGAAACGCTAACGACTTGGCAGTGTAGGCAAGAACCGGACGAATCCCACATTCGCTTGCGGCATCAGCTCTTGCAGTGGGAAAAGCAACGCTATCAACTCAGCGACCACCTACCCGAAAGCAATGAGCAGTGGGAGAATTTCCGCCGCATGTTGTTATCGTTACTCGCTTCACCTTTGGTATTGCTCACGGCTCTTGCAGCCCATTTGGCTCAGTTGCGTTTGTTCAAACTCATGGACGAAGCCGAACAACAACAATTAGCCATGCAAACCCAATCGGTTTACGCCCCCCTCGCCAATCGACTAGGCCTTTCGACTTGGAAATGGGAAATGGAGGACATTGCCTTTCGTTTATCGCATCCACAGGACTATGCCCAAATTGCCAAAGCACTGGCCAGTAAACGCACGGAAAGAGAAGCCTTTATTGCGCACACCATTAGCGACATCAGCACGCTGTTAAAAGCGGAAGGCATCAGTGCCGATATCGCCGGACGCCCCAAACACATTTACAGCATTTACAAAAAAATGCAGTGTAAGTCACTGGCATTTGAACAACTTTACGATTTACACGCACTCAGACTACTCACACACTCCATCGAAGATTGCTATCGCGTGCTGGGCTTATTACATCAGCACTATGTACCCTTACTCAGTGAATTTGACGACTATATTGCCCGACCTAAGGCTAACGGCTACCAGAGTATTCATACCATTGTTATTGGTCAGAATGGCTGGCCTGTGGAAATTCAAATTCGAACCCATCAGATGCATCAACTGGCCGAAGAAGGCGTAGCCGCGCACTGGCGTTATAAAGAAGGTGCTCAACAAGATGCCAGCCTAACGCAACTGGTGCATCAACTGCGGCAATCTCTTTCTGGTGAATTAGATGCACAAAGCTTCGACGCTTGGGAAAAAGAGCTGACCGGAAAACACATTTTTGTTCTCACCCCCAAGGGCGACTTGTTACGCCTAACCCAAGGTGCAACAGCCTTGGATGTCGCTTATCTCATTCATACCGAATTGGGTCATAGTTGTCGGGGCGCTTTGGTCAACGGGGTTATTAAACCGCTCGATGAACCCTTATCTAATGGTGATCGCGTCGAAATTTTAACGCAAAAACAAGGTACGCCCAACCTCAACTGGCTGTCGGGCAAGTTCCTAGCCACTAGCCGCGCCCGTGGCAAGGTGAAGGCCTATTTTAATCGTCAAGCGGCAGATGTTCATCTAACCACAGGAAAGTCCCAACTTGACCGCATAAAATCTCGCTTTCGCTTGGGTAATGAATTTGGTCAATTCCTAACGCAACGTTTCACCTTTGCCAATAACGACAAAAGCAGCGATAAAAGCATCGCCATTGCCATAGGTCAGGGACGCATTAGTAGCGAACAACTGTCTAAAGCAGTACAAGACTATTTACATCCGCGTGTACAATCCCCAATTAGTAGTTCAACGAATGAAAACACCAAGCCGCAGGATTCCAGTATTTTTATTCCCGGCATTGGTAAGGTCACTGCTCATATCGCTCAATGCTGTGCACCTCAACCACCAGAACCCATCATTGGGTTATTGACTCGTCAACATGGCTTGCGCATTCATCGTCAAGATTGTCCCGATCTACTCGCCCTGCCCGCGCAAACGCATCAACGACTACTCAAAGTGCGCTGGGGCGGCATTCAATCGGCGGAAACGCCTTTGTGTCTCGAAATTATCGCTATTGAACGAGACAATTTATTGGTCGACTTAGTTACCTGTTTAACCAAAGAAGGGGTGCGTATTGGTCACTTTCAAGCCTTACCAGCAGAGCAAGCCAACAGCATTCGTCTCCATCTCGAACTCTCTGTTAATGCAGAACAAGACTGGTTAGCATTAATGGATAAAATTGAAAGTTTATCCGAAGTTTTGAGCGTCACTTATTGCCTTGAAAATGCGCTTTAACGTGTTATGATATGAAAGTAAACTAGGTGAATATGATGAGTGCTGTTACTTTTGATACTTTTGAATTCAATAATACCTTGCGAGAAGCAGGTTTTGATGAAAAGCAAGCCGCTGCGCTAACGAAGGCTCAAGCAAAAGTCGCTGTACAGATTCATGCTGCAGGTGAGTATGCCACCAAAGCTGATATTCTGGAAGTGCGAAGAGATATGCACGTAATGGAAGAACGCATGACCGCCAACTTTTACAAAGCCATTCTGTTGCAAACGATTGCTCTTGCTGGTTTAGTAATTGCTACCATCAAATTTTTGGGCTGAATAGTGCAATCACACCGCTAACCCTCTATACTTAACTTATTATATTAATCACTTCTTGTTAGCCCCATGTCATTCAGAATCGAAAAAGACAGTCTCGGCGAAGTCAAAGTACCGAGCAACGCCCTTTACAGTGCGCAAACACAACGTGCCATCGACAATTTTCCGATTAGCTTCCAGCCGCTCCCCAGCGTCTTGATTCAAGCAATTGCCAGCGTCAAACACGCCAGCGCCACCACCAATGAACAGCTCGGCAAACTCTCTGCCGAACAAGCGAGTGCCATTCGCCAAGCGGCGCAAGAAATTATGGACGGACAATGGCTCGATCAGTTCCCCATTGATGTGTTCCAAACGGGTTCTGGCACCAGTAGCAACATGAATGTCAACGAAGTGATTGCTACACGCGCCAGCCAACTAAGCGGATTGAGTATTCACCCGAACGACCACGTCAATATGGCACAAAGCTCTAACGACACCTTCCCCAGTGCCATTCACATTGCTTGTGTTCAGCAAATTCATCAAGCCTTATTGCCTGCATTAGCGCATTTACAAAGCACCATCGAGGCCAAAGCTGTTGACTGTCAGGATGTGGTTAAAACCGGTCGCACCCACTTAATGGATGCCATGCCAGTACGTATGGGACAAGAACTGTCTGGCTGGGCGCAGCAAATTGCTAATAACCGTCAACGCATTGAAAATAGCTTGCCGCAACTCTATGCTCTTGCACAAGGTGGTACAGCTGTGGGTACTGGCGTCAATGCTCATGCCGAATTTGGTGTGCGTTTTGCTCAAAACGTCAGTGAACTGCTAGCCTTACCCTTCACCAGCGCGGTCAATAAATTCGAAGCCTTATCAAGCTTAGACAGCGTCGTTTCCTTGTCTGGTCAACTCAAAACCTTAGCCGCTAGCCTGAGTAAAATCGCCAATGATTTACGCTGGATGAACGCTGGTCCACTAGCCGGTTTAGCCGAAATCAGCCTACCCGACTTACAGCCAGGCAGCTCCATTATGCCGGGTAAAATCAACCCCGTCATTCCCGAAGCAACGCTCATGGTGTGCGCACAAGTCATGGGTAACGATGTGGCCATTAATATCGGCGGACAATCGGGTAGTTTCCAGCTGAATGTCATGCTACCGATGATGGCACGCAATATCTTAGAAAGCATTCAGCTACTGAGTAATGTCATGCCTCTACTAGCCAATAAAGCCATTGCCGGATTTACGGTGAATCATAAGCAATTAGAGAAAGCGCTGGCCGTTAATCCCATTTTAGTGACCGCACTCAACTCGGTAGTGGGCTACGAAAAAGGCGCGCAAATTGCCAAAGAAGCCTACAAAACAGGCGAGCCGATTATTGATGTTGCCCTACGCCTAACGGACATGGATCGTGACACCTTAACGCGCCTCATGGACCCCAAATTACTCACTGGCGCATAACGCGTCCATTTTCAAAAAAGGAAAAACTATGTCTGTTGCAACCTTAACAGCCGACCAATTCGAAGAAACCATCCAAGCACACGAAATGGTCATTATTGACTTTTGGGCGGCTTGGTGTGGTCCTTGCAAATCCTTTGCGCCCACTTTCGATGCAGCAGCTGAACGTCACCCCGAAGTCGCTTTTACCAAAGTTAACGTCGACGAAGAACAAGAACTAGCAAGCTTATTTCAAGTACGCTCGATTCCAACCATCGCTTTTATGCGTGAAGGCATTGTCATTTATGCGCATTCAGGTGCATTACAAGGTTCTGAGTTAGACGAAATTATTGGCAAAGTCAAAGCACTGGATATGGCTCAGGTTCATGCCGACATGGCCGCTCAGCAACAAGGTCAAGCTTAATATCAATCATACTAAAGGAGTCACGGCATGAACGGACTAGAACTGACATCAGTGACTCCTTTTAATCTACTGAGCAACGCCCAATTAGAGCGTTTGTCTCGTCATAGCGATCTGATCTATCTCGATCAACAACAAACACTGGTCATCCGTAGCCAACCAATAACAGAACGTTGCTTATTATTGGTTTTCAAAGGTCGTGGTCAATGGCAAGTCAATGATGAAGATAAAGACATCATTCACGCTAATGAAACCGCAGGCGCACTCATTCTTTTGCAAGGTGGTGAAGGTCGGTTTACCGCCTTAGAAGAAGTCCTAGCTTATCGCATTTCAGGCGACTTTTTCGATGTGCTTTGTCAAGAAAACGCAGCATTCTTCGCTTATTGGAGCGCGGGTATTCGCGATAAAATCGCGCGATTGCAACAACGCGAACAAACCGACGCCTTTGCTAACTTTATGATGCTCACCGCAGCCGATGTGCCGCTGTTGCCTATCGTTGGCCTAAACGATGAATTCAGCCTACAACAAGCCAGTAAAGCTTTAAGAGCACATCAAGCCAGTGCCGGCTTGGTCATGATGAACGATCAGTTACACGGCATAGTTACGACAACGGATTTGCTCAATGCATTTACTGACCATGAACCTAATCATTACCCCTTACTCAGCCAACTGGCCAAGTGCAAGTTAGTGTCGATGCAGCAAGATGATCATTTGTTCAAAGCACTGGTACTCATGACGGAACACAATCTCAGTCATATTGTTATCCTGCGTCAACAGCATCCCATTGGCATTTTGCCGCAAAAAACACTATTGGGAGCACTCGCCAATCAATCTGTCATGATGGGACAACAACTCGAACAAGCGCAGACACTCGATGACTTACAGCCCATTCAGCAAGGATTAACAGCGCTCATTCGCAGTCTGCATCACAAAGGTGTCAACCCTAAATTTATTGCCGAATTGGTCAGTTCACTCAATCGTGCGCTCTTCCGAAAAGTCAGTCACCTAACACGCCCCGTTTCCCTAGCAACGCTAGACTATGCACTACTCATTATGGGCTCAGAAGGTCGACAAGAACAAATACTGCGCACCGATCAAGATAATGCCCTAATTTGGCAAGACAATGCTGAAACGAGTCAAGTAAGCCTTTGGGCGCAAGCCATACATGATGCCCTAGCCGACTTGGGCTTTCCGGATTGTCCAGGTAACATCATGATGATTAATCCGTTATGGCAACAATCCTTGGCCGATTTGTTGAACCAAGTGCACGAATGGATGCATCAAGCAACCAATGAATCCATGATGTACTTGTCGATATTGCTCGATGCCGATACGGCAGCAGGCAACCCGCAATTAACGCAAAGTTTATTGCAACAAGTTAAGTCGGCAGTGGCGAGTAATCGAGCCTTTATGGGGCATTTTGCTAAAAGTGTGCTCGAGTTTGAAACCCCTTTAGGGCTATTTTCACAATTCAAAACCAATAAACAAGGTCAACTCGATCTGAAAAAAGGCGGACTCTTCCCCATCGTGCAGGGTGCGCGTGTGCTCATGTGTGAACACAACATCACCGCAACCACGACACATGAGCGGTTAACCGCGCTAGGCGCAACGCGCACCCTATCGAGTGATTTTGCCAGTGAACTGGTTGAAGCCTTTGATTTTATGCAACAGCTTCGCCTGAATGAACAACTCATCGCGTTAGAGCAAGAAGCCGAAATCAACAACCTAATTATGGTTGACCGTCTCTCGCATCTACAAAAAGACTTATTAAAAGACAGTTTCAAACTGGTCGATCAGTTCAAAAGCCTGCTCAATCATCATTACAAACTCAACCAATTGATGTGATTTTTATGTGGTTTAACGCCCTTTACCGCAGTTGGCAAAAAAAACAGTTAACAGAAGCGGACTATCACTTCTTATTTGAACCCCCACAACGCGCCGGCGTCGTAAGTTTAGATTGTGAAACAACCGGATTGGATGCCAATAAAGACGAAATCATTAGCATTGGTGCTGTGCGCATTGTCGATAATCAAATTCTCACCAGCGAACGATTAGAACTGAAACTAAAGCCCAACAAGCGCATTGAAGCCGAAGCCATTAAAGTGCATCAATTAAGAAATTGCGATGTGGAAGATGGACTTGAACCGATTGAAGCTATGAAACAACTCTTGGCTTTTATCGGCAGTAGCCCTATTCTTGGCTACTACCTAGAATTTGACATGGCGCTGATTAACCGAGTGGTGCAGCCTTGGTTAGGTATTAAACTACCCAATCAACAGCTGGAATTATCAGCAATTTATTACGACCAAAAAATTGGTCTGATTCCACAAAAACGGCTAGATCTGAGGTTAAGCAGTATTTGCACGGCGCTAAATGTTCCTAACTTAGGCGCACACGACGCTTATACCGATGCGCTCACCGTCGCCATTGCTTATATAAAGCTTAAACAATCGGATAAGGGGCATCCTTAACAAACAAAAAAGCCATCGAATAAACGATGGCTTTTTATAGCGCTTATCATAAAAAACAAGCTAAATTTGGCTCCCCGACCTGGACTCGAACCAGGGACCTGCGGATTAACAGTCCGTCGCTCTACCGACTGAGCTATCAGGGAATCGATAGGTTATATTATAGCAGAAGCCTTATGTTTTGCAAGTGCTCATAAAAGCTTTAAGACATCTTGTCACTAAATCAGTACGCAAAACAAAAAAATCAATTACACCCCCCAGCTTTTCTCAACTGACTAATCAGTTGGTAATCGCCTACCCAAACCACCATATCATCAAAAGTGATGGTTGTGCCATCACTCATTTGAGTGCCTAGGAGTTGTGGCAATACAATGATATTGTTCACGTGGATTCAATGTATTACAACCTTGAAAAGCACCAACAGAGGTAGCCGTAATATTTGCATTCGCTTGCCTACCATTTTTCCCAGTAGAAATCAGTGCAAAAGCAGCCCAATCTCCTAACATTGATCCCGAAGCAGGCTGAACTGGAGCAACAGTAACATCGTTAACTAAATCGTAGACTGAAATGCGCCACCATGAACCAATTAATGGATCACGACTAAAATTTCCCGAACAAAGGTTAGGGTTGGTATTAGGAGGAGTTACAGGCGGCGCAGTAAAGGCACGGCTGACGACATATTTATAACGTTCACCCCATGCATCACCGCCACCACCTATTCCTAACGTAGTATGTGGTAACCAACCTTCATAATTCGTACAAACACCACCGGCATTTGCACTACCTGAGTTGTAGTCAGCTTGACCATAGGAAGCATTAGTAACGTCGTTGTGAATATCTGGGCATGGCAGTACTCCGCGATTTTGAATAAAGTAAGTAATTAACGCCTCCTTCACTTCCTGAAGCTCATTCTGAGTCTGTTTATACTTAGACGTATCCGCTGAGCCAGACAAGAGGTT
>JACXUY010000069.1 GCA_014763665.1 Gammaproteobacteria bacterium
CATTGATGTCAACGAACGCTTTGCCGATGCCGAGGCACTCATGCATCGCACCAAAATCTATTCCCTTGTCGTAACGGATAAAGAAAGCGTTGTTGGTGTACTGCAAATTTACGATATGAAATAACTTGATGCGATTTTCCACACATGAATCATGCTTTTTACACCCTTTTTGGTTTGTTAGTTTTGCGCTATTGATGCCATGGTTTGTTGCTTTCTTTGTGGTCAGTGACATTCATGAGTCTGCACTCAATACACGCATTGCTTGGACAGTCATTATTACAGGTTTAATATTGAGTGTTGCTCATCGTTTTGATATTCGCCTTACTCTATTACCCTTGTTGCTGATTGGTAGCCTTGACCTGGTTTACGCCATTTCTTTTAAAGGGATTTTTAGCACCGCTACCTTTGAAGCGATTGCTGCCACCAATCTGCAAGAGCGTAGCGAATTCATCATCGCCTATATCAGCTTCTGGAATACACTCGCACTAATCTTATAGTTAGGTGTTGGCTTGATACTGTGGTCAAGAATAAAATCGATGAAGAAAAACAAATGGCGAATAGGCTGGCAACTTGTCGCCATTTTACTCTTATTGCTAGCGATCACACGTATCGCCCAAGGACAAATTCACACGATACCTTAGCCGGTGTAACAGGCTCTGCCATCAGCTATCTTAAAGCCAGCGAAGGGGTTGCAAAATAAAGCAAACAACGCGCAGATTTGGTTTCTGCTTTTGATAAAAGTCGTTTTCTCAGCGATACAGAACCTAAAACTTAGTTGGTGGTCATCGGCGAGTCCATGCTACGCCAGCACTTAAGTCTTTACGGTTATCCGCGCGACACCACGCCCAATCTGCGTCAACGACAAAACGAATTTGTGATACTGAATAATGTCATCAGCAGTCATGTGCAATCTCAACCCTCGCTTCGTTATGCGCTAACGCTAGCCAATGTTCGCGACGGACAGGATCCCCTGCAATCACTGAGCATCATCGACCTAGCCAATCTTACTGGCATGGAAACATTCTGGCTTTCGAATCAGCAACCGCTAAGGGGCACAACCACTGCCATCGCACGTCAAGCGAAACATGAATACTACGTCAGTAATGATCCTGCTGGTATTGCTAATACACTCGATGAATTGCTGTTACTAGCCATCGAACAAGCTTTAGCTCACCCAGCACCACAGAAATTGATTGTCGTGCACCTGATGGGCAGTCACTTACAGTACGAAAAGCGTTACCCTGCAAAATTTGCACAATTTACTGATCAGCCACCGCGCCCTTACCAAACGGAATTAAGCACTCGCCAACGTAACAGTATCAATGCTTATGACAATTCAATTTTGTACACCGCTTATGTGCTGAATGAAATACTCAGTCTTGCTCACCGTCAAACACAGCCGACAGGTCTGGTCTATTTTTCTGATCATGGCGAAGAAGTCTACGACACCAAGGACTTTAAAGGACATGGCCCCGAAAGTCTCACGCCGCGTATGTTCAGCATCCCTTTTATCGTTTGGGGCAATGACGGCATGAAAACACAACAAACCGTGCGATTCATCCAGTTAGCGCAAGCGAAACACCAAGCTTGGAAATTAGATCACTTCGATCAATTGCTCAGTCAACTGCTAGGATGGCAGTATCCGCAACAAGGTCCGCAGGAAAGTCTTGCCGATAGCCAATTTATACCTAGCGCTAGAATCGTTTATGGCAAAGATTTTGATCTTGAGCTTAACACTCGCTAGTCTTGTCCAAACAAGTCGCGCGTATAAACCTTATCAGCCACATCGTTTATCGCATCCGTCATACGATTCGCTAAAATAATATCCGCTTGCTGCTTGAATGCAATCAAGTCATTCACTACACGAGATCGATAGAACTCAGCTTCGGTTAACACCGGCTCGTAAACAATCACTTCAATACCTTTCGCTTTTATTCGCTTCATAATACCTTGAATGGCACTGGCACGGAAATTATCACTGCCTTGCTTCATCACCAACCGATAGATACCGACAACTTTGGGATTACGTGCAATTACCGTATCAGCTATAAAATCTTTACGTGTGCTATTGGCTTGTACAATCGCCTGGATTATATTTTGTGGCACATTGGCAAAATTCGCCAATAATTGCTTCGTATCTTTAGGCAAACAATAGCCACCATAACCAAAACTCGGATTATTATAATAATTACCAATACGCGGATCTAAACAAACGCCTTCAATAATTTGTCGCGTGTCTAAACCATGTGTTTGCGCGTAGGTATCTAACTCGTTGAAATATGCCACGCGCATTGCCAGGTAAGTATTGGCGAAGAGTTTAATTGCCTCTGCCTCAGTGCTGTGTGTAAACAGCAAAGAAATATCTGACTTGAGTGCTCCCTGCACTAATAATTGCGCAAAGGCGTGCGCTGCTTCGCTATTGTCACCCACAACAATACGTGATGGATAGAGATTATCATGCAATGCTTTTCCTTCTCGTAAAAATTCGGGTGAAAAAAATAATCGCTTTGTCTGAAACCGAACGCGCGCTTGTTCGGTAAAACCAACAGGGATGGTAGATTTAATCACCAGCGTCGCCGTTGGATTAATAGTTAACACATCAGCAATGACTGCTTCTACAGAAGCCGTATTAAACGTATTGGTATGAATGTCGTAATCAGTTGGCGTTGCAATAACAACAAAATCTGCCTGCTCATAGGCTTGTTGTTTATCGGTTGTAGCTACCAGCGATAGTGTTTTGTGATGTAAAAAATGCTCAATATCCGTATCGACAATTGGAGAAATGCCTAGATTAATCTTATCGACCTTATGTTGATCAATATCCAAAGCAATAACTTGATTGTGCTGTGCTAATAATACCGCCAGTGATAGTCCCACATAGCCTGTGCCGGCAACTGCAATCTTATATGACTGTTTTAGGGCCATAACACCACTCCCCACACTAATAACGCAAAAACGCTTGATAACAAAACCAAAGCAGAACCGATATCTTTAATGCTGCCAGACAAGGGATGGTGCTCAACACTAATCCGATCTACCACATACTCCAGTGCCGTGTTCACTAGCTCCATGAGCAACACCAATAACAGCGAACCAATCAATGCCACTTGTTCTAGTGATGTTACTGACAACCAGAATGTTAGCACCCCCAAAGGCACAAAGAGCCACACTTCTTGACGAAATGCTTCTTCCGTTTGCCAAACCGAAGCCAAGCCTTTTAAAGAATTGAAAAAGGCTTGCTTAATACGGGGTATGCCTGAAAGAGGAGATTTATTGAGCATGGGGATCACTGTTCGGAGAGTCATCAATTAAATGTAGCAACAGCGTAATTATTAACATAAAAAAAACACCGCCAACTTGTGATGTTAACATAGATTCTGATAGGCAAAAATCAAGATAAGCAACCAACATAACACCACCCAAAACACCAACTACGCGATGCTCTGAATTTATTGATTGACTTGCTCTTAAGAAGATCCTCCACAACCACATAAACCATAAACCAAGAACAAGCACACCAAGCACCCCTTGATTTGACAATATTGAAAAATACTCACTGTGAGCATGCTTGAAAGAAGCCAAGTGCACTCCTAATGATCCAGACTCAACCAATTGCATCTTAAAGGAATAAAATTCTCCAATACCTATACCCCACCAAGGAGATGAAAGAAAAGCTTGCCATGCCACTTTCCACATAGCTAAACGAGATCCTATGGAACCACCATCAAAAGTGCCGCCCGTAATCCATAGTTGTTGAAACTCGTTTACAGCAGACAACAAACGTAAAGAAACAGCATTTTCAAAACTAAGGACAGCAACAACGCCAAACACCACAAATAACGCTAGCATTAATAAATATCGTACTGATAGTATCTTCCACTTCCACAGCAACAACATAATCATTGGTAAAGCAATCCAACCACCACGTGTACCAGAATAGGTGCTGACAAACAATCCTCCTACTCCCAAACAAAAAAACAAGATACGTTGCCAATGAAGCCAATTTTGGGAAAAGAAAAAAACTCCCACCAGTAACCAAACACCTAACAGTAAACTTAAATTGCCAAATGGAATAGGATGTCCGTGCAATCGTTGATAACGATCTGCACCTGTGTGAATATCATAAGCTGTCACAATGATCACAATCAAAGTAGCAACAGAAATAATTAACCACAGATGCTTCAAACTAAATTGAACAGTCGATAACCAAATAACGGGAACAAAAAACAGTGGTAAAAGATACATCAACCTTACTTCAACAGCAGGAGCGTATCGAGATAAGCCTGTTGTATCTTGTAAAAAATAACTGGGCAATATAGAAACTATGAATAATAAAACACCCCAGCGAACCAGTGACTCGTTATAACTCATTTTAAAGTTCTGATAAACTTTATGGGTATGTTCATTACGCGACCAAGAAAACCAAATAGCAATAGGTAATGCAAGAAACAATAATAGGTGAAAATAATCCTTACCTAAATAGTAGTTAGCAACAAGTGAGGGAGCTAATAACATAATTGCCCAGAATAGCCATCGACTGTAAACCAGCATCATATTAAGCAGCCAATAAAGTTAAATTAGCCCGTTGATCTTCAACCACCACGCCAAATCTTGCCAATACGGACAACTCAAGATCGCGAATGACCAACTTTTCAAACTCTTCGCGCAGTGTACCTGCTTTCAAGCAAGCAACCCAACGACGGTAGTGATCGCCCATGCGTGCGCCTTGTGCTAACAAGCGCTCTCTTTGCCGTATGTTTTGTTCGAACTGCTGCCAACTGCGAATGGGAAAATGATAGACCCTAAGCGTCGGTAAATCACGTTTAGTCACCAACTTAAACCAATGCTTGGCTCGATGATTGCCGCCACTGAGCTTAATCAATCCATAAGGATTGACGATCACCTTAGGACTAATCGGCGCTAACAACATCGATAAGTTTGCATCCCCAAGTTGGGCTTGCTTTTGATAACAAATCGGGTAATTGACTCGCCAACGTGCTTGTGTAAACTGATAACTGTCAGATAAAGCGCGCTCATCTAAGATCATGTTACTCCGTGCCACCGTTACCACCGAATCTTGCATTGACAACAAGGACTTGATATCTCCCGACTCTGGCAACCAAAACTCGTCCGCATCGTTACTAATCACCCATTGAGCACCCAACTTATCGCGTGCATAATGTGCTAGCTGCAGCATCCATTTAGCCTGTTGGTAAGTCTGCTCAGGCTGATCAATGATAGTTAAATCGAATTCACGCGACAGACTTTCTAGCAATTCTCTTGTGCCGTCTGTGGAACCATTGTCCATGACAACAAAGGCATCGACACCAAGCTTAGCGTGTGTTCGAATATTGGCTTCAATAATATCCACCTCATTACGGCAAAGAATCGACATGACCAACCGCGCCGAATCTTTCGGCTGCGTTAATCGAGTCAGCCAACCCAAACTATGCCGCATGGTTTTTCTCCTTATTCTCCATAATAGGAATGCCTAAACGTCTCATAATAGGTAGAAATCGCGCTTGAAAGCCATCTTCATTATTCAATTCTACTTGCAAAGACAAGTCTGGTCTCAACCAATGTGCGGTGAGCACCGCCGTACCCACGTCGGCGGCAATGGTAACGCCACTGGGCAATAACAAATAAACCACTTCCGTCGGTAGAGCCGAAGGTAACAAGGTTACCCCAGTTTTAACAGACAATTGCCAAGGGTCTTCATCTCCTACCCTAGGGTGATACTTAATCGCCACACGCTTACCTTGATCTAGCCACTGAGTTAAGCGCCGACGCACGGCAGGCTCATAACCCGGCATCTTAAGCACATTGTTAGGATGCGGTAGTAGCAATAATACATCACAATCGGGCAGCTCAGTTTGCCTGCTAAATGCCCTCCATAATGCTTGCGAAAAGTCTCGCATTACTGGAGTCATTAACCATTCCGGTTCAATGCGTTGTAACTTTTTTTGCTGCAGTGGGCTTATTGCTTGCGCTGGTTGAAATAACCACGCTTGTTTAATCCAAGGCGAAGCGCCCACTGTCTCCGGTTCTTGCCACCAATCACCATAGATAACCCGATGCAACCACTGACTCAATTTACTCTTAAACCATGTGGTGGGTTTTCCGGCATAAGAATAAAGACCATCGTCAAGATAAATACCTTGTGCGGGCTGATGTTGCTCTAGTAGCGACATCACATATTGGAACTCGATGCGGCGATCACTACCTACCACCACCTCTGCTGGCATCCAGTCCCACAAGTACTTGGTTAACCAAGCAAAGTTTGCACGACGTTCAGTCAATTTTGCCAATCCCTTAGCGGCACCCGAAAGTACATCTGCCTGCACAAAGGGACTGCCTGACCAGTTACGTAGAGTCTCTAGAAAACGATTGTGTTTAACCTCTCGCTGATCAATATAAATCAGCTTCGCTTGCACCGATTTAGGTGCTTGCAGCGCCATAGCAACAGACAACAACAGATTTAACGGTGTTGATGGCAAATATAATCGCTTATTAGTCATATGAGTGATAACACTTTGCGTGTCATGGCATCAAAATGCGATTCATCTGCCAACTTCATGGCATCACCGGGAACAGCATATTCTGTTTCGAGGTAATGAACAAAAGCTTTCGTTAATAATGATGGAGCACGCCAACCATCAATCACCTGCGCAAAAGCGGAATGAAATGCCACTGAATCACGAACAGGCAGCGTCAGCGGCGCAAAATCGTATAGCGCTTCGCCAAGTACTAGCAGCGGTTTATATTGCAAAAGAGCTTCCATACCCACAGTCGAATTAATGGTGATGACCGCCTGACTCTCAGCAATCAGCTTGGTAGAAGGCAATGTGTTTTCAAAACGCATATTGGGTAAGCAAATAGCCATCAAGTCATCGTACTTTTCTGAGCATTTTGGGTGTTGCTTGAACACAAACTGAATAGTTGGATAAGATCGCGCCAACGCTTTCACTTCATTGAAAAAGTGATGCATATCTTGAATCCAAGGAGAATGTAAGTAAATATTACTGTCTTCTACCACTTGAAACGGAATAAACACCTGTTGCATAGTTTGCGCTGGAGCGGCTTGCGCCATCAACGAATGCTGCTGTGCCCAAGCTTGATAAAAATCTGCCGATTTGGGTATGCTGCTACACGCATTCACCCCTTGACTATCCACCATTGAATAGCCTGGTAAAGGACCGGTTTCAAAAAATAAAACGGATTTACCCAATTGCTTAGCCGCTATGACGAATAGGGCTTGACGAAACTTTTTGCCATTCCACACACCCACATGACTACAATCGCTGTTTGAGATTAATCCTGTGTACTTGCGTAACAAACGAACTGCCTGCCAACCTTGCCAAAGTGCTACCAATTGCCACCACCAACCTGGCTTACTTCGACCAAAACGAGTTGATTGTTTGCGTCTTAGCCATTGAGCCACAATAGGTGCCGCTAACTCATCCGCATTCGCTATAGGTACTGACACTGCTTTTGGCAAATCTTTATACCACCAACTAGTCACATTCAACTCTTGTGACAACTGATGACTCAATCGATCAAAATAACGACGCTGATCCTTGCTCGCTGAAAATAGACACAGGCAATACTGCGTTGAATGAGGCATGACTTACAAACCCTGCTCGCTCAACCAGTCTAAATAAGCTCTGGTACCGCTAGCAACATCAGCAAAGGGCTTGTCATAACCTGCTGTGCGCAAG
>JACXUY010000184.1 GCA_014763665.1 Gammaproteobacteria bacterium
ACGTGGACGGCATGCTCAGGATTCTGGAGTCAAAGAACGTCTCCGGGCAGTTGTTTATCAGCATGACACATCAGAAGGTGCTGCAAGCCCTGCGGCAGGCCGATTACCTGAGCCCGAAATATCATGTTGTGATTGCCAATCCGCCGTATATGGGCAAGCGCAGCATGAATGGTCGTTTGCAGGTATTAGCAAAGGACAGCTACCAAAGAAGCAAGACTGACCTGTTTGCAATGTTTATCGAACGAAATGTGGGCTTAGCAAAAGATTCCGCATACGTCGCTATGATCACAATGCAGTCGTGGATGTTTCTTTCTACATTCGAGAATCTAAGGTCGAATATTTTATCCAACAGCTCCATAGTGAGTATGGCGCATCTTGGCGCTCGTGCCTTTGATTCAATCGGTGGCGAAGTGGTTTCTACAACGGCTTTCATCTGTAAGAATATTGCTGACAGAGAATATAAAGGAACATATCTTCGGCTCGTTGATGGAGAGGATGAACAAGAAAAGTCAAATCGGCTAAAAGAATTAAAGGGCCGACCTTACTTAGCTTCGTCGGACGATTTTGACACAATACCTGGCCGCCCAATTGCATATTGGATCAGTGAAAAAGTTAGGAACGCTTTTGCGCAAGGAACTCCATTTGGCGACGTTGGTTTTCCAAAAGTCGGCATGCAAACGTCAAACAACGACAAGTATTTGCGACTCTGGCCCGAGGTCTCATTTCATGAATTCAAAGATGAAGAGATGCCTCCAAAATGGATCAAATATCTTAAAGGGGGAGCCTTTAGGAGGTGGTATGGCAATCTTGACTACCTCTTGAGGTATAACAAGAGCCCTCAGTTTATAAAGCAGCAGCCAAACGCTACAGTTCTGCCAGAGACAAAGCTCAAAGAGGCAAAATGCACATGGACGGATCTTACGTCTGGACCATTTAACGCCAGATATGCGCCTGACGACACATTTCACGATATTTCTGGTCACTGTTTCTATCCACCGAGAAACAAGCAAATGGTATTGCTTGCCTACAGCAATACACAGCTTTTTGACTATCTGCTATCGCTTATCAATGCATCATTCCATTTTCAGGTGGGCGATGTTGCGAAGATTCCTGTTCTCGAAGTAGACCCAAGCGCTTCTAATAACGCATCAATGTTAGTTTCGTTATCAAAAAATGACTGGGATTCCTACGAAACCTCCTGGGACTTTACCAACTCGCCGCTCCTGAATCCCGACTACCACCAGCCAACCCTGAAGGCAACCTACCAGAAGCTCCGCGCCCACTGGCGGGAGATGACGCTGGAGATGCAGCAGCTGGAGGAAAAGAACAACCGCATTTTTATCGATGCCTACGGCTTGCAGGATGAACTGACGCCCGAGGTGCCGCTGAACGAGATTACCCTGACCTGCAACCCTTGGTATC